>NZ_CP075566.1:4100000-4406250 GCF_018502625.1 Pseudomonas hormoni
CATCGACCGGCACCGACACCAGTGCCGCGCTGCTAAAGGTATTGGATAGCGACAGCAGTGGCGGAGTCAGCAGCGACGAATTGAAAGCCGCGCTGCAGGCCGGTCGCGAGAAAAACAGCGACAGTTCCACCGATCAGGCGAACGTGGCAGAAGCGCTGGACAAAATGATCGCCATCCTGAGCAAGCAATACTCGCTCGACAAGGTGGCGACGGTGGGTAAATACCTTAACGTAGCGACTTAAGTCAAAAGCTTCGCGGGCAAGTCGGACCGCCGCACCGCTCGCTCCTACAGGTCATGCGTTTTGCCCCAATTATGGGTTCGACACTTGACCTGTAGGAGCGAGCGGTACGGCGGTCCGACTTGCCCGCGAAGGGGCCATTCGCCTCAACACAAACCTCACGGCCGGCGATCTTCCACCCGCGCCTGACTCTTGCTCCAGTCAGTCAAAAGACTGTACGCGACAGCCAACAACGTCGGCCCGATAAAAAGGCCGATGAAGCCGAACGCAATCAACCCGCCAAACACCCCCAACAACACGATCACCAACGGCAAATTCCCACCGCGACTGATCAGGTAAGGCTTGAGCACGTTGTCGACCCCGCTGATGATGAACGTGCCCCAGATCCCGAGAAACACTGCCATCCCGTACTCGCCCTTCCAGGCCAGCCACGCGGTCGCCGGTATCCACACCAGCGGCGGCCCCATGGGAATCAGGCTGAGCAGGAAGGTGACGATGCCAAGCACCAACGCTCCAGGCACTCCGGCAATCAGGAACCCGATCAACGCCAGCACCGCCTGGGCTGCCGCCGTCCCGATCACGCCGTTCACCACCCGTTGAACCGTACCCGCCACCAATTCGATGTAGTAACCGGCGCGATCCCCGATCAACCGTTGCAGCAGGCCGTGGACAAACGCCGCCAGGCGCGGCCCGTCCCGGTAGAAAAAGAACACGAACACGATGCTCAGCGTCAGCTCGAGAATGCCGCCGCCAATCTGTGCACTGCGCGCCAGCAACCAGTTACCGACCTGCCCCAGATAAGGTTTGAGCGACACCATCATTGCCGCGCCTTGCTGATCGATGCTGTTCCAGATCACCACCAGCCGTTCGCCCACAAGAGGAATACTGCCCAGCCAGGTCGGTGCCTCGGGCAAGCCATCCATCTGCACATCCTTGATGAACGCCGTGGCGTCGCGCACATGGTCCGCCAGGTTGAAACCCAGCCACACCAGCGGCAACGCCACCAGCAACATCCAGCCCAGGGTCAGCAATGCAGCCGCCAGGGATTCGCGACCGTTGAGCCAACGGGTCAACAAACGCATCAGGGGCCAACTGGCAAACGCCAGCACCGCGCCCCAGAACAACGCGGACCAGAACGGCGCCATCACCCAGAAGCTCGCGCCAAACAGCACCAGGAGCAGGATTTGCACCAACAGCCGATCGTTATTGATCATCCGAATCTCGAAAAAAGTCAGTTCGCAAAAGAGTAGGCGAACGCGGCCAGCGCGTCCGCCTGATTCAGCTTATCGCAACAGTTCGATGTGCAGGCCAGAGCCTTCGACGCTGCCCGTCTCCATCCGCGCCGACCGCACGCCCTGGCTCATCAATGCCTGACGCCAGGCTTCGGCGTTCGGCCCGGAAACGCTCACCCGCAGGGTCGTGTCCAGGTTCAGGCCGCGCGAGAGCAAGCGCAGCCAGGTCTCGTCGGGCGCACTGGTCAGTTTGGGGAAGTCGAGCTCACCGGTACTTTTGAGCTCTCGCAACAAGGTTGCGGATGTTGGCAGCAGATCACCCAGCGGTGCGGCAGAATCGAACTGTTCAACGTGCAAATAGGCTTTGCGATTGCCGCGAGTGATGCTGTATAGCGCCACCAGCGTGTTGTCCTTTGGCGCAGCCAACCGCAACAGCAGATAGGCCTGCTGATCGTCAGCGCCATAGAGCTTGGCATTGCCGAAGACTTCATTGGCCCACAGGCTGCTTTCACCGCAATCACGGGCCTGGCACCAGAACAGCAATTCGGCGTCCTGCTTCTGCAAGGCTTCGCGAGCGACGGTAAACGCTTCGGTAGACGAATGCTCCGGTGGCAGCTCGTAGGTCACCGAAGTGGTTTGCCCACGGGCGCTGACCTGACCGTCGAAACGCAACTGGCCGCTGATCTTGCGTATTGAACCCAGCGGGTAGATCCGCTCCAGTTCAACCGCCGGGCGATAGTCAACGATCTGCGAATCGGCCACGCGGGGCACGATCGGCAGGTCCTGACTGCCCGGCACATCGGCGGCAAACCCCAGAGGACTGAAACAACACAGCGCCAGCAGACTGATTGAACGCATGGATGAGCTCATCGGATCAGCATGGCCTGGGCACCCTTGATGACGTTGGCGTCGTCGATGCGTTCGGGAACGAGCAAACCACGCTGCACCGCCGGACGCGCTTCCATACTCGCCATCCAGCGTTGCAAGGCCGTCAAGCCGTCCACGTCGACACCTGACCACTCGTGCCCACGCACCCACGGAAAAGTGGCGATATCGGCAATGCTGTAATCGCCGGCCAGAAATTCCACGTCTTGCAGACGCGTGTCGAGCACTTCATACAGGCGACGGGTTTCATGCTGATAGCGATCGATGGCGCCCTGGAGTTTCTCCGGAAAGTAACGGAAAAACACGTTGGCCTGGCCCTGCATCGGGCCGATTCCACCCATCTGGAACATCAGCCACTGCAACACCACCGAACGCCCCTTGGGGTCCTGAGGCAGCAGTTTGCCGGTCATTTCAGCGAGGTAA
The DNA here is from genome assembly GCF_018502625.1 of Pseudomonas hormoni. NCBI lineage: Bacteria > Pseudomonadati > Pseudomonadota > Gammaproteobacteria > Pseudomonadales > Pseudomonadaceae > Pseudomonas > Pseudomonas hormoni. Next base: position 4,102,780 of record NZ_CP075566.1, read on the forward strand.
ATCAGGATGGCGCCGGATTCAAACACAGCAAAATCGCCGTTGGCGCGGTCAACAATCGCCGGGATCCGGCCATTGGGGTTGATCTTGAGGAAGTCCGCGGACTTCTGTTCCTTCTTGTCGAAACTCAAGGCGTGCACCGTGTAGGGCAGGCCGAGTTCCTCGAGCACGATAGAGACCTTGTGGCCATTCGGGGTCGCAGCGGTGTAGAGATCTATCATGGTTGTCTCCCATTTCAACCCGCCCAGCCTCGACAGTTGCCCGGCGCAAGTCAAGGAACGGCGAAGAACCGATTGAAACAGTCTGCGACAAGGTCGGCACCGGATTCGTCATTCAGGTGCAAATGATGACCGCCAGGCAGCTGTTCACGGCTAAAGGGTAGACGCTCCAGCAACTCGGGATGTTTGGCGAGCATGCCGTCGGCCGCGACGACCAGCAGCGCAGGACAGCTGACCCGCTGGACGAAGGCCATGGCCTGTTCGGTGGTCAGACGCAGCGGCGACGGCAGCGTCAGGCGGTTGTCGGTACGCCAGGTGTAGCCGCCCGGCACCGGCATCAAGCCACGCTGGGCCAGCAGTTCGGCGGCTTCGCGGCTGACGGCCACCAGACCTTTCATGCGCGCTTCGATGGCGCGGTCGAGGGTGTTGTAGACCGGTTTGCTTTTCTCCCGCAGATCCAGCTGCGCTTGCAGGGCCATGCCCATGCGCTCGGCGGCATTTTCGCCTTTGTCTGTAGGAGGAATGATGCCGTCGATCAAGGCCAGATGGGTGACACGCTCCGGCAGCGAACCGGCAATGATCAACGAAGCGATCGCACCCATGGAGTGCCCCATCAGCGCAAAACGCTTCAAGCCAAGCTGTTCGGCGACTTGCAGCACGTCATGGGCGTAGTCCCACATCGCGTAACCGGCACCCGCAGGACGATGCCCGGAATGACCGTGACCGGCCATGTCCAGCGCAATGATGCGCAGCCCTTTGAGTTTCGGCGCCAACCGGGCAAAGCTGTTGGCGTTGTCCAGCCAGCCGTGCAAGGCGATCACCGGCAAACCGTCTTCGGGACCGAACAGGTGCGCTGCCAGCTCAATGTGCGGCAGGCTCAGGCGGACTTCTTCGACGACATGGCTCATGCACAATCCTGCTGATGGCGACCGTCCCAGCGGCTGAACAGGTTTTTCAGCAGCAAGGCCGTGTCCTGGGGACGTTCGAGGGGAAACATGTGCCCGCCCGGCATGGTCAGGGATTCGCCCAACGCCATGCGACCGACAGAACTGGCGTGATGACGCATCACCACGCGGCTCTTGTGCCCGCGCACCACTGCCAGCGGCACCTTCAACTGCCGAGCGCGGCCGGGGCTGGTGTGGGGCACGCCACGGTAGATGCTGATTTCCGTGGCCGGGTCGAAACGCAGGCGCAGTTTGTCGCCGACCTTGTACAAACCGTGTTGCAGGTAGGCGTCGAAACATTCCGGATCAAAGCTGCGAAACAGGGTTTTGCCGGCGAAATAGCGGCGGGCACTTTCGAGGTCGGCGAACTCTTCCCGACGCCCCAGCGTACGACCGGCCGGAGTCAGGCGGTCGATAAAACCGAAGCGTTTGGCGGCACGGATCACCCATTGATCGGCGCGGGTCAGCACCGGCGAATCGAGCATCACCACGCCGCGGTACAGCTCGGGGCAGCGCAACGCGGCGTGCAGGTGCAGCACGCCGCCGAAGGAATGGCCGACACCCCACACCGGCTCCGCCTGCTGTTCGAGGTGATGAATCAGCTCGTCCACCAGGTTGTGCCAGTTGTCGTCCGCCGGGAAACGCGGGTCGTGGGCGTGCTGCTCCAGATGCGTCACCTGATACTCGGGCGCCAGCGCCGCGAACAGCTTGCCGTAGGTCCCCGAAGGAAAACCGTTGGCGTGGGCGAAAAATATCTGCTGCGACATACCAGTCGTTCCATCAACCAAAAACAGAACCCGATTGTCCGCAAGCCCACCGCAATCCGCAATGACCGTAACTGCCAGGGAGGATGACAGTCCGGTCAGGGGCATGGGCCATTCAGAAATCGGAACCTTGTGGCGAACGAGCTTGCTCGCGCTCGGCGGCGCAGCAACCGCAAAACCGGTGAACGCCGTGTAACGGGAGAACGGGGTGTCCGGCAGGGGGCTGCTTCGCAACCCAACGCGAGCAAGCTCCCTCGCCACAGGAAATCATTGGCCCAAAAAATGTCGGTCATTCGACGATTAACGCGTCGGTGGATTTTCTCCCAACGGCACCACCGCCATGGTCAACCGCGACACACAACTGGCCTTGCCCTCATCGCTGGTCAGCCGTATATCCCAGACATGGGTCGTACGCCCGATGTGAATCGGCTTGGCCACGGCTGTCACGCGACCGCTACGCAGTCCACGCAAATGGTTGGCGTTGATTTCCAGGCCCACGCAGTAGAACTTGCTGGCATCGATGCACAAATAGCTGGCCATGGAGCCGACGCTTTCCGCCAGCACCACGGACGCGCCGCCATGCAGCAGACCATAAGGCTGGTGCGTACGGTGGTCGATAACCATGCTCGCAGTCAGCGAGTCTTCGTCAAAGGCCTCGAAGCGGATATCCAGCACTTCACCAATGGTGTTTTTCTGAATTGCGTTCAACTGCTCGATGTTGGGAATGGTGCGCCACAAACTCATTGCAGACATCCTTTGTTGGTTTTGTTCGTGACTCAATCCTGCCACAGCACTGCTTCGCTGCGCTCGCTCCATTCTTCGAACCGGGCACCGTAAGCCGCTTCGATCACGTTGCGCTTGATCTTCAGGGTCGGTGTCAGAAAACCGTTTTCAACCGCCCAGCTGTCTTTGACTACCACGAGCCGGCGCAGGCGCTCATGCTTGTCGAGGGCGTCGTTGACCTCCTCCAGCAGTTTTTCCAGGCTTGAATGCAGACCGGCGCGCGCGGTTCCGCCCGCGTCCTGCTGCCCGACCGCCGAAAGCACGCACAGCCCCAGCGGCGCGCTCAAACCGTCGCCGACCACGCACACCTGTTCGATTCGCGAATGGACTGCCAGACGATTTTCAATCGGTGCCGGGGCCACGTATTTGCCTTTGCTGGTCTTGAAGATTTCCTTCAGCCGTCCGGTCAGCCGCAGGTTGCCTTCGGCGTCTTGCTCACCCTTGTCACCGGTGCGCAGGAAGCCGTCCTCGGTCATCGTGTCGGCAGTTTTTTCCGGTTCCTTGAAATACCCCAGCATGGTCGCGCCGCTGCGCACCATGACCTCGCCCGATTCGGCTATCCGCACTTCAACCTCAGGGCAAGGCTTGCCGATCCAGCCGGGCGTGTTCTCGCCGGGCCGACCGATGTGGGAATAACCGCAGCTTTCGGTCATGCCGTACACCTCCAGCACGTCCAGCCCGAGCTTTTGATACCACAGCAACAAAGTCTGCGGCACCGGTGCCGCGCCGGAAAGCGCGACGCGCAAGGCGTCCAGCCCAAGCCCGGCGAGCACTTTGTGCCCTACCCGCTTGCCAATGAAGGGCAACCCCAGCAGGAAGTCGAGGCGTTTCGCCGGGATCTTGCTGTACACGCCCATCTGGAACTTGGTCCAGATGCGTGGCACGCCGAACAGCGCGGTCGGTCGCGCACGCTGCAAGTCGGTCAGAAAAGTATCGAGGCTCTCGGCAAAGAACACGGTTTGCCCGGTGTAGATCGACGCCAGTTCAACGAACATTCGTTCGGCGACATGGCACAGCGGCAGATAGGACAGCAGCCGATCCGACTCATTGAGGCCGAACAATTGCGTGCCGTGGGTGGTGGCGAAGCCCAGAGTGCCGAAGCTGTGCATCACGCCTTTGGGCATGCCGGTGGTGCCGGAAGTGTAAATGATAGTCGCCAGTTGGTCGGCGGCAGGTTTGGGATCGTCCTGGATCGGTGAACACGCTTGCAGGTCGGCCCAGCTGAAATCGAAGCTGCCCGGCGGGTGCAGTGGCAGGCTGATGGTTGGCAGGTCGGGGCGGACCCCGCGGGACATGCCGGGCCAGTCATCGAGCTTGCCGATGAACGCCAGCGCCGCTTCGGAGTGTTCGAGGACTTGCGCGACGGATTCGGCGGTGAGGTTCGGGTACAACGGCACCGAAACGTGCCCGGCCATCCAGATTGCCAGGTCGGCGATGATCCAGTGCGCACAGTTTTTCGAGATCAGGGCGATGTGGCTGCCTTGCGGCAATTCCCGCGCCCGCAACCAGTGCGCGGCGCAACGGGCCTGATGACCGACGTCTTCCCAGGTCAGGGTTTCGACCTGACCGCCGCCCACCGGTTGAACCAGGAAGCGCTGACGGGGATGACGGGCCTCACGCTCGTAAAAGACGTCCAGCGGCAAACGAAAAGCAGCAGACATGCGACTCGCTCCTTTGTTTTTGGTCTGGAGCAAGCGTAGTCAACCAAGCGGTTGCTTGGTTGACTATTTCATTACAAAAATCATGAGCGACACCGAACCCGTAGGAGCGAGGCTTGCCCGCGAAGGGGCCCTTAAACCCGGCAAAGCTTCGCGGGCAAGCCTCGCTCCTACAAAATCCAAATCCAAATCCAAAGCGAAGCAAAAACAGCAAAAGCAGTTACGGGTGCTTGATGCCTTTGAGCTTCATTGCGCCCGCCAGCGGCAAATCACCCTCCAGTTCCGCCAGGCCCGCGGTTTGCACCGCTTCCGGTTCCTGCACATGACCGTGCTGAAGGTAACCGAGCAGGTTTCCCACCAGCGGGTTGTGACTGATCAGCAGAGCGTGATCCACAGATACCAACTGTTCAGCCACTGCTTGCGGGCGGTTGTCGGGGGTCAGCCATTCGACAGTGCGAATCTCCGGCGCGAAATTCAGCGCCGTACGCACAATTTCTGCCGTCTCCTGCGCTCGCAGGTAAGGACTGGCATAAATGGCTGTAATCGGTATGCCGATCAACTTGGCAGCGGTGCGCAACACCTCCTCACGACCGTGTGCCGTCAATGCCCGCTCGGAATCAGGACGTTTGCCGTGTGGCTCGGCTTCACCATGTCGCAATACCCAGAGTTTCATAGCTTGGGTTCCTCATCTCGGGCCGGATGCGGCGCAGGCGCCACGACGTGTGGCGCTTCACCTTCCGGCGTACGCGGCGTCGGCCAGTCGGCGAACGGCCAGGGTTTCTGGTCGCTGTGGAACGTGCCGAAACGCCCGATTTGCGCCAGGAACTGGCTCAGGCTGTCGCCGAAATTCATCAGGCTGGCGCTCGGGGCGCCATAGATCAAACGATAGACCAGTTGCACCAGCACCACGGCGCCGAGGATGAATTGCGCCACCTGCCAGACCAGCAGGAAGACGATCATCCACAACACCCGAAGCAGGATGGATTCGTACCTGGCTTCTACTTTCGGATCGTTCATATGCAATTCCCTGCCTGTTTTAAAAGCGTGATCAGTTGAAACCACTGGTGGAAATAAAGTCGACGTCGGTTTTCGGTTCGCCGCGCATCAACAATTCAATCACCTGATTCAGCGTGCGCCCTTCGAACAGAATCGCGTGCAGCCCGGCGACCAGCGGCATGTACACGCCCACTTCCTGGGCCTTGGCCTTGAGCACTTTCAGGGTATTCACGCCTTCCGCGACTTCGCCCAGCCGTGTCACTGCGTCTTCCAGGCTCAAGCCTTGGCCGAGGGCGAAGCCGACCTGATAATTGCGGCTTTTCGGCGACGAACAGGTCACGATCAAATCACCTACGCCCGCGAGCCCCAGGAACGTCATCGGGTTGGCGCCCTGATTCACCGCAAAGCGGGTCATCTCCGCCAGCGCCCGGGTGATCAACATGCTCTTGGTGTTTTCGCCCATGCCCAGCGCCACCGCCATGCCGGCGATGATCGCGTAGACGTTTTTCAGCGCCCCGCCCAACTCCACGCCGAAGCGGTCAGCGCTGGCGTACACGCGAAAGGTGCGGCCGTGCAGCGCTTCCTGAACCCGTTGGCAGAGCTCTTCGTCTTCGCTGGCGACCACGGTGGCGGTCAATGCGTGTTCGGCGATTTCACGGGCCAGGTTCGGCCCGGACAGCACGCCAATGCGCGCTTGCGGGGCGATCTCTTCGAGGATCTCGCTCATCAGTTTAAAGGTGTGGGCTTCGATGCCTTTGGTCAGGCTGACCAGCAGTTTGCCGCTCAATCGTTCGGCGTGCGGGACCAGCACCGAGCGCAGTGCGCTGGACGGCAGCGCAACGAAGCACAGGTCGCAAGCCTCCAGTGTGGCTTGCAGGTCAGTGACCGCTTCCACGCCCGGGAGAATCTTGATGCCTTTGAGGTAACGCGGGTTCTCGCGATTGACCCGAATGGCTTCTGCCTGTTCAGGGTCACGCATCCACTGCCGGACCTGAAGCCCGTTCTCGGCCAGCAGGTTAGCCACGGCGGTACCAAAACTTCCGCCTCCCAGGACCGCAATCGGGCGCTGTTCAGTCATATGCAATCCGTTAATCCATACCAGTGGCGATGCCGGCATTATACGGAGCGGCCCAGTGGCGGCCAGCCCCCGCGTGAATTACCGGCACTTGTCTGAAGAAGACCAATAAATCCGAGGAAAATGCCGTCATCGTGACTGGAAAAGTCGACCGGCTCGGTTAACATGCGCGCCAGTAAAATCGCTATCAAGGATGTGTTGTGTCGTTTGGCTCTGCTTCACCCCACTCGCCGCTGGTTCTGGCGCTGATCTTCAGCCCGCCGTTGCTGGCCGACGACCTGTTTCTCGACAGTGAGCCACTGCCGCACGTACTGACGGCTACGCGCCTGAAACAGTCGCCGGCCGCGGTGCCGGGGAGCATGACGGTGATCGACAGCGAACTGATCAACGCCAGCGGTGCCCGGGACATCAGCGAGTTGCTGCGCCTGGTGCCGGGAATGATGGTCGGCAACATCACCGGCAATCAGGCCGCCGTGAATTACCACGGCACCAACGCCAGCGAAGCGCGGCGCATGCAGGTGCTGATCGACGGCCGTTCGGTGTATCGCGCCGGCCTGGCCACCGTGGACTGGAGTGACATTCCGGTGGCCATGGAAGACATCGAGCGCATCGAAGTCTTCCGCGGCCCGAACACGGTCAGCTATGGCGCCAATGCGCTGATGGCGGTGGTCAACATCATCACCCGCAATACGGCCGACAGCCACGGCACGCGAATGAAGGTCACTCGCGGCCAGCGCGGCATCGACGATTTCTACGCCAGTCAGGGCGTGGGCTGGGACGGTGGCGACTTGCGCCTGTCGCTGTCCGGTCAGCAGGACGACGGCTTCGACTCGGACCGCAAGGGCGCCGACTATCGCGACAGCCGCCGCCTGAACCGCCTCAACCTCGCCGTCAGCCAGACGCTAAACGAACAACAAAGCATCGATTGGCAGTTAAATGCCAAGGACGGGAGCAATCAGCGGCCTTACACCTACCGCCCAGTGTTCTCGGGAATTACTGCCGCCGGGAACAATTCTGACGTCGTCGCCAAAGACTACGCCGGTTCCTTGCGCTGGAACCTCGACCTCAATCCCGATCACAGCCTTTATATCCAAGGCTCGGCCCAGCACTGGGATCGGCAGCAAACCTGGCGCGCCTGCGACGCCGAAGTCTCGTTCAGCCCCGAACTGACCCAGCTCTGGCAGCTCAACCCGAATTACACCGAACGCCTGGCGCGCAACATCGAGCGCTACCTCGGTCCCGGCGCGCCGGCCGGTACGGCGGCGGAGCAAGCCCTGGCCAATCAAGTGCTGGACCAGTGGCGAAACGGCGCCCGGCGAACCCTGTGCGGTGACATTGACCAGAGCACCCGGGAATCGCGCTACGACCTCGAATTGCAGGACACCCTTAGCCTGTCCGACAGCCTGCGACTGGTCAGCGGCTTGAACTATCGTTACGACCGGGCCGATTCCGAGACCTATTTCAACGGCACGCTCGATGACACGACGTGGCGCGCATTCGGCCAACTCGAGTGGCGAGCGACCGAACACTGGTTGTTACAGGGCGGTGCGATGTTCGAAGACACGCAATTGACCGGCAGTTCGCTGACCCCGCGGGTGGCAGTCAACTATCTGATCACTCCGCGCCACGGTTTGCGCGCAGTCTATTCGGAAGCCATCCGTTCGCCGGACATGTTCGAGAACAACGTCAACTGGAGTTACCGGGTGACCAACCTGCAACCCACTGCCTATGGCCAGAGTAGCGCCCGTTACTTCGTCAAGACCCGCGGTCCCGGTAACCTTGAGCAGGAACACATGCGCTCGAGAGAACTGGGCTACAACGGCTTCTTCGCCGAGTGGGGGCTGGCGGTGGACGTGAAGGTGTTCCACGACGAGATCACTGGCATGATCAGCGAGCCGTTGCGCAACAATCAGTACATCGCCAGTAACGCCAACAGCTCGCGCTTCACCGGAGCGGAAACCCAGCTCGACTGGCACCTCGGCAGTGCCGACCGGCTGCGCCTGACCTACGCCTACGTCGATGCCCAGGCGAGCAATCCGCTGGATGCGCAACAGACTGCACGCAACAGTGGCTCCGCCGGCTGGCTGCGCAACTGGGGCCAAGGCTGGAACAGCGCACTCTTCTATTATGGTGACGACGCGCTCAACGGCTATCGCTTCGAACGGGTCGACACACGCATCGCCAAACGCATCAGCCTGGGCAAGGCCAGCCTGGAGCTGGCCGGCGTGCTCCAGCAACGTCTCGATAATCAACCCACCACATTCGTTGATAACAATTACGACGAGCGACGCGTGATGTACTTCAGCGCGGAGCTGGCGTTCTAGATGCTGCGGTGTCCGTCGCGCAAGACGCCAATCCCTGGCCGCCTGCTGGCCGGGTTGTGCCTGGTGTTTGCCGTTTGGCTGGTGAGCCTGTCGGTCAGCGCCGAGGACATTCTGCTGACCGGTGCCGACGACAGCCCCGGCATGCAGGCTTTCGCGACGGCCCTTGGCGAATTGCGCCCTGGCGACACGGTGCGTTTCCAGCCATTGACCCGTCTACCGGCACCGAGCAAATTGCCGACCGGCATTCGTTTGATCCTGCTGGACCTGCCCAGCCTCGATTGGCGCCTGCAAGAAACCCAGGGCCCGGCGACGCTGGTACTGCGCATCAGTCGCCTGCAAGCCCGTCAACGCCTGGGCACCGCCCTACCCGCCCATTTGAGCCTGCTCTGGAGTGATCCGCCGCCCGATCGGCAATTGCGCCTGGCCCAAATCCTGCTGCCCCAGGCCAAACGGATCGGCGTGCTGTACGACAACCATAGCGAATTCCTCTTGAATGAACTGCGTCAGGCCGCCCGGCCGTTGGGCCTCGAAATCGTCACCGAACGCTGGGACAACACCAATGACAGCCGCCCCTTGCAAACCCTGCTGAAAAACAGCGACGTGCTGCTGGGCCTCGATGATCCCGACCTGTATAACCCCAAAACCGCAAAAAACCTGCTGCTCAGCAGCTACGCACGACAAACCGCGCTGATCGGCCCGAACGCCGGCTTCGTCAAGGCCGGAAGCCTGACCAGCAGCTACAGCGACCAGAGCGACTGGCTGGCGATTCTCGACGAACTGCTCGACCAGCCACCGGCCACCTGGCCACGCACGCATTACGCCAATCGCTTCAAAGTCTTGAGTAACCCACAAGTGGCTCGTTCATTAGGCATTGAACAGATCAATGAAGCTTTGGTTGCAACACAGTTGGCCGAAGGAGAAAGCCGCCCATGACTTTCCGTCGTCGTTGGGACATCAATACCCGCACCCAGATCATCAGCCTCGGCCCTGCTCTGCTGCTGACCTTGCTGCTGATCAGCTTCTTCACCTTCGTGCGGATCCAGGACCTGCGTCAGGAGCTCAATCACACCGGTCAACTGATTGCGAACCAACTGGCGCCGGCCGCCGAATACGGGGTGATTTCGGGCAACAACGAAGTGCTCGAAAGTCTGCTCAAGGCCACCCTGGCCACGCCCAATGTGCGCTTTCTGGAAGTGCAGGACAGCGCCAACCGGATTCTGGTGTACGTCGAGCACCCGTCGGAAACCCACACCCGCTCGCAACAGGTCGAAGTGTTCCAGGCGCCGGTGCGCTTGCAACGGATCGCGCTGCACAATGATTTCTTCCAGGGCGCCAACGCCGCCACCACCGCCCCCGCCGAGGATTATCTGGGGCGTGTGATCGTCGGTCTGTCGAATGACGCCTTCAGCAAGCGGCAACAGGAAATCCTGTTCAAGGCCGGTGTCCTCGCGCTGTTCGCCCTGTTATTTACCTTCCTGATCGCCCGGCGCCTGGCCGGCAGCCTGTCGCAGCCGATCCGCGACATCGGCAACGCGGTCAAGGCGATCCAGAGCGGCGACTACAAGACGCCGCTGCCGATTGTCGACGACACCGAACTCGGCGCGCTGTCGCAGCACATCAATAACCTCGCCAGCGGTCTCGAACAGGCCAGCCGTGAACAGCATCAGGCCATGGCGCAGTTGATCCAGACCCGCGAAGAAGCGGAAAAGGCCAACAACGCCAAATCCGATTTCCTAGCGATGATGAGCCACGAACTGCGCACACCGATGAATGGCGTGCTCGGCATGTTGCAACTGCTGGAAACCACCGAGATGACCGAGGAGCAGGTCGAGTACGCGGCGCTGGCCTCGGAGTCCACCGAACACCTGCTCAAAGTCATCAACGACATTCTCGACTTCTCGCGCATCGAGCGTTCGGAACTGGAACTGGAACACATTCCGTTCAATCTGGCGGACCTGATCAGCAGTTGCGCCCAGTCGTTCCAGCACAGCGCTTTGCAACGCGGGCTCGATCTGGCGCTGCTGATCCCCGAAGACATGCGTGCGTTGCAGGTTCAGGGCGACCCGACACGGATCCGGCAGATCCTGGTGAACCTGGTGGGCAATGCGCTGAAGTTCACCGAGCAGGGCCGCGTCACCATCGAACCGCAATGGCAGTCGCTGGATCACGAATTGTTGTGGTTCACCTGCACCGTGCGCGACAGCGGGATTGGTATCCCGGCCGAAAGCCTGGAGTTAATGTTCAATGCGTTCCAGCAGGCCGACAGTTCAATTTCAAGGCGTTACGGCGGCACCGGGCTGGGACTGCCGATTGCCCGCACCCTGGCGGAACGCATGGGCGGCACCTTGCGCGCCCAGAGTGAGGAAGGTCGCGGCTCGGTGTTCACCCTGGAAATCCCGCTGGCGCTCTATAAACAGACGCTGCCGGTGCGCACGCCACGCGCGCAGACCGGCAGTGGTGATGGCGAAGGCCGCAATGTGCTGCTGGTCGAGGACAACCCGGTCAACCAGACCGTCGTCGAAGCCATGTTGCGCAGCCTGGGCTTTACTGTCAGCGTCGCCACCGACGGCGCTCAGGCGGTACGCAGTGCCGAAAGTCTGATCTTCGAAGCCATTCTGATGGACTGCCGACTGCCGATCATCGATGGCTATGAGGCCACCCGACAGATTCGCCAACTGCCCGGTTGCACCGACCTGCCGATCATTGCGCTGACCGCCAACGCCTTGCAGGGCGACCGTGAAGCCTGTTTATCGGCGGGAATGAACGATTACCTGGCCAAGCCGTTCAAACGCACTGATTTGCAGCAAATTCTGCAGCGATGGGTGCAGTAGTGCAGGCCTTTCGACCATCTGCGACTGGCGTGAAAGCCGAAAGTGCGGCAGTCTTAGGCACCCGAACAGGCCCGAAAAGGGGCTTGAATAAAAATTTCAGTGCACAAGTGTACATTCATGTCCTTGGTGCTGTGACTTTCACCACAACGCAATAGTCTATGAGTAGGCTGCTGACTCGAGGCATGAACGCTTCGATCGGCCGGGAAGATTTGCCCCACCTGCCGCATGGGACTATTGAGGAGCTCGCATGACCAAACAAAACGCCTTTACTCGGGAAGACCTGCTGCGCTGCAGTCGCGGTGAGCTGTTCGGTCCAGGTAACGCGCAACTGCCCGCCCCGAACATGCTGATGGTGGACCGCATCACCCTGATCAGCGAAGAAGGCGGCAAGTACGGCAAGGGTGAATTGGTCGCCGAGCTGGATATCACTCCGGATCTGTGGTTTTTCGCCTGTCACTTCGAAGGTGACCCGGTGATGCCAGGCTGCCTGGGCCTCGATGCCATGTGGCAACTGGTCGGTTTCTTCCTCGGCTGGCAAGGCCTGCCGGGCCGCGGCCGCGCCTTGGGTTCGGGCGAAGTGAAGTTCTTTGGTCAGGTTCTGCCGACCGCGAAGAAAGTGACCTATAACATTCATATCAAGCGCGTCCTCAAAGGCAAGCTGAACCTGGCCATCGCCGATGGTTCGGTGACTGTCGACGGTCGCGAAATCTACACCGCCGAAGGCCTTCGGGTCGGCGTTTTCACCTCCACTGACAACTTCTAAGGGTTATCCGCATGCGCCGCGTCGTTATCACTGGTCTGGGCATCGTTTCGTGCCTGGGCAATGACAAAGAGACCGTCTCCGCTAACCTGCGTGCAAGCCGCCCTGGCATCCGGTTCAACCCGGAATATGCCGAAATGGGTCTGCGTAGCCAGGTTTCCGGCTCCATTGACCTTCCGCTTAAAGAGCTGATTGATCGCAAGACCTTTCGCTTCGTCGGTGACGCAGCGGCTTACGCTTATGTAGCGATGAAAAACGCCATCGAAGACTCGGGCCTGACCGAAGAGCAGGTATCCAACCCGCGTACTGGCCTGATCGCCGGTTCCGGCGGCGCTTCCACGCTGAACCAGATGGAAGCGCTGGACACCCTGCGCGAAAAAGGCATCAAGAAGGTTCTGCCGTACTACGTCACGCGGACCATGAGCAGCACCGTTTCCGCTTGCCTGGCCACCCCGTTCAAGATCAAGGGTCTGAACTACTCCATCGCTTCTGCCTGCGCCACCAGTGCTCACTGCATCGGTACGGCCATGGAACAGATCCAGATGGGCAAGCAGGACATCGTGTTCGCCGGCGGCGGTGAAGAAGAGCATTGGAGCCAGTCGTTCCTGTTCGACGCCATGGGCGCACTGTCCAGCCAGTACAACGAAACCCCGGAAAAAGCTTCCCGTGCCTACGACGCCAAGCGTGACGGTTTCGTCATCGCCGGCGGTGGCGGCATGGTCGTGGTCGAAGAGCTGGAACACGCTCTGGCCCGCGGCGCGAAGATCTACGCGGAAATCGTTGGCTACGGCGCGACCTCCGACGGCTACGACATGGTCGCTCCAAGCGGCGAAGGCGCCATCCGCTGCATGCAGATGGCCATGTCCACCGTTGACGCACCGATCGACTACCTGAACACCCACGGCACTTCGACTCCGGTCGGCGACGTCGCGGAAATGAAAGGTGTGCGTGAAGTGTTCGGCGACAAGGCCCCGGCCATCAGCTCCACCAAGAGCCTGTCCGGTCACTCCCTGGGCGCCGCCGGCGTTCACGAAGCGATCTACTGCATGCTGATGATGGAAGGCAACTTCATGGCGGGTTCCGCCAACATCGACGAACTGGACCCGGAAGTGGCAGACATGCCGATCCTGACCAAGACTCGTGAAGACGTCGCTTTCAACACCGTGATGAGCAACAGCTTCGGTTTCGGTGGCACCAACGCGACCTTGGTACTGCAGCGCTGGCAGGGTAAGTAACACCCCGCCTACGCAGCACATAAAAACGCCCCGACTGGTTCGGGGCGTTTTTTTTTGTGCCTGGAAAATGTGCACTGCAATGCTTTTTGTAGGAGCCAGGCTTGCCGGCGAAGGCGTACTCAAGGACGCCTTCGCCGGCAAGCCGTGCGCCTACAGGTGCCGTGTTCTACCAGCGAAATATTCACGGCGAACATGAAGCTTTTGTCATGAAACTCAGCGCCCTGCGACCGAATGCCGCGTATTTCGCGGGCTGCAGGACTTTCTCCATTTTTGCAAAAAACCGTTACCAAACTCTGTCGTTTACTTAGCAAGCTAACAAAATATATAACAGAGTCCTGCACACGCCTTGCTGCAGATATCACAGAGATTGGAGCTAGCAGATGACTGTAAAAGTAACTGAACGCGACGATTCACATAAGTCCCACGAAGGCGTAGCCGCCGGTATCCGGATCTGGGACGTGCACCAACAAGACATGCTGGTGGGGATGTTCCACTCCGAAACCGACGCCCACAGCTACAAGGCCGAACTGGAAAAACTGGAGCAGCAACGAGCGCTGCAATCCGCATAAGCAATGACAGCATTGAAAACGACAAACCCCGCCATGAGCGGGGTTTGTCGTGCGTAGCACTCAAAAAAATCGGCAATTGCTGCCAGATTTTCAGGGCCGCTACGCAGCCCAGCGCGAGCAAGCTCGCTCGCCACAAAGACTTACCACATCAGATCATCAGGGATCTGATAGGCCGCGTACGGATCATCCTCGGCCGCCGCTTCTTCAGTCTGCACGTTCAGCTGCACGATGCGCTGTGGATCGCGCTCCTGGATCTTCAGGGCCGCTTCACGGGGGATCACTTCGTAACCACCGGCATGGTGCACGATCGCCAGCGAACCGTTACTGAGCTTGTTGCGCATCAACGTGTTGACGGAAAGGCGCTTGACCTTCTTGTCGTCGACGAAGTTGTAGTAGTCCTCGGTGGTCAGCTTCGGCAGCCGCGAGACTTCGATCAATTGCTTGACCTGCGCGGCGCGGGCCTTGGCCTCGGCCTTCTCCTGCTGCTGGCGGTTCAGCTCCTGGTCGCGCTTGACCTTTTCGGCCATGGCTTCCTGGGCCGCACGCTGCTGGGAATCATCGAGTTCGATCTGGCCTTTATGGGCCAGGCGCTGCTGTTTCTGCTTCTCTTTGCCGACCTGTTTGGCCTGCTTTTGGTTGACCAGCCCTGCCTTTAGCAACTGGTCGCGAAGGGAAATGCTCATGGTGCTTATTTCTCACTTAGGCCACTGCTCAACCGCAGCTGGGCAAATTCTTTTCCTGACGTTTGGCTTCGCCCCACAAGGCGTCCAACTCTTCGAGGGTGCAATCTTCTATGGGACGGTGGGTGTCGCGCAATGCCTGTTCGATAAAACGGAAGCGTCTTTCGAATTTGCTGTTGGCGCCGCGCAAGGCGGTTTCCGGATCGACCTTGAGATGACGCGCCAGGTTGACCACGGAAAACAGCAAGTCGCCGACCTCATCGGCAATCGCTACCGAGTCATTGTCGGCCATGGCTTCGAGCACTTCATCGAGTTCTTCGCGGACCTTGTCCAGCACCGGCAAGGCGTCCGGCCAGTCGAAGCCGACCTGCCCTGCGCGCTTCTGCAACTTGGCTGAACGGGATAACGCCGGCAGCGCAGCGGGCACATCATCAAGCAAGGACAGTTGTTCCGGCGCCGCAGACTTCTCGGCGCGTTCTTCAGCCTTGATCTCTTCCCAACGTTGCTTGACCTGCTCTTCACTCAGACGCGGAACATCCAGCGGCGCGTACAGATCGCCGGTGGGGAACACGTGCGGATGACGACGGATCAGCTTGCGGGTGATGCCATCGATAACGCCGGCGAATTCGAACCGCCCTTCTTCCCGGGCCAGTTGGCTGTAATAAACCACCTGGAACAGCAAATCGCCCAGTTCACCCTGCAAGTGATCGAAGTCACCACGCTCGATGGCGTCAGCGACTTCGTAGGCTTCCTCGAGGGTATGCGGGACGATGGTGGCGTAGGTTTGCTTGATGTCCCATGGGCAACCGAACTGCGGGTCGCGCAGACGGCTCATCAGGTGTAGCAAGTCTTCAAGGCTGTACATCAATCACTCTCTGCATCGGCAACTCGATAGCTCGGGCAAACCGCAAACCTGTAGGAGCCGAGCTTGCTCGCGATAGCGGTGTGTCAGGTAAATCGCCATCGCGAGCAAGCTCGGCTCCTACAGGTATCGGTTCCATCGGCATCACGGCGTACGGTTACGGCGCGTTTCGATGATGTTCGGCAACTGGGATATCCGCCCCAGCAACCGCCCAAGCGCATCCAGCCCCGGAATCTCGATGGTCAGGGACATCAACGCGGTGTTGTCCTCCTTGTTCGAGCGGGTGTTGACCGCCAGCACGTTGATCCGTTCGTTGAGCAGCACCTGCGAGACGTCACGCAACAAACCGGACCGGTCGTAGGCGCGAATGATGATGTCCACCGGGTAGGTGAGCACCGGCACCGGGCCCCAGCTGACCTGGATGATCCGCTCCGGCTCGCGCCCGGCCAGTTGCAGCACCGAGGCGCAGTCCTGACGGTGAATGCTCACGCCACGGCCCTGGGTGATGTAACCGACGATCGCGTCGCCCGGCAACGGCTGGCAGCAGCCGGCCATCTGGGTCATGAGGTTGCCGACACCCTGGATCTGAATATCGCCGCGCTTGCCCGGTTTGTAGCCGGTGGCCTTGCGTGGAATCAGTTCCAGCTGCTCGTTGCCGCGCTCCGGCTCGACCAGTTGCTGCGCCAGGTTCACCAGTTGCGCCAGGCGCAAATCGCCTGCGCCCAACGCGGCGTACATGTCCTCGGCGGTTTTCATGTTGGCCTTGTCGGCCAACTTGTCGAAATCCACCGCGGGCAAGCCAAGGCGACTGAGTTCGCGTTCGAGCAAGGTCTTGCCGGCCGCGACGTTCTGGTCGCGGGCCTGCAATTTGAACCAGTGAACGATCTTCGCCCGCGCCCGGGACGTGGTGATGTAACCCAGGTTCGGGTTCAGCCAGTCGCGGCTCGGGGTGCCGTGCTTGCTGGTGATGATCTCGACCTGTTCACCGGTTTGCAGGCTGTAGTTGAGCGGTACGATGCGCCCGTTGATCTTCGCGCCACGGCAGTTGTGACCGATTTCGGTGTGCACGCGGTAGGCGAAGTCCAGCGGGGTCGCGCCCTTCGGCAAGTCGATGGCGTGGCCGTCCGGCGTGAAGATGTAGACCCGGTCCGGTTCGATATCGACCCGCAGCTGTTCCGCCAGGCCACCAATGTCGCCCAGCTCTTCGTGCCACTCGAGCACCTGACGCAGCCAGGAGATTTTCTCTTCGTAGTGGTTGGAACCGGATTTGACGTCGGTGCCCTTGTACTTCCAGTGCGCGCAAACGCCCAGTTCGGCTTCTTCGTGCATGGCGTGGGTGCGGATCTGCACTTCCAGCACCTTGCCCTCAGGCCCGATCACTGCGGTGTGCAGCGAGCGGTAGCCGTTCTCTTTCGGGTTGGCGATGTAGTCGTCGAATTCTTTCGGGATGTGTCGCCACAAGGTGTGGACGATGCCGAGCGCGGTGTAGCAGTCGCGCATTTCCGGCACCAGCACGCGCACGGCGCGCACGTCGTAGATCTGGCTGAACTCCAGACCCTTGCGCTGCATTTTGCGCCAGATCGAATAGATGTGTTTGGCCCGGCCGCTGATGTCGGCCTCGACACCGGTGGCCTGCAATTCGACTTTCAGCTGGTTCATCACATCGGCGATGAAGCGTTCGCGATCAAGGCGCCGCTCGTGCAGCAACTTGGCGATCTGTTTGTACTGATCGGGCTCGAGGTAGCGGAAGGACAAGTCCTCCAGTTCCCACTTGATGTGACCGATGCCGAGACGGTGGGCGAGCGGCGCGTAGATGTCGAAGACTTCACGCGCGACGCGGTTGCGCTTCTCGTCGTCTGCCGTTTTGACCGCACGGATCGCGCAGGTGCGCTCGGCCAGTTTGATCAGCGCGACGCGCACGTCGTCGACCATGGCCACGAGCATTTTGCGCAGGTTTTCGACCTGGCCCTGGGTGCCCAGCACCAGGGATTGACGGGGGCTCAGGCTGGCGCTGATCGCCGCCATGCGCAATACGCCGTCGATGAGTTTGGCGACCACCGGACCGAAACGCTGGCTGACCGCCGGCAGTTCAATCTGGCCTTCGCGCACGCCACGGTACAAGACCGCGGCGACCAACGAATCCTGATCGAGTTTGAGGTCGGCGAGAATCTCGGCGATCTCAAGGCCCGTGCGGAAACTCGAGGTCCCTTCGGACCATAGATTCTTCGCCGCATTGGCCTGTTGTTCGGAGGTGCGAGCGAACTCGCACGCGTCCTTCAAGGCTTCGCGATCCAGTGCCAGATCGACACTGACCGCATGATCGAGCCAAGCCTCGAGGTTGATGCTGCCGTCCGTGTTGATCGGCTGGTGTGCTCTCACCTGTACCATCTTGCTTTACCTTCCCTACGACGCAGATTCAATGCGTCCAATCGCTGACCTTCGTTGCCGGGGATGCACTCGCGGGGCCAGGACGAGTGCTGCACGGGCGGGTCAGTCGGACCAGACGAGCCTTCCTAGCTCGCTTCAAATAACGCCATGGCCTCGACATGTGCCGTCTGAGGAAACATATCGAGAATCCCGGCACGTTTTAACCGGTAGCCTTGCTTGATCAATTCGACCGTGTCGCGCGCCAGAGTTGCAGGGTTGCACGACACATACACCAACCGTTCGGCGCCCAGAGCCTTGAGCTTGCGCACCACCTCGAAAGCACCGTCACGCGGTGGGTCCAAGAGTACCGCACAAAAGCCTTCGCGCGCCCATTCGGCATCGGTCAAAGGCTGGGACAAATCGGCCTGAAAAAACGTCGCATTATTCAGATTGTTGCTAGCGGCGTTCGCGGCTGCCCGCTCGACCATCGCCTGCACACCTTCGACCGCCACCACTTCGCGAACGGCTTTGGCCAGCGGCAAGGCAAAGTTACCCAAACCACAGAATAGATCGAGAACGCGTTCATCCGCTGTCGGTTTCAGCCAGTCCAGCGCCTGGGCGACCATCGCTTCGTTGACCGCCGCGTTGACCTGAATGAAATCTCCCGGCCGGTATGCCAGGTTCAAATCCCACTGTTCAAGGCGATAGCCCAACGACTGATCAGCTTCGACCGGTTGCGGTTCGCCCTCGCCATGCAGCCACAATTGAGCTTCATGGAACGCGCAAAAATCCTTGAGGATCGTCATATCGGCATCGGACAACGGCGCCATGTGGCGCAGCAACACCGCCAACGACGAACCACTGAACAACTCCACATGCCCCAGCGCCTGAGGTTTGCTCAAGCGCCGCAACATCTCCGGCAAGCGGGTCATGATCGGTTGCAAGGGCTGTACCAGCACCGGGCATTCGTTGATTGCAACGATGTCCTGACTGCCCGCCGCGCGGAAACCGACTTCGAGCTTTTTAGCTTTCATGTCCCAGCGCACCGCTACACGGGCGCGACGGCGGTAAGCGAACTCCGGACCGCTCAACGGCGCTGCCCACTCTTCGGGTTCGACACCGGCGACCTTGGACAATTGCTCGGCGAGCATGCGCTGTTTCAGGGCGAGTTGTTCGGAATGAGGCAGGTGCTGAACACTGCAGCCACCACAGCGACCGGCATGCGGACACGGCGCCGGGCGACGCAATTCGCTGGCCAGGAAAACGCGCTCGGTGCGTGCCTCGACGATTTTGCCGTGGGCACCGAGCACGCGCGCCTCGACTTCTTCACCGGCCAATGCGCCGAGGACGAACCAGGTGCGACCTTCGAAAAACGCGATGCCGCGACCGTCATTGGCCAGGCGCTCGATGGTCAGGCGCTGTTTTTTGCCGGTCGGAATTTGCGGGGCCTTGCTGCCGCCGGTGGGCTGGAAGCGCAGGCCTCTCTCGTGCTTGGCCATCAGTTGGGCGCGTCGAAAATGCCGGTCGACAAGTAACGGTCGCCACGGTCGCAGATGATCGCGACGATCACCGCGTTTTCAACTTCTTTGGACAAACGCAGCATCGCTGCCACGGCACCGCCCGAGGACACGCCGCAGAAGATGCCTTCTTCGCGGGCCAGACGACGGGTCACGTCCTCGGCTTCGCTTTGCGCCATGTCGACGATGCGGTCCACGCGATCGGCCTGGTAAATCTTCGGCAGGTATTCCTGCGGCCAGCGACGGATGCCCGGAATCGCCGAGCCTTCCATCGGTTGCAGGCCGATGATCTGCACGTTCTCGCTCTGCTCTTTCAAGTAGCGCGACACGCCCATGATGGTGCCGGTGGTACCCATCGAACTGACGAAATGAGTGATGGTGCCCTCGGTCTGGCGCCAGATTTCCGGGCCGGTGGTGGTGTAGTGCGCTTCCGGGTTGTCACCGTTGGCGAACTGGTCCAGCACCTTGCCACGGCCTTCGGCTTCCATTCGTTGGGCGAGGTCGCGGGCGCCTTCCATGCCTTCTTCCTGGGTCACCAGAATCAGCTCGGCGCCATAGGCCGTCATCGCGGCCTTGCGCTCGGCGCTGGAGTTGTCCGGCATGATCAGGATCATCTTGTAACCCTTGATCGCGGCAGCCATGGCCAGAGCGATCCCGGTGTTGCCCGAGGTCGCTTCGATCAGCGTATCGCCGGCGTGGATCTGCCCGCGCAATTCAGCGCGGGTAATCATCGACAGCGCCGGGCGGTCCTTGACCGAACCCGCCGGGTTATTCCCTTCGAGCTTGAGCAAAAGGGTATTGCTGGTGGCGCCGGGCAGGCGCTGCAAACGGACCAGCGGAGTGTTGCCGACGCAATCGGCGATGGTTGGGTACTGCAAGGTCATGGCGTAATTCGCAATCCAGACTGCGGGGGCGCCTATCATACCGGCAAACGTTCGCAGGCCATATCACGCAAAGTGCGGTGCTTATGGCTTATGGGAATAAGGGTGGATTTTGGTGTTTTGTCACGACCTCATCGCGGGCAAGACCGCTCCCACAGGGTGCTGGGATTGTTCAAACAATTTGTGGCCGACACACATCCACTGTGGGAGCGAGCCTGCTCGCGATGGCGTCATCACTGGCGACACCATCATCCGCCACCAACCGCATATTCAGCCGCAAGCCTGCCCCGCTGTTCTCAGCCCAAAGCCGTCCGCCCTGCCGCTGCACCGCATTCCTCGCAATGCTCAACCCCAACCCGAACCCACCATTTCCGGGCCGCGAACCATCAAGTCGAGTAAAGGGCGAGAAGATCCGCTCCAGATCTTCTTCAGCCACCCCGCCACCCTCGTCCTCGAGCCACAAGTGCCAGTAATCACCATCGCGTCGCCCATCCAGGCGCACAACGCCGCCCTTCGGCGAATGACGAATGGCATTGCGCAGAATGTTTTCCAGGGCCTGCGCCAGGGTATTGAGATTGCCGCGCACCCAGCAGGATGAATCCACCGCACACTGCAACTGGCCCACCGGGCAGCAGCTTTCATAGCAGGCGTTCTCAGTGAGCATTTCCCACAGCGCCTGAATCTGGATCGCTTCGTCGGGCAAGGGTGAGCGCTCGGTGTCGAGCCAGGCCAGTTGCAGCGTGTCCTCGACCAGGCGCTGCATGCCATCGACTTCGCGGCCAATGCGTTCGCGCAGTTGCGTCAGGCTTTGCTCGCCCTCGCTGGCCACTCGCAAACGGCTCAACGGCGTGCGCAACTCATGGGACAGGTCACGCAGCAACTGTTGTTGCAGGGCCACCGTGCTTTGCAGGCGTTCGGACATGTGGTCGAACGCACGGCCCAGCTCACCCAGTTCATCTGAACGATTGGTGGTGCGATGTGACAGCCGTACGCCCAACTGATCGGCACGCCAGGCATTGGCCTGCTCGCGCAGTTGATTGAGAGGAACCACCAGCAGTCGATACAACCCGACGCACAGCAGCAACGTGAACAGCCCTGGAATCACACCGTTGGTGATCACGCGCCAGAACACTCGGTAACGCCCGGGCATGAAACGCTGGGGCAGTTCGATCACCAGACTGCCGACAGACGAGTCGCCGGGAAACGGTACGCGCAACCATGGCAAACGTTTTTTGTGAATGGGCCAATCGAGGCCGCGCAGGAATGTCAGGTGCTGGATTTCCGGCTCCGTCAGCGGCTGGCTGCTCAATGACTGTAAATCACCACCGATGACGCCCGTCCAACCCGCTTCACGCTCGCGCATTTCCTGTAGCCAGGCATCGACACCGGCACTCTGCCCCTGCTGCCACGCCTGCTCGGCTTCGGCGGCGTAACCTGCCAGAGTGCCACGGGCCTCATCCGACAGAAACTGGTTGCGCTCTTCCATGTAGCGGCCCCAGGACCAGCTCAGCCAGATCATCAGCAGACAGAACGCCACCAGCAGACAGGCGAGTTTCCAGAACAGCGAATGCCGGCCCGGCAGGTCAGACCATTTCATCGGCAGCACTCAAGACATAGCCCTTGCCCCAGACTGTGCGCACTTCCCGCTCGGTGTAGCCGATGGCCTTGAGCTTTCGGCGGATCTGGCTGATGTGCATGTCGAGGCTGCGGTCGTGGGCCGCGTAACCCCGTTGCAATACGTGTTGATAAAGGAAGGCCTTGCTCAATACTTCATCGCCATTGCGGTTGAGCGTGTCCAGCAAGCGGTACTCGCTGCGGGTCAGGCCGGCGGCGTGCTCGCCAAAGAACACCTCGAAACGTTCATCGTCGAAATGCAGACTGTCCACCGCCAGGGCAACGGGTTCGACGGCGGGCCGACGATCCAGCGCAACGCGCCGCAGGATCGCTTCGATGCGCACGCGCAGTTCGGCCATGCTGAAGGGCTTGGGCAAATAGTCATCGGCGCCGAGGCGGAAACCGCTGATGCGATCTGCCTCGGCCCCCAGCGCCGACATCAGCACCACCGGGGTGGAATGGCTCTGGCGCAATTGGGTCAGCACGTTCAGACCGTTCATGCCCGGGAGCAGAATGTCCATCAGCACGACATCGAAGGCTTGTTCGCGGGCCATTGCCAGGCCTTCCTGACCGTTCTGGCACCAGGTCACCTGGAAACCGCTGCGGCCCAGTTGCTCGTGAACATAGGCACCGAGCACGAGGTCGTCTTCGATGGAAAGAATGCGGGGATGGCTGACAGAGATGGGAGTCATGAGTATCTGCAAATAATTCTCAGTTGCCGATTATTCAAGATTGCCTCGCCGGGGGCAACCCAAGGGTGTGTCCACGACCCGAAAGCCTTCAATGACCCGACGAATGACGACATCAATTTTACGAAGATTGCCCGCAAGCAAATCGCTACACTGCGCAAGTGGCGCGTGCCGGATGTACGCGCAGGTTCCTAAATGGCTGGATGCAGGAGAGAGGCGTGCTCAAGAAACTGGGAATTAAAGGCCGCGTGCTGTTGCTGACCTTGCTTCCGACCAGCCTGATGGCTCTGGTGCTGGGCGGCTATTTTACCTGGATGCAGCAATCCGACCTGCAGACCCAACTCATGCAGCGCGGTGAAATGATCGCCGAACAGCTCGCGCCCCTCGTGGCCCCGGCCATGGGTCACAAGGACATCGAACTGCTGGAACGCATCGCCACCCAGTCCCTGGAAACCGCCGACGTGCGCGCAGTGACGCTCCTCGCCCCGGACCGCACGCTGCTCGCCCACGCCGGCCCGACCATGCTCAATCAGGCGCCATTGGGCAATGGCTCGCAGATGCTGCGCCGCAGTGGCAACGATGCGACGCGTTACCTGCTGCCGGTGTTCGGCAAACACCGCAATCTGGCCGGCGACCTGATTCCCGATGAAGCCGACCGCCTGCTGGGCTGGGTCGAACTCGAACTGTCCCACAACGGCATGTTGCTGCGCGGTTATCGCAGCCTGTTCGCCAGCCTTTTGTTGATCGGCGCGGGCCTCGCCGGTGCAGCACTGCTGGCGTTGCGCATGGGCCGGACCATCAACCGGCCGCTGAGCCAGATCAAGCAAGCGGTGGCGCAACTCAAGGACGGCCATCTGGAAACCCGCCTGCCGCCCCTCGGCAGTCAGGAGCTGGATGAGCTGGCGTCCGGCATCAATCGCATGGCCGGCACCCTGCAAAATGCCCAGGAAGAATTGCAGCACAGCATCGACCAGGCCACCGAAGACGTGCGCCAGAACCTGGAAACCATCGAAATCCAGAACATCGAGCTGGACCTGGCGCGCAAGGAAGCCCTGGAAGCGAGCCGGATCAAATCCGAGTTCCTGGCCAACATGAGCCATGAAATCCGCACGCCGCTCAACGGCATTCTCGGTTTCACCCACCTGCTGCAAAAAAGCGAGCTGACCCCGCGCCAGCTCGATTACCTGGGCACCATCGAGAAATCCGCCGACAGCCTGCTGGGGATCATCAACGAGATTCTCGACTTCTCGAAAATCGAGGCCGGCAAGCTGGTACTCGACCATATTCCGTTCAACCTGCGCGATTTGCTCCAGGACACTCTGACCATCCTCGCCCCGGCCGCCCATGCCAAACAGCTGGAACTGGTGAGCCTGGTGTATCGCGACACGCCGCTGTCGCTGGTCGGCGATCCGCTGCGACTCAAGCAGATCCTTACCAACCTGGTGAGCAACGCGATCAAGTTCACCCGCGAAGGCACGATCGTCGCCCGCGCCATGCTCGAAGAAGAACACGAAGACAGCGTACAGCTGCGCATCAGCATTCAGGACACCGGCATCGGCCTGTCGAACGAGGACGTGCGGGCGCTGTTCCAGGCCTTCAGCCAGGCCGACAACTCGTTGTCCCGGCAACCCGGCGGCACCGGTTTGGGATTGGTGATTTCCAAGCGTTTGATCGAACAGATGGGCGGCGAGATCGGCGTCGACAGCACGCCGGGCGAAGGCTCGGAATTCTGGGTCAGCCTGAGCCTGCCCAAAACCCGCGACGACGCCGAAGACCTGCCCGGTCCGCCGCTGCTCGGGCGTCGCGTCGCCGTGCTGGAAAACCACGAACTGGCCCGGCAGGCGTTGCAGCATCAACTGGAAGACTGTGGCCTGGAAGTGACACCGTTCAATACCCTGGAAAGCCTGACCAACGGCGTGACCGGCGCGCACCAGACCGATCAGGCGATCGACCTCGCAGTGCTCGGCATCACCAGCAATGACATGCCGCCGGAGCGCCTGAACCAGCACATCTGGGACCTCGAACACCTCGGCTGCAAAGTGCTGGTGCTGTGCCCGACCACCGAGCAGACGCTGTTCCACCTCTCGGTGCCCAACCCGCACAGTCAGCTTCAAGCCAAACCGGCCTGCACCCGCAAGCTGCGCCGGGCCTTGTCTGATCTGGTCAATCCGCGCCAGCAACGCAGCGACCCCGGCGAACCGGTGTCCAGCCGTGCGCCGAAGGTGCTGTGTGTCGACGACAACCCGGCCAATCTGCTGCTGGTGCAAACCCTGCTTGAAGACCTGGGCGCCAAGGTGCTCGCGGTGGAAAGCGGTTACGCTGCGGTCAAGGCGGTACAAACCGAGACTTTCGACCTGGTGTTGATGGACGTGCAGATGCCTGGCATGGACGGTCGCCAGAGCACCGAAACCATTCGCCAGTGGGAAAGCGAACGGCATTGCACGCCATTGCCGATCGTGGCCCTCACCGCCCATGCCATGGCCAACGAAAAGCGCGCGCTGCTGCAAAGCGGCATGGACGATTACCTGACCAAGCCGATCAGCGAACGGCAACTGGCGCAGGTGGTATTGAAGTGGACCGGCCTGGCGCTGCGCAATCAGGGGCCGGAGCGTTCCAGTGACAGCCATGGCGGCAGCCACGAGTTGCAGGTGCTGGATCACGAGGAAGGGTTGCGCCTGGCTGCCGGCAAGGCGGATCTGGCAGCGGACATGCTGGCGATGTTGCTGGCATCCCTGGAAGCCGACCGCGAAGCCATCCGCGTGGCCCGGGAGACCAACGACCACAATGCCTTGATCGAACGGGTGCATCGCCTGCATGGCGCGACCCGATATTGCGGCGTGCCGCAACTGCGCGCGGCCTGCCAGCGCAGCGAAACCCTGCTCAAGCAACAAGACCCGAAAGCGCCCGGCGCACTGGAAGACCTCGACCGCGCCATCAATCGCCTGGCGGCTCATGCCCGTATAAATGCTTGATACAGCGCAATGGCGTTGATCACCTTCAGCGCTAGGCTCACTGCAACCCCTTGTAGGAGCCTGGCTTGCCAGCGAAGGGGCCCTCAAACTTTGCGTCGTTCTCAAGGACGCCTTCGCTGGCAAGCCAGACTCCTACAGAGATCCGGGCGGGCCTGAGTTTTCGGCAACAGGCACACAGCGTGAATTTATCCAGGAGGACGCCATGCGCACGATTCTTTTCAGCAGCCAGACCTACGACCGCGACAGTTTTCTCGGCGCCGACCTCCCCGCCGGCATCGAGCTGCACTTTCAATCGGCGCGACTGAGCCTGGACACGGCGGCGCTGGCGGAACATCACGAAGTCGTCTGCGCCTTCATCAATGATGACCTTAGCGCCCCGGTGCTCGAACGCCTGGCCGCCGGGGGCACACGCCTGATCGCCCTGCGATCGGCCGGTTACAACCATGTCGATCTCGCGGTGGCGAAGCGTCTGGGGTTGTCGGTGGTGCGGGTTCCGGCCTACTCGCCCCATGCCGTGGCCGAGCATGCGGTGGCGTTGATCCTGGCGCTCAACCGGCGCCTGCATCGCGCCTACAACCGCACCCGCGAAGGGGATTTCAGCCTGCATGGGCTGACCGGGTTTGACCTGGTGGGCAAGACGGTCGGCGTAGTCGGCACCGGGCAGATCGGCGCGACCTTCGCGAAAATCATGAACGGTTTCGGCTGTCAGCTACTGGCTTACGACCCTTACCCCAATCCGCAGGTCGAAGCCCTCAGCGCGCGTTATTTGAGTTTGCCGCAGCTTCTGGCCGAATCGCAGATCATCAGCCTGCATTGCCCGCTCAACGAACAGAGCAAACACCTGATCAACCGCGAGTCACTGGCGCATATGCAACCCGGCGCCATGTTGATCAACACCGGGCGTGGCGGGCTGGTGGACACGCCAGCACTGATCGACGCATTGAAGGATGGCCAACTGGGTTATCTGGGGCTGGACGTGTATGAGGAGGAAGCGCAGCTGTTCTTCGAGGACCGGTCCGATCTGCCGCTGCAGGACGATGTGCTGGCACGCCTGCTGACCTTCCCGAACGTGATCGTCACCGCGCACCAGGCCTTCCTGACCCATGAAGCCCTGGGCGCCATTGCCGCGACAACGTTGCAGAACATTGCAGCCTGGGCGGCGGGTAATCTGCAAAATCAGGTCGATGCCGGCTGAACCGGATCGAAGGTCACTTCCCTGCGCGGTGCGGCGTCGATGTCCGTGCTAGCATGCCGCGCATATTTGGAGGACCCATGGTCGAACACGATTTCCGCTATAGCCTGATGAACCCGCAACACACCCTCACCGAATGCCGCGCCCTGGTGCCGGGGCGTTATCAAGTCACCGGCAATGGCGGCTCGATTCGTAACAATGACGTGCTGGTCGTGACCCTCAAAGGTGCCAAGGACTTGTCCATGCGCCTGACCGTCGAAACGGTTCGCCACCTGATCAACCCGCCCGGCCAATGGGTCGCGGTGGCCAGCGGCCCGGTGTTCGGCGAACTGGCGATCCACACCTGGCAAGTCAATTGCGACAGCTGCGCCAAAGAGCTCAGCTTCGAGTTCGCGGTCGATGCCAAGTTGGGCAACAAGGCCGAAAAGCCTGCCGCTACTGCGCGGATTGCCGAGTTGGGCTGGAAGTCCGTCGGCGAGAAACACCTGTGCCCGAAATGCCAGGAGCCTGCGTGATGAAACGCCTTGCTCTGACCGCGATGGTCGGCGCCAGCCTGCTGGGCTGCGCCGCCGAGCCGGTGCAATTGCAACAGAACCGCAGCTACATTCTGGAATGGATCGGCGAACGCCCGCTGATGGATTACAGCCACCTGACCGTCACCCTCGGTGAAGACGGTCGCGCCTATGGTAATGGCGGCTGCAACCACTGGTTCGCGCCGTACACGCTCGACGGCGACAAGCTGAGCTTCGGCAAGGTCGGCAGCACGCGCAAGCTGTGCGCGCCGGCGCTCATGGAACAGGAAAAGCGCTTCCTCCAGGCCCTGGAAAACGTGCAGCGCTGGGATGTTTCGCCGATCGACCAGATGCGCTTCTGGCCGGCGGAAGGCAAGCCGCTGCGTTGGTGGCTTGAAGAGGGATAAATCCCCCTCAAGAGTGGTCGAGTGGATAACTGTGGCGAGGGAGCTTGCTCCCGCTCGGCTGCGCAGCAGCCGCAAAACCGGAACGCGCGTTGGACCTGACGAAACGCGGCGACCGGGATTAGGGCTGCTTCGCAGCCCAGCGGGAGCAAGCTCCCTCGCCACAAAAGCACCTCACCACAAAAGACCTCTGCGTAATCAGTTAGTCGCCTGCAACGCCTCAAGCTTCGCCATCACCCCCGCCGCCGTCTGTTCGCCCATCAGCTGTTCGCGCACCTTGCCCTTGTTATCGATGATGTACGTCACCGGCAACGCCTCGCTGCGCGGCAATTCAAACAGCTCCGCCGGATCCGACGCCAATACGGTGAACCTGATCCCCAGTTTCTCACTGGCATTTTTCAGCTCTTCACCCTGCACATTGTCGAAGTTGACCCCGAACACACCAATCTTCCTGTCCTTCAACTGATCGGCCAGCCCGTTCAATTCCGGGATTTCGGTCCGGCACGGGCCACACCATTCGGCCCAGTAATTGAGCACCAGCCATTGTTTGTCCAGTCGTTCGGCGGCGACTTTATGGCCGTTCTGATCGATGCCATAGTCGTTGCCGCAGCCCCCCAGCATCAGCGTCCCGAAGATCGCCAGTGCCGCTGCCAGTCGCCTTGTCATGTCGTGATCCTTGTTCAAAATTAAATGCGCCTGCGACCCATCGCCTCCCAAGGTTCTGGATTACGCGCTGCACAGTTAGAATAGCCGTCACCTTACGCAAGATGCGACCCGCACATGACCGATCTGACGCTTTATCACAACCCGCGCTGCTCGAAATCCCGCGGTGCGCTCGAACTGCTCGAAGCCCGTGGCCTGACCCCGACCGTGGTCCGCTACCTCGAGACCCCGCTGGACGCCGCGCAACTGCAGGGCCTGCTGAAAAAGCTCGGCCTCAGCGCCCGGCAACTGCTGCGCACCGGTGAGGACGAGTACAAAACTCTCAACCTCGCCGATGCCAGCCTGAGCGAGGCGCAATTGATCGCCGCCATCGCCGCGCACCCGAAACTCATGGAGCGGCCGATTCTCGAAGTCGGCGACAAAGCCATCATCGGCCGTCCGCCGGAGAACGTGCTGGAGTTGCTGCCGTGAGCGCGCCGTACATTCTGGTTCTGTATTACAGCCGCAGCGGCTCGACCAATGAAATGGCCCGGCAGATTGCCCGTGGTGTCGAGCAGTCCGGGATGGAAGCGCGCCTGCGCACCGTGCCGGCGATCTCCACCGAGTGTGAAGCGGTGTCGCCGGACATTCCGGACGAAGGCGCGCTGTACGCCAGCCTCGACGACCTGAAGAACTGCGCGGGCCTGGCCCTCGGCAGCCCGACGCGCTTCGGCAACATGGCAGCGCCGCTCAAGTATTTCCTCGACGGCACCAGCAACCTGTGGCTGACCGGCGCTCTGGTAGGCAAACCGGCCGGCGTGTTCACTTCCACCGCAAGCCTGCATGGTGGCCAGGAAACCACGCTGTTGTCGATGATGCTGCCGTTGCTGCACCACGGCATGCTGATCACCGGCCTGCCGTACAGCGAATCCGCGCTGCTGGAAACCCGTGGTGGCGGTACGCCGTACGGCGCCAGTCATCACGCCGGCGCCGATGGCAAAAGCGGTTTGAATGAACATGAAGTGGCGCTGTGCCGGGCCTTGGGTCTGCGGCTGGCGAAGACTGCGCAAAAGTTGGTGAGCTGACATGGCCAAAAAGCCGAAGGTGCTGCCTTCCATTGAATGGCTCGAACCGCGGGTTCGAGCGATGCGCGTCATCAGTCTGCTGTGCTACTTCAGTCTGGTGGGATTGCTCTGCGTCTATTACCTGGTGGTCGCTGACCTGCATGGTGCGCGGCCGTGGGTGATTTTGCTGATCGAGCTGGTGCCGCTGCTGTTGCTGGCGCCGGGGATGATCATCGGCAGCGCGCGCGGGCATTCGTGGATGTGCTTTGTGGTGAACCTGTATTTCATCAAGGGCGCACTGGCGGCGTATGACCCGAACCGGCAGCTGTTTGGTTTACTGGAGATGGGCGCGAGCCTGGCAGTGTTCTGCTCGGCGCTGCTGTATGTGCGGTGGCGGTTTCAGTTGAATCGCAAACTGGCGGGTGAAGGCGAGATCTCCGTCGCCTGACAGATTGCAATCGCTAGCAGGCTAGCTCCCACAGGGGACTTGTGTACGCCACAGATCCAATGTGGGAGCCAGCCTGCTGGCGATGGGCGCAACTCGGTGTCAATGATTGGCGGTGTACGCCAGCATCATCGAAAGCTGGCTCATCGCCCGCCCACCGCTCTGCTCATGCCACTGATTGAACACATCCTGCACCAATGCCAGGTCCCGCAAACTGGTCGGCACCTTGTCGACGATCTTCTGCGCGTTCAACGCCGCCACCACGTCGTAGCTCGGCACAAACGTGTCCTTGCCGACCATCCGCAAAAACCGCGGCGCCGACAACCCGCCCAGTTGATGCCCGCGCTTTTTCAGGTACGTCCACAACCCAACGATATCGGTCACCGGCCAATCGGCGATCAACGCGCCAAAGCTGCCCTTTTCATGGGCCACGTCCAGCACGAACTGCGCATTGCGTGGCACGCTCTTGAGCTTGCCCAGGTGGCGGATGATCCGCGCGTCCTGCATCAGGCGTTCAAGGTGTTCGGCGCTCATCAGCACGACTTTTTCCGGGTCGAACTTGAAGAACACTTCTTCGAAGGCGGGCCACTTGGCGTCCACCAGGCTGTGCTTGAGCCCGGCACGGAACACGCGCAGCGCCATGGTCGAGAGGTAGCGGTCGTCGCTGATCTTGCGCAATTGCGCCGCGGTCTTGGGAACGGGCAGATGGGCTTCCAGTTCAGCTGCTGAACCGAAGCGGTTCAGACAGTATTCGTGCAGCCACTTGTAATCGCGCATGCCCTCTCCTGAGGAGTAAGTGAATAGACCAATGTGGGAGCCAGCCTGCTGGCGATGGCGGCGGGTCAGTCAACAATGAAGTGTCTGACCCACCGCTATCGCCAGCAGGCGGGCTCCCACAGTGATTGTGTTTAGAGGTTTACAACGTTGACGAAGCGCGAAGCTGCGGTTTCGTCGATCTTCAAACTGGTGAAGTCGAACAGGTTGCGGTCCGCCAGTTGCGACGGGATCACGTTCTGCAAGCTGCGGAAAATGCTTTCGGTACGGCCCGGCGTCTTGCGCTCCCAGTCCTGAAGCATCTCCTTGACCACCTGACGCTGCAGGTTTTCCTGAGAACCGCAGAGGTTGCACGGGATGATCGGGAACTGCTTGAAGTCCGAGTAGGCCTGAATGTCTTTTTCGTTGCAGTAGGCCAGCGGGCGGATTACCACGTTGCGACCGTCGTCGGCACGCAGCTTCGGCGGCATGGCCTTGAGCGAGCCGTTGAAGAACATATTGAGGAAGAACGTCTCGACGATGTCGTCGCGGTGATGACCGAGAGCCATTTTGGTCGCGCCGATTTCATCAGCGAAAGTGTAGAGCGTGCCACGACGCAGGCGCGAGCACAGCGAGCAGGTGGTCTTGCCTTCCGGGATCAGCTCCTTGACCACCGAGTAAGTGTCTTTCTCGACGATGTGGTATTCGATACCCAGGGTCTTGAGGTAAGCCGGCAGTACCTCTTCGGGGAAACCCGGCTGCTTCTGGTCCATGTTCACAGCGACGATCTCGAACCTGATCGGCGCGACCTTCTGCAAATGCATCAGCACATCGAGCAGGGTGTAGCTGTCCTTGCCACCGGACAGGCAGACCATGACCTTGTCGCCGTCTTCAATCATGTTGAAATCGGCAACCGCCTCACCGGCCTGACGGCGAAGGCGCTTTTGCAGTTTGTTCTGGTTGACCGTGAGAGTGCCCATGACGCGAAATCCGTGAGGTGTGACGAAAGGCCGGCATTTTACGCAAAAACCCGCTTTCGGCGAATAGCCTGAGCCAAGCATACCCCTCTGTGGCGAGGGAGCTTGCTCCCGCTCGGCTGCGCAGCAGTCGCAAAACCTGCCGACTCAATTTGCCTGACAAAACGGGGTGGATGGTTTTGGGGCCGCTGCGCGACCCAGCGGGAGCAAGCTCCCTCGCCACAGGGGTTTGCCAAGACTCAGAGGCGATTAACAGATGGGTTTACAGCGCGATTTGCTCTAACGCCCTGCAACCTGCGCCGGTAAGACCTTTCTATACTGCGACATAAGGTCGCACACATATCCAGACCTTTACTTACTTGGCCACTTTGGCCTGTAGGCGCTCCACTGGGGGGCGACGGTAAAAACAAGAGGAGTGACTGGCATGATCCATCACGTAGTGGGGCTCTTCACCCACCCCGACCAGGAATGGAAAGAAATCCGTGGCGACCAAGAGGAAAGCATCAGCCACATGTACCTGACCCACACGTTGATTCTGGCGGCGATCCCCGCCGTGTCGGCGTTTATCGGCACCACACAGGTCGGCTGGGTCATCGGCAATCGAGCGCCGGTGATGTTGACGACAGAGAGTGCGCTATGGATGACGATCATGTCGTACCTGGCGATGCTCGGCGGCGTTGCAGTGATGGGCGCGTTCATCCACTGGATGGCTCGCACCTATGACGCCAATCCGAGCCTGGCCCGTTGCGTTGCGTTTGCGACCTATACCGCGACCCCGCTGTTCATTGGCGGCCTCGCGGCGCTGTACCCACACATGTGGCTGGGGATGATCGTCGGGACGGCGGCCATCTGCTACACGGTGTATCTACTGTATGTGGGGTTACCCACTTTCATGAACATTCCATCAGACGAGGGATTTCTGTTTTCAAGTTCGGTGCTCGCCGTAGGGCTGGTAGTGCTGGTGGCCATTATGGCGTTCACGGTTATTGTCTGGGGACTCGGCGTGGGGCCGGTCTATACGAACTAGCAACACACCACCCAAAAACAAGATCTGCCAACACAGGCCGCCGCAAGGCGGCCTTCTAATGTAGGGGGTAACGACCACTCGGCACCTGAGCGATTCGCAAGCCACGAAGGTTGCGGCATACTCGACGTCTCTGGAGATCCATCAAGCATGCCCGAGCAACTCAATACCCGCGTCGAAGACTGTTACCAACAAGCCGAATCCTTTTTCAAACGAACCTTCAAACGCCCCGTGGTGAGCCTCAAGCTGCGCGGGCAAAAAGCCGGTGTCGCGCATCTTCACGAGAACCTGTTGCGCTTCAATCCGCAGTTGTACCGGGAAAACACCGAAGACTTCCTCAAACAGACCGTGGCCCATGAAGTGGCGCACCTGATTGCTCATCAGCTGTTTGGCGATCGTATTCAGCCCCACGGTGAAGAGTGGCAATTGATCATGCGCGGCGTGTATGAATTGCCGCCCAATCGTTGCCATACCTATGACGTCAAGCGTCGCAGCGTGACCCGCTATATCTACAGGTGCCCGTGCGCCGGCAGCGATTTCCCGTTTTCGGCGCAGCGACACAGCCTGGTGCGGCAGGGGCGGCGGTATTTGTGTCGCAGATGCCGGAGCACGTTGGTGTTCAGTGGGGAGATGCGGGTCGAATAGTGAGATTTGTGGTGTCTGGGTCGACCTCTTCGCCAGCAGGCTGGCTCCCACAGGGGATCATCGATACGCCATAGATCCATTGTGGGAGCCAGCCTGCTGGCGATGGCGGCCTGACAGGCGCTAGAGAATCACCTTGGCACGCCGCAACCCGGCAATCCGCTCAGCATCAAACCCCAACTCCCTCAACACTTGATCCGTATGCTGCCCCAGCTCCGCACCAATATGCCGAGGCTCGGGCAACCCGTCCGAAAACTTCAACGGACACGCCATCTGTGCCTGACTCGTCCCGTCCCCCCGCGGCACATCGGTCACCACTTCCCGAGCCTTCAACTGCGGATGCCGAATCGCCTCCCCCAAACTCAACACCGGCTCAACACACGCATCCAATTCGGCAAACAGCGCACACAACTCGGCAAAGTCATGCTTCTCGAATTCGGTCTTCAGCGCGTCCTTGAGCTTCTTTTGCTGGGCAGGTTGAGGCGACAAGCCCAGCGCCGCCAGCTCCTCCAGCCCCAGCGCCGTGCACAGTTGCTTCATGAAGGCCGGCTCCAGACTGCCCACCGATAACCAGCGGCCATCCCGCGAACGATAATAATCGTAAAAGCTGCCGCCATTGAGCATCTGGTCTTCCCTGCCCGGTTCCTCGCCGCAGGCCAGATAACCCGCACCGGCCATGGCGTTCAGGCTGAACGCGCAGTCGGTCATGCTCACATCCAGATGCTGCCCCAACCCGGTTTGCTGCCGGGCGATCACCGCTGCCAGCAGCCCTATCACTCCGTGCAACGAGCCACCGGCGACATCCGCCACTTGCATGCCCAAGGGCAACGGCCCACTCTCGGCGCGGCCGGTGTAGCTCGCCAGTCCCGCCAACGCCAGGTAATTGATGTCGTGGCCGGCGCGGTCCTTGTAGGGGCCGGTCTGGCCGTAACCGGTGATCGACACATAGATCAGCTTCGGGTTGATCGCCTTCAACGCTTCATACCCCAGGCCAAGGCGTTCCATTACACCGGGGCGGAACTGTTCAAGGACAATGTCGTAGTCCTGCAGCAACTGCTTGATGACTTCCAGCGCCTCGGGCTGCTTGAGGTCCAGCGCGAGGCTGCGTTTGTTGCGATTGAGGTAGGCGTGGCTGGCCGACACACCCTGGTCATGGGGCGGTAGCACGCGCAACAGGTCCATGCGGGTCGGCGACTCGATGCGCAACACCTCGGCGCCCATGTCGGCCAGTAACAGCGAGGCGAACGGCCCCGGCAGCAGTGTCGAGAAATCCAGAACCTTGAGTGATGCCAATGGGCCGAGCATGAGCAATCTCCATAAACGATGCTTCCAGCCTAGGCAGGCAACGCGATTGCAGCAATCACCTGATGTGTCAGCAACTGTGACCGTTACGCTCAAATCGCGGGAATGAAAAAACCCGCCGAAGCGGGTTTTTCCTTTTGCTGCGCGTGTTACTTGACGCTGTTCGGGGTTGGGCCTTCGGCCACGCCCAGGTCGTCTTCAACACGTTCGTCGGAGATACCGCGACCGCCGGAAGCCAGCTCTGATTGCAGTACGTCGGTGTCCAGCTCCTTGACCCACTTGGCCACAACGATGGTAGCAACGGCGTTGCCGATCAGGTTGGTCAGTGCACGGGCTTCGGACATGAAGCGGTCGATACCGAGGATCAGCGCCAGGCCGGCAACCGGCAGGTGGCCCACAGCGGACAGAGTGGCGGCCAGTACGATGAAGCCCGAACCCGTCACACCTGCGGCGCCTTTGGAGGACAGCAGCAACACCACCAGCAGGGTGATCTGGTGAGTGATGTCCATGTGGGTGTCAGTCGCTTGAGCGATGAACACGGCCGCCATGGTCAGGTAGATTGCGGTGCCGTCGAGGTTGAACGAATAACCGGTCGGGATCACCAGACCCACCACGGATTTCTTCGCGCCCAGACGCTCCATTTTGATCAGCATGCGTGGCAGTACCGATTCCGAAGAAGAAGTACCCAGCACGATCAGCAGCTCTTCACGAATGTAGCGAATCACTTTCAGCACGCTGAAGCCGTGAGCGCGAGCGATACCGCCCAGCACGATCAGGATGAACAGCAGGCAAGTGATGTAGAAGCACGCCATCAACTGACCCAGTTGCACCAGCGAACCGACACCGTAGGCACCGATGGTGAACGCCATGGCGCCGAAGGCACCGATTGGCGCGAGCTTCATGATCATGTTGATGATGTTGAACATCACGTGGGCGAAGCGATCGATGAAGTCCAGGATCGGCCGGCCGTAGGCACCCAGGCGATGCAGGGCGAAACCGAAGATCACCGAGAACATCAGCACTTGCAGGATATCGCCGGTGGCGAACGCACCGAAGATGGTGTTCGGGATCACGTTCAGCAGGAAGCCAACGACGCTTTGATCAGCACCGGCCGCTACGTACTGAGCCACTTTGGAGGCATCCAGCGTGGTCACGTCGATGTGCATGCCGTTGCCCGGCTGGACGATGTTGACCACCAACAGGCCGACCAGCAAGGCGATGGTCGAAACGATTTCGAAGTAGAGCAGCGCGTAACCGCCGGTCTTGCCGACCGACTTCATGTTCTGCATGCCCGCAATACCGCTGACGACGGTGCAGAAAATGATGGGCGCGATAATCATTTTAATCAGTTTGATGAACCCGTCACCCAGCGGCTTGAGGGCCACACCGGTCTGCGGGTAGAAGTGACCGATCAGAACGCCAATGATGATGGCGACGATCACCTGGAAATACAGGGATTTGTACAGTGGCTGACGAGTCGTCATTGCAAAGTTCCTCAAGAGTGCGCGGTGACAACATCCACCTGTTGTCCACGACACCTGAATTGCGAACCCTCCTGCACTGGAGGGATTTGTTTTTTCGAGCTGCGCGACGGCAGGCATCTGCTCGTTGTATCGCAAGTGGCGTGCCACCTTTGCCAAAAAACCTGCAAGCCTTTTGACATCAAGGATTACAGGTTCAACGTGCCACTGATGCGTTATATAACAGTGGCGGTTTTCCGCCCATCCACCAAACCTCGTCCTGCAATTTGGCGGATATCCGCCTTGTTCATCCTCAGGCAGCATGACTACCATCCGTCGTTCAATGACGGATCTGCCTTCTATGCGCGAACGCACCATTGCCAGTCATTTCGCCCGTGCCGCCCTTGGTGGCGCGCGCCGCCTCGGTCATGACTGTTCAAAGCTGTTGCAACAACTCGGCATCAGCCCTGAGCTGCTGGATGAGCCGCGTGCGCGAATCGCACCTGAACAGTTCACCCGATTGATCCAGGGCTTGTGGCTGGCACTCGACGACGAGTACCTCGGCTTCGGGCCGGTCCCGAGCAAAACCGGCAGCTTCGCGATGATGTGCCACGCCGTGATTCACTGTCGCAATCTCGATAAGGCGCTGCATCGCGGCTTATTGTTTTATAGCCTATTCCCCGAGGGTCCGCGGCTGACCCTGACCCGCGAAGACGAAATGATCCGCCTGAGCCTCGATGATTCGCAGTTCCGCGACCCGGACCATTTCCTCACAGAGAGCCAGCTGATGGTCTGGCACCGACTCGGCAGTTGGCTGATCGGCCAGCGCATCCGGCTGGAGCAGGCGACGTTCAGTTATCCACGGCCCGCGCACGGCGCCGAATACGACTTGCTGTTCCCCTGCCCGATGGAGTTTTCGGCGGCGCAGAGCAGCCTGCTGTTTCACAGTCGCTACCTGAACATGCCGTTGTTGCAGGACGAACGCACCCTCAAGCATTTCCTCGAACGCTCACCCGCCGACCTGTTGTCGCGCCCGGACGACGGCGACAGCCTGAGCAGTCAGTTGCGCCGCTTGCTCAGCCGCGACAGCGCTCGCTGGCCGGACCTGGAAACGGTGGCCGCGCACCTGCACATCAGCCCACAGACGCTGCGTCGGCATTTGCGTGAAGAGGGTTCCAGTTTTCAGGAGTTGAAGGATCAGTTGCGCCGGGACATCGCGATTTATCACTTGGGGCGTGCGGACCTGTCGTTGCAACAGATTGCCGAGCAACTGGGGTTTTCCGAGCCTTCGGCGTTTCATCGGGCGTTCAAGAAGTGGACCGGGTTGACGCCTGGGGCCTATCGCGCCCAAGAGAATTGAGTTTCAAGCAGGCTTTTTGGTGGATTCACTGGCCTCTTCGCGGGCAAGCCTCGCTCCTACAGGGTTTGTGCCGATCACAAAATAGCGGCACGACACAAACCCTTTAGGAGCGAGGCTTGCCCGCGAAGAGGCCGGAAAGAACGCTATAAACCCAAGGTCAAACCACCGGGAAATGAATCCGGAACGCCGCGCCGCCCATGGGTGAATCCCCCAGGGTCAACTTGGCGTTGTAGCTCTCGATGATGTCCTTGACCACCGCCAACCCGATCCCCTGCCCCGGATGCTGACGGTCCAGCCGTTCGCCACGCTGCAGAATCCGCGCACGCTGATCCGGCGGCACACCCGGTCCGTCGTCCTCGACGCACAACTCGATCCCGCTCAAGGTTTCGCGCACGCTGATGCGCACTTCGCCGAGGCACAGTCGGTAGGCGTTTTCCAGCAAGTTGCCCAGCATTTCCAGCAAGGCGCCCTGCTCGATCGGCACATAACAGTGTTCCGGCAGATCGAAAGCCACCCGCACGCGCTTGTCGCGGTAGACCTTGTCCAGGGTATCGCAGAGGCTTTGCAGCACCGGCCGCAGCCGCACCTGATGACGCACCAGACCGCTTTTTCGCAGGCTGGCGCGCTGCAACTGATAACTGATCTGCTGGCTCATGCGCTCGATCTGGGTTTGCAGCACCCAGGCCTGATCACGATCCTCCGGGCGCTGCGCCATGTCCTCGCTGACCCCTTGCAACACGGTCAACGGGGTTTTCAGGCTGTGGGCCAGGTCATCGAGGGAATCGCGATAGCGACTGCGTTGTTCGCGCTCGCTGTGCAGCAAGCGGTTGAGGGAGCCGGTCAGGCGCAGCAGTTCGCGCGGGTGCTGTTCGCTGAGGCTTTCGCGGGTGCCGCTTTCGATTTCGTCGAGTTCCTGACTGAGCCGACGCAACGCCTGCAAACCCCAGGTCAGGCCGATCCACAGCAAAGCGAGCAGCACCAGCAGCGCGGCGCCGAAGCCGAGGTAAAGGTTTTCCCGCAGACCTTCGAGGGTCACTTCGTATTCGCGCACCGGTTGCAGTGCGACAATGCTGAACGCTGCGCTTTTACCGCCGAGCAGTTTGACTTCAACGTCGTAGACGAAGAATTCCTGGCCGTTGGCTTCGCTGATCCTCGCGAACTCATTACCGCGCCCGTCGTAACGCGGTTTGTAATTGATGTTCTCTTCGCGGGTGCCTTTCGAGCGCCACACCAGATGGCCTTCGCGGTCATAGATGTAGCCGAGCAAACGGCTGTCGGTGAGGTTGAAGCGCTCATCGGGCAACTGCGCCGGCATCTGCAGGTGGTTGCCCTCGACCCGGGCGGCGGAAATCAGCGTGGTGACGTCCGACGCCAGGCGTTGCTCGATGGAATCCTGCAACGCGAGGCTGAACGCGCCCTGCATCGCCGGCAACAACGCCAGCATGAACAACACCGCCAACAGGGTGGCGGCGAGCATCAATCGGACACGAAGAGAACGAATCAAGTGCAGCGCTCATTGAACAGATAGCCGAGGCCACGCACGGTGTCGATCGGCTTGAACCCGGCAGGCCCTTCGAGTTTGCGGCGCAAACGGCCGACCAGCACTTCGATCACGTTCGGATCGCGCTCGTCGTCATCCGGGTAGAGCTGTTCCATCAAGCGGTCCTTGGCCACCACTTGCTGGTGATGGCGCATCAGGTACTCGAGAATCCGATACTCATACGCGGTCAGCGCCAGCGGCTGTTCGTCGAGGGTCGCCTGTTTGCGATTGAGGTCGAGCAGCAACGGCCCGGCGACGATGGTCGACTGGGTGAAACCGCTGGAGCGGCGCAGCAAGGCGTTCAGGCGCGCGTCCAGCTCTTCGAACTGGAACGGCTTGACCACGTAATCGTCGGCACCGGCGGCGAGGCCTTCGACCTTGTCCTGCCAGTTGCCGCGTGCGGTGAGGATCAGGATCGGGAAGGTCTTGCCCCGGGAGCGCAACTGGCGGATCAGGTCGAGCCCGCCCATGCCCGGCAACCCGAGGTCGATCACCGCCAGGTCATGGTTGAACTGCTCGGTCTGGTACAGCGCCTCTTCGGCGTTGGCCACGGACTCGACCACGTGGCCGCTGTCCGTCAGGCGGGTTTGCAGGTGATGGCGCAACAGCGCTTCATCTTCGACGACCAGCAGTTTCATGACGCTCTCCAGGGCAAATCAACATATCCAGAGGTACAACGTGCAAGCGCACCTCGATGGCTAACATGGCGACGCCGGATCAACCGCTGGGGTTGATCCGGTGCCGGCCTTTCGCGCAACGCTTTCTAGAAAGCGTAGTTGGCGGACAGGTACGTCTGGGCGCTGCTGGTCAGGTCCAGCGAACCCTGTTTGCTGCCACCGCGCTCGCTCATCTCGGTGCTGGCATTGCTGCGCAGGTAACGGTAACCCAGTTCAACCGAGGTGTTTTGCGAAACCTGCTGCAACACACCCAGCTGGCCGCCCACGGCGTAACCGATGTCGCTGTCGCGGCTGAAGCCTGGGGAATCCTGGGTCAGTTTGGTCAGACCGGCCGTGGCGCCGCCAAACAGTTTGGTGCTGCCGCCCACCGGGTAGAACAGATCGTAGCTGCCCAGCAGGTTTTC
Organism: Pseudomonas hormoni; assembly: GCF_018502625.1. Lineage (NCBI taxonomy): Bacteria > Pseudomonadati > Pseudomonadota > Gammaproteobacteria > Pseudomonadales > Pseudomonadaceae > Pseudomonas > Pseudomonas hormoni. The sequence goes on from NZ_CP075566.1 coordinate 4,142,914, forward strand.
CTGACGCAGTTTAATGCCATTGTGCGAGCCCGACACGTTGTCGTAAGTGGCGTAGTAGCGGCCCTGGCTGTTTTGCTGGCCCAGGCGCACACCCCAGGTGTTGTCCTTGCCGATCACGCCGTCGGCGTTCGGGTTGTTGAGGTTGGCGTTCAGGGCGTTGGACTTTTTGACCTTGTCGCTGGTCTGTCCAAAAGTAAGGCTGGCAAAGTTATCGTCAGCCGCGTGGGCGGCTACGCTTGCACCCATGACGGTGAAAGCCAGAAGCAGTTTCTTGAAGGTAGTCATTGGGGAGTTTCCTCATGTGCCATGTGCTTTTCGGGTATGGCGCAAGGTTACTCACCTGGCCCTGAACTCCCCCTGAACGCACTCTGAACCTGAGCTGAACCGAATCGCACCGGCTGTTTTAACGACTTTTTGCAGGAGATCCGACCATGCGCGTATTCCTCGCTTTGCTTTTGCTGGCCTTGAGCGGACTTAGTCAGGCCGCCATCAAAACTCAGGAAATCCCTTATCAGAGCGCCGACGGCACGAAGCTGATCGGTTACTACGCCTACGACGACGCGATCAAAGGCCCACGCCCGGGCGTGGTGGTGGTGCACGAGTGGTGGGGGCTCAACGATTACACCAAGCGTCGCGCCCGTGACCTGGCCGGCCTGGGTTACAGCGCGCTGGCCATCGATATGTATGGCGACGGCAAGAACACCGAGCATCCCAAGGACGCCATGGCCTTCATGCAGGCCGCGTTGAAAGACAGCGCTGCGTCCAGCGCCCGCTTCCAGGCCGGGCTCGATCTGTTGAAGAAACAGGCGCAAACCGACCCAAACAAAGTGGCTGCCATCGGTTATTGCTTTGGCGGCGCGGTGGTACTGAATGCGGCACGCCAGGGCTTGCCGCTGGCGGGCGTCGTGAGTTTCCACGGGGCGCTGGCGACGAAAGCGCCTGCGACGCCGGGCAGCGTGAAGGCGAAAATCCTGGTCGAGCACGGTGCGCTGGACAGCATGGTCACGGCGGAAAACGTGTCGGCGTTCAAGGCCGAGATGGACAAGGCCGGGGCCGATTATCAGTTCGTCAGCCTTGAGGGTGCCAAGCACGGGTTCAGTAACCCGGATGCGGATCGCCTGGGCCATGGCGATCATGGCGGTCCGGATATTGGTTACAACAAGGCGGCGGATGAAAAGTCGTGGGCGGACATGCAGGCCTTCTTCAAGAAAATATTTGGCTGAGCAGTGACCTCTGTGGCGAGGGAGCTTGCTCCCGCTCGGCTGCGAAGCAGTCGTAAACCCGGCATACGCGGTGTGTCTGACGTTATGCGATTGCAGGTTTTGGGGCTGCTGCGCAGCCCAGCGGGAGCAAGCTCCCTCGCCACAAAAACTGTTGCTACTACCCAGCCCGAAGGCAACCCGGCAAAATGCCCGACATGAATGCCCTCCCCGCCCTGCCCGCTTGCTGCACCCCGCTCGATGCACATTGGCCGCTGCCGTTTGTGCTGCCCGATACGGTGCTGCTAAGCACGCAATTCGACACCTCGCAACTGGCCATCGATGATTTCCAGCGCAGTGCCATCGAACCACCCGCGACCATCCAGCGCTCAGTCGCCAAGCGTCAGACGGAATTCCTCGCCGGGCGGATTTGCGCGCGGGCCGCACTGCAACAGCTGCAAGGGCTGAATGTCGTCCCGGCCATTGGCGACGACCGGGCGCCGGTCTGGCCTGCGCACATCAGCGGCTCGATCACCCACACCACCGGCCGGGCGGCAGCGATTGTCGCGCAGAAAACCCACTGGCGCGGCTTGGGCATGGACCTGGAAAACCTGCTCAACCCTGAACGGGCGGAACGCCTGGCCGGGGAAATTCTTACGCCGGCGGAATTGCAGCGCATGGCCGCCGGACCTCGCGATCAACTGGCGATGCTGGTGACGCTGACGTTTTCGGTGAAAGAGAGTTTGTTCAAGGCGCTCTACCCGATCGTTCAGCAGCGGTTTTATTTTGAACATGCCGAAGTGCTGGAGTGGAGCGAGGGCGGTGAGGTGCGGTTGCGGTTGCTCACCGACCTGTCCAGTGAGTGGCGAAATGGCACGGAGCTGGATGCGCAGTTTGGGATGAAGGATGGGCAGTTGTTGAGTCTGGTCAGTATCAAGGCCTGAAGATTTGCAGTGTTCTGGAGGGCCTCATCGCGAGCAGGCTCGCCCCCACAGGGATTTGTGGTGCTACATAGATCCATTGGGAGCGAGCCTGCTCGCGATGAGGCCAGAACAGACAACAAAGATCTCAGCGCTTCTCCTGATTCCTCGGCCAACTCAGGCTAAAGCACGCCCCGCCCAAACTCTTGCTCTTGCTGATCAACGCCCGCCCGTCATGCCAATGGATAATCCGCCGCACGATCGACAAGCCCAACCCATGCCCGCCCGACGCGCGGGTTCTGCTGTCATCCAGTCGCAGGAACGGCGTAAAGATTTTCTCCCACGCCGATTCGGGAACGCCTGGCCCGTCGTCTTCTATATCGACCCGACACCGCTGCTGCCCCACCTGATAACTCACGGTCACCCGCGATTGAGCATGGCGCATGGCGTTGCTCACCAGGTTCTGAATCGCCCGGTGTAAATAGCGAGGCTCGGCTTCGACCCAGGCGTCATCGCAATCGGCCGCCGACAGGCACAAACCGCGCTGCACCGTGACGTCGGCGCGCAGTGGCGCCAACTCTTCGATCACCTGATTGACCAGCGCATCCAGATCGATGCGCTGGAAATTCAGCGCCGGCGAACCCTGCTCCAGCCTCGCGTAGGTGAGCATCTCGTCCACCAGCCGGTCGAGATCCTCGATGTCGTGGTCCATGCCTTCGCAATATTTCTCCAAGGCCTGGGGCGTAGTGGCCGAGCCGATCATCTCCAGGCCAAAACGCAGGCGCGCTACCGGCGTACGCAATTCGTGAGACACGGCGCGCACCAGTTCACGCTGGATCGCCAGCAACTGTTGCAGGTGCTCGGCCATGCCGTTGAACGCCGCCGCCAGGCGCCCGACCGAATCCGCGCCGCGTGCCGGCACGCGGGTTTCCAGGCTGCCTTTGGCGATGCGCGTGGCGGCCGCTTCGAGGCCACGCAAACGGCGCTCCAGTTGCCGCACCAGTAAATAGACGATCAAACCGATCAGGCTCAAACCGAGGGCCGCGATCAGCACCAGCCATTCCGGCGGGTAAGGATTCATCTGGTACAGCGGACCGATTTCCAGCACCCACGGCGTACCGACCATGCCGGCAAATACCCGGATCGAGTCGCCCTCCTTGCCCAGCGCCATTACCGTATCGCCTTCGGCCACGCGGCGGCTCTGGTCTTCATCCATGTCAGCCTCATCGACCGTGACCAGCCGCAGATCGAAACCGAAGCCCTTCTCTTCCTTTATCTGCGCCAGGCGCTTGGGCTGGTCGGCCACTGGCACGCGCACCAGTTCATCGGCGAGCAAGTAAATGGTCGCCCGGGCCAGTTGCTCGCTGATCTGCTGCACCTCGCCGGTGAGCACCAACTGTTCCTTGTCGCTGACCAGTCGATACACCTTCGCCGCATGCGGACCGGTTTGCTCCACCAGTGCCTGGCCGCGCAGCACACGGGTGCGCTGGGTCAGGTCGAGGTCGGTCTGGGCGAAAGTTTTCAGCGCCAGCGGAATCCCGAGCAAACGTTCCCACACCAGCAAAGCGCGGTGACGCTGGGTTTCGTTCATCGGTTGCAGGTTGTCGGCCATCAGCGAGAACGTGCCGTGGGCCAGGCGCTCGCGGTACTGCTCGCTGCGCACCTGGTTAAGCATGTGCAAGGCCAGCACGCCGAGCACCGCCACCAGAATCAACGCCGCGCACATGCCGCCATAGATGCGTAGGAAAATCGAATTCACAGTGAGGGATCTACGCAGGCTTCAGGCACGAACAGATAACCTTTGCTGCGAATGGTCTTGATCAGACGCGGATGGTCCGGGTCGTCGCCGATCTTCGGCCGGATGCGCGAAATGCGCACGTCGATGGAACGGTCCTGGCCGTCATAGCCAATGCCGCGCAACGCGGTGAAGATCTCTTCGCGAGACAAAATGCGCCCGGCGTTGGCCACCAGCAGCCACAGCAGATCAAACTCGGCGCTGGTCAATTCGATGCCGTTGTCATGCAGCCAGGCTTCACGCAGCGCGTTGTCGACCACCAGCGGGCCGAATTGCAGACGCCGTTGTTTTTCCGGGACCGGCTCAGGTGTTTCACTGCGTCGCAACAGCGCCTGAATGCGCGCCAGCAGCAAGCGCGGGCGCAGCGGCTTGCACACGTAGTCGTCGGCGCCCAGGTCGAGACCGAGAATCTGATCGGTGTCGTCGGTGCGGGCGGTGAGCATCAGGATCGGGCCGTCGAACTTGTCGCGGACCTTGCGGCAAATGCTCAGGCCATCTTCGCCCGGCAGCATCAGGTCGAGAATCACCAGGTCCGGTTTCTCCTTGATGATGCGGGCTGCGGCCAAGGCGCCATTGCCCTCGATCGACACGCGCAGGCCGTTGGCTTCCAGGTAATCGCGGGTCAGTTCGGCCAGACGCTGGTCGTCTTCCACAATCAATACCTGCCAGGCTTCTTGCTCCACGGTGACCTCTGCTTGCCAACAACACTTATTAAGGAAGGATCCGCCCGTCTTTTTGTAATGATTGGGGAGGATAAGAAATGTGTATGCACCGGCCGATTGTATAAACGCCACTCGTCCAGAACACAAGCCGGCAAATGCGTTCGGACACGCCGGTTTTTTGTGATAGGGTTCGCGCCCTTAAAAATCCGGATGACTGTTTTCAGTCGCTGAAAATCAGTGAAAAACGGTCCGCTCCAGCTAGGTCGCGGCCTACACGCCGGTTCCATCTTTCACACACAATTTACGCACAGGTTTATCCACAGGCAGTACGTTGCAACACCCTCCAAAACGCATTATCTTGTACCCCGGCGCCAAAAAAACCCTACATGTAGGGTTTTACGCCAAAAACCAAACACAAATCGGTCACCGATTTCAAGCGCTTTTATTGCCTCTGTCCGGTTGAACCAAACGTATTTTCGAAAGACCAAACCGCGCGTGCGGATGGCTACTGTTTTTGAGCCGGGAACGGCGTTAACGGTACGGGTGTTGCAGTCAATTACTGTCACCCAAAAAGGATTCCGGTGTCAGGCTCAAGGCCTGGGACCAAAGACTTCGGCATGGAAGCGGCGCCCCAATAGCCCCCTTCCTGATCTGTCCCGAAGTTGGTATGCCCGGCCCCGCCGGTTGTAGTGCTTCAGGACAGAACGGTGGGCACCATGATGGTGCCCAAACAAACATAGAGAATGTGGAGACAACCCCCCATGCAAACCGACACAACTCGCGAGAACCCGCAGGGCACCTTGCCGCAGGCCGCTGATTCGAATTCGGATCTGTCCGCCACCGCGCCTGGCCAGCTGCGCGTGATCAAGCGTAACGGCACTGTCGTTCCTTACACCGATGACAAAATCACCGTCGCGATCACCAAAGCGTTTCTCGCAGTTGAGGGCGGCACCGCTGCCGCTTCGTCGCGAATCCATGACACCGTTGCCCGTCTGACCGAACAGGTCACCGCGACCTTCAAGCGTCGCATGCCGTCGGGCGGCACCATCCACATCGAAGAAATCCAGGACCAGGTCGAACTGGCCCTGATGCGTGCCGGCGAGCAGAAAGTGGCTCGCGACTACGTGATCTACCGTGACGGTCGTTCGAAACAACGCGCCGCCCACGCCCCGGCAGAAGAAGCGGTCAACGCTCACCCGTCGATCCGCATCACCCGCGCCGATGGCACCTTTGCGCCTCTGGACATGGGTCGCCTGAACACCATCGTCACTGAAGCGTGCGAAGGCCTGGAAGAAGTCGACGGCGACCTGATCCAGCGCGAAACCCTGAAAAACCTGTACGACGGCGTGGCCCTGACCGACGTCAACACCGCATTGGTGATGACCGCCCGTACACTGGTTGAACGTGAGCCGAACTACTCGTTCGTGACCGCCCGCCTGCTGATGGACACCCTGCGCGCCGAAGGCCTGGGCTTCCTTGGCGTCGCCGACAGCGCGACCCACCACGAAATGGTCGACCTGTACGCCAAGGCGCTGCCTGCGTACATCGCCAAGGGTATCGAATTCGAATTGCTGAACCCGGTCCTGGCCACCTTTGACCTGGAAAAACTCGGCAAGGCGATCAACCACGAGCGCGATCAGCAGTTCACCTACCTCGGTCTGCAAACCCTGTACGACCGTTACTTCATCCACAAGGACGGTATCCGCTTCGAACTGCCGCAAATCTTCTTCATGCGCGTGGCCATGGGCCTGGCGATCGAAGAGAAGCAGAAAGAAGACCGTGCGATCGAGTTCTACAACCTGTTGTCGTCCTTCGACTACATGTCCTCGACCCCGACCCTGTTTAACGCCGGCACCCTGCGTCCACAGCTGTCGAGCTGCTACCTGACCACCGTGCCGGATGACCTGTCGGGCATTTACCACGCGATCCACGACAACGCCATGTTGTCGAAATTCGCCGGTGGCCTGGGCAACGACTGGACGCCGGTTCGTGCGCTGGGTTCGTACATCAAGGGCACCAACGGCAAATCCCAGGGCGTCGTGCCGTTCCTGAAAGTGGTGAACGACACCGCCGTCGCCGTCAACCAGGGTGGCAAGCGCAAAGGCGCTGTCTGTGCCTACCTGGAAACCTGGCACATGGACATCGAAGAGTTCATCGAGCTGCGCAAGAACACCGGTGATGATCGTCGTCGTACCCACGACATGAACACCGCCAACTGGATCCCTGACCTGTTCATGAAGCGCGTCTTCGATGACGGCAAGTGGACCCTGTTCTCGCCGTCCGAAGTACCGGACCTGCACGACCTGACCGGCAAGGCCTTCGAAGAGCGCTACGAGTACTACGAAGCCCTGACCGAGTACCCGGGCAAGGTCAAGCTGTTCAAGACCATCCAGGCCAAAGACCTGTGGCGCAAAATGCTGTCCATGCTGTTTGAAACCGGCCACCCATGGCTGACCTTCAAAGACCCGTGCAACCTGCGGAGCCCGCAGCAGCACGTCGGCGTGGTCCACAGCTCGAACCTGTGCACCGAGATCACCTTGAACACCAACAAGGACGAGATCGCCGTTTGCAACCTGGGCTCGATCAACCTGCCGAACCACATCGTCAACGGCAAGCTGGACACCGCCAAGCTGGAACGCACCGTGAACACCGCTGTTCGCATGCTCGATAACGTGATCGACATCAACTACTACTCGGTGCCACAAGCGAAGAACTCCAACTTCAAGCACCGTCCGGTCGGCCTGGGCATCATGGGCTTCCAGGACGCTTTGTACCTGCAGCACATTCCTTACGGTTCCGACGCTGCCGTCGAGTTCGCCGACAAGTCGATGGAAGCGGTCAGCTACTACGCGATCCAGGCCTCCTGCGACCTGGCCGACGAGCGCGGCGCCTACGAGACGTTCCAGGGTTCGCTGTGGTCCAAAGGCATCCTGCCGCTGGATTCGCAACAGATCCTGATCGAGCAGCGTGGCCAGAAGTACATCGACGTTGACCTGAACGAATCCCTGGACTGGGCACCGGTTCGCGCCCGTGTACAGAAAGGCATTCGTAACTCCAACATCATGGCCATCGCACCGACCGCGACCATCGCCAACATCACTGGCGTATCGCAGTCGATCGAACCGACCTACCAGAACCTCTACGTGAAATCGAACCTGTCGGGCGAATTCACCGTGATCAACCCGTACCTGGTTCGCGACCTGAAGGCTCGCGGTCTGTGGGACGCGGTCATGATCAACGACCTGAAGTACTACGACGGTTCGGTGCAGCAGATCGAGCGTATCCCGCAAGAACTCAAAGAGCTCTACGCGACTGCGTTCGAAGTGGACACCAAGTGGATCGTCGACGCGGCCAGCCGTCGTCAGAAGTGGATCGACCAGGCTCAGTCGCTGAACCTGTACATCGCTGGCGCTTCGGGCAAGAAGCTGGACGTGACCTACCGCATGGCCTGGTACCGTGGCCTGAAAACCACTTACTACCTCCGTGCCCTGGCCGCGACCAGCACCGAGAAGTCGACCATCAACACCGGCAAGCTGAACGCTGTTTCCAGCGGCGGCAACCACGGTGAAGATTCGGTCCTGGCTGCTCCTGCCGGCCCTGCTCCAGTGCCGAAGGCTTGCGCCATCGACGAGCCGGATTGCGAAGCTTGCCAATAAGCTGAGCCGGTAAGCGCCGCGAGGCGCTTACTCGACAACCCCCGATCGGTCCTCTGGATTGGTCGGGGGTTTTCTTTTGCCTCGAGGAATGTGGTGACTGGTCTGACGCCTTCGCGGGCAAGCCTCGCTCCTACAGGATTGCGCTGATCATCTGGACGACGCATATCCTGTAGGAGCGAGGCTTGCCCGCGAAAGGGCCGGCACAAACAACCCAAGCCCCAGAGAAAAATCCCGACCATAAAAAAACCCCTCTTGCGAGGGGTTCTTTGTGCAGCAATCAGCCAACCAACATCAGGTCATCTGAATGATGGTCTGCATGATGGTGCTTTGAGTCGAGATGGTCTTGGCGTTCGCCTGGTAGTTGCTCTGCGCCTTGATCAGGTCGACCAGTTCGCTGGTCAGGTTGACGTTGGACTCTTCCAGAGAGTTGGAGTGGATCTCGCCCAAGGTACCGGTGTTCGGCGCATCGTAGCCCGGGATACCCGACGCGTAGGTTTCTTTCCAGCTGGTGCCGCCTACAGGCTGCAGACCTTGCTCGTTAGTGAAGCTGGCGAGCGAAATCTGGCCGATGGCCTTGGTCTGGCTGTTGCTGAAGTTGGCCAGCATGATACCGCTGGTGTCGATGGTCAGGTTGGTGATCTGGCCCGTGGCGTAACCGTTCTGCGCAGGAATCGAACGCGCGGTGTCGGCGTTGTACTGTGTGGTTTTGGCCATGGAGATGGTCACACCGCCCGGGTCGGCGGCGGCGCCGTTGGCTGCCCACACACCGTTGGTCACGGTGCCGGGAATCCAGCCAGTGACCTTCAGGTCAGGGCTGACGATAGGCAATGGAACGGCCGGAGTGGTCACCGAAACCAGATTGCCCGAGGTGTCGAACACCATCGTCGAGGCGACCGGCGGGTTCGCCGGAATCGCGGTAGGACTAGGGTCGGTGCCATTCGGGTTGCGACCATCGATCAGGGTGTAGGTTTTCCAGGTGTTCGCACCAGTCTTGACCATGAATTGATCCATGATGTGCTGGTTACCCTGAGTATCGTAAATCGGGGTGCTGAACTGCTTGGTGAAGGACCCTTGCTTGCTCGGGTCGAACGGGTTGGCAACCTGGTTGATATCCAATTCCGTGGATTTCAGGTTGATCGTCGACGAAACCGTGGTGGTGGTTTTCGGCGCCAGGTTCGACGTGTCAATGCGCAGGTCAGTCAAAACGCCATTGAGGATCTTGCCATTGGCATCCACGCCATAACCCTGCAGACGCGCAGAGCCATCGCTATTGGTGACGTAACCGTCCTTGTCGACCTTGAAGGTACCGGCACGGGTGTAGGACAGCGAGCCATTGTCGTTCAGCACGAAGAAGCCGGATCCGTTGATGCCCATGTCCAGCACGTTGCCGGTGTTGTTGACGTCACCCTGGGTGAACTGCTGGGAAACGTTGGCCAGGCGCACGCCGTTACCGACGACTTTGCTGCCGGAACCCAGCTTGGTGGCCGAGTAAACGTCTTCGAATTCCGCACGGGACGATTTGAAACCGGTGGTCGCGACGTTGGCGATGTTGTTGCCGGTCACGTCCAGTTGTTTGTTGGCTGCATAGAGACCGCTAAGGCCGATATTGAAAGACATATTCCACTCCTTTGTGCCGTGTTAGTCGGCTCTACATACCAATGGTTTGTACTTTGGACAGGGCAATGCTGCCCAGCCCGGCGAGGTTGAGCATCAACTCACCGCCGGTCTGGCTGATGGTCACGCTGTTGACGGTTGCCGGCAGGTACGTCACCAGCGAGGTCGCCTTGCCGTCGTAGGTCGCAGTAGCACCAAAGGTATAGGTACCCGCCTTGGCCACCTCGCCTGCATCGTTCTTGCCATCCCAGATGAAACTGGAAGTACCGGCTTTCTGGCTGCCCAGGTCGATGGTGCGGACAACCTTGCCATCGGCATCAGTGATCTTGACCTTGACCGGGTCCACCGACGCCGGTACGGCAATGGTGCCGTTGAAACTCTTGGAGGTATCGACCACGGCCTTGTCGCCCGGGGCAATGACCGAACGCCCGACCAGCGACGAAGCCTGCAAGGCCTGGGACGAGTTGTAGTTGCTGGCCAGGCCACTCACGGTGGTGTTGAGCGTGGTGATGCCTTCCAGGCTGCTGAACTGCGCCAACTGGGCAACGAACTCGCCGTTGTCCTGTGGCTCCAGCGGGTTCTGGTTCTTCAGCTGTGTCACCAGCAGTTGCATGAACGCGTCTTTGCCCAGGGCCTTTTTGCCGGTGGCGCTGTTCGTCGCGGACGCCAGGCCATCGGCACTGGTGCTGGTCTTGATCGAAGAGTTGGCCAGGATGTCTTTGAGGCTAAGGCCGCTGGTGGTATCGGTAACACTCATCTGAGTCGCCCCTTATCACTGACCGAGGGTCAGGACCTTCTGCATCATGGTTTTGGCGGTGTTCATCATTTCGGCGTTGGTCTGGAACGAACGACTCGCGGAAATCATGTCGGCCATTTCTTCCACCACGTTGACGTTCGGGTAGTAGACGTAGCCCTTGGCATCGGCCGCCGGATGGTTCGGTTCGTAGCGGGCTTCCAGATTGCTCTGGTCTTCCACAACGCCCAGCACTTGCACGCCCTGGCCTGCAGCGTCCTGGTTCTGGAACAGCGAATCGCTGCCGCCGCTCTGGCCACCCTGGAACATGGTGGCGAACACCGGGTGACGGGCGCGGTAGGTCTGGTCGATGCTCGACGAGACGGTTTCGGCGTTGGCGATGTTCGAGGCAACGGTGTTCAAGCGCGTGGTTTGCGCACTCATGCCGCTACCGGCAATGTTGAAAACACTGGCTAGAGACATGACTTACTCTCCACGCAGGGCTGAAATCAACCCTTTGAATTTGCTGTTGAGCAGGGTGAAGCTGGCCTGGAAGTTGACCGCGTTTTCCGCGTAGTTCGACTGTTCCAGCTGAGCGTCCACGGTGTTCTGGTCGATCGACGGTTGCATCGGCGTGCGATACAGCAGCGACTCGTCGCCATTGCCCAGGCCTTCGGCTTCGATATGACGGTTGTTGGTCATGTTCAAGGCAAAGGTGCCGTTCTTGGTTTTCTCGCTCTGCTCGGCGAGCACTTTCGAGAAGTCCAGATCCCGAGCCTTGTAGTTCGGGGTGTCGGCGTTGGCGATGTTGTTGGCCAGGACTTCGGCACGCTGAGCGCGGAAGCCCAGGGCTTGTTCGTGGATACCGAGCGCTTTATCGAAGCTGATGCTCATGTCGGGAAACCTTCGGGTGACCTGATTTTTCGTACGATGAACATAGCAAGCGGCGTGCCAATTCAAAAAACCCCATAAACCGGGGCTTTGCGGGCAGGGGCAAGGCGGCAATGCCAGAAAAGCGGCAACGGGTTTCCGCCGTCTGCCGCTTTTCTGCCGCTTTCTCACGGGCAACACCGATCAACTGTAGGAGCGAGGCTTGCCCGCGAAGGCGGTGTGTCTGACGGCATCATCATTGCCTGACCCACCGCCTTCGCGGGCAAGCCTCGCTCCTACAGGAGTTGCGGCGCTCGTGGGAAATCATCAAGCATAAAAAAACGGGAGCCTCTGAGGACTCCCGTTTTCTGATGCCGCCGATCAATCACTTCGCCTGGTAAATAATCCCCGGGCTGCACTGGACCATCTGGTAATGGTCCGGCAAACCGTTCAGCGCTTCGGACGCGCCGAGGAACAGATAACCGCCCGGCTTCAGCGTGCTGTGGATGCGCAACAGAATGTCCTTCTTCACCTCGGCGGAGAAGTAGATCAGTACGTTGCGGCAGAACACGATGTCGAACTTGCCGAGACTCGCGTAGCTGTCCAGCAGGTTGAACGAGCGAAACTCCACCCGGCTCTTGATCGGCGCCTTGATCGCCCAGCGTCCCGGCCCTTTCGGGTCGAAGTAACGCTGCAGGCGCTCGGGCGACAGACCGCGACCGATGGCCAGGCTGTCGTACTCGCCGGTCTTGCAGTTGGTCAGCATGGTGCCGGACAAATCAGTGGCGACGATCTGCACGCCCATCTTCAACTGGCCCATGTTGACCCGCTCGAACTCGTCGATGGACATCGACAGCGAATACGGTTCCTGCCCCGACGAGCACGCCGCCGACCAGATCCGCAGACGCTGGCCGGGAGCTGCCTTGATTGCTTCGGGCAGTACCTTGTTCTTCAAGACTTCAAACGGATAGGTGTCACGAAACCACAGGGTTTCGTTGGTCGTCATGGCATCGACCACCATCTCGCGCAAACCGCTGCGAGGCTGGGTCTGAATGCGCTGGACCAGCTCACCCAGGGACTTGATGCCTTGCTGTTCCATCAGTTTGTTGAGACGGCTCGAGACCAGGTACTGCTTGTTTTCACCGAGCAAAATGCCACAGGCTTTTTCCAGGAAGACCCGGAACTGTTCGAAATCCAAATTACCCGTAGACAAAGATGCCGCCTCTTAAATCGTATTAACCACCAAGGGCAGAAGGCCCCTAGCTGATGTCTGCTGCTTTGATCCGGTCAACTACCCGGGATGCCAGGTCATCAGGACGGAACTTGGCCAGGAAGTCATCGGCACCGACTTTCTTGACCATCGCCTGATTGAACACACCCGACAACGAAGTATGCAGGATGATATGAAGCTTTTGCATGCGAGGGTCGTTGCGGATCTCGGCCGTCAGGGTGTACCCGTCCATCTCCGGCATCTCGATGTCGGAAATCATCATCAGGAACTCTTCTTCCGGCTTCTTGCCCTCGTCGACCAGCTTGCGCAGGTAATCCAGCGCTTGCCGTCCGTCGTTCAACGCCACCACTTCGACACCGACCGTCTGCAGGCAACGCGTGACCTGCTTGCGCGCCACCGACGAGTCATCGACCGTCAGCACCCGCAGCGACAGCGCCTTGTGCTGGGTCTCGACATCGACCACACCGACGGAAATCGCTTCCGGTGTCGGCGCCACTTCTGCCAGGACCTTCTCGACGTCGATGATTTCGACTAACTGATTGTCGACCCGAGTCACAGCCGTCAGGTAATGATCGCGTCCGGTGCCCTTGGGAGGCGGATGAATCTCCTCCCAGTTCATGTTGACGATGCGTTCCACCGAGCGCACCAGGAAACCCTGGGTCTTGGTGTTGTATTCCGTGATGATCACGAAGGGATTGCTTTGATCTTTCAGCGCCCCGGAACCGGTCGCCATTGCCAGATCAAGGATCGGAATGGTCGCCCCCCGGATATTTGCCACACCGCACACGACAGGACTGGACTTGGGCATCAAGGTCAGCTTGGGGCATTGCAGCACCTCGCGAACCTTGAACACGTTGATCCCGTACAGCTGCTGGCCGTCGAGACGGAACAACAACAGCTCCAGGCGATTCTGCCCTACCAGTTGCGTGCGCTGGTTTACCGAATCCATTACACCAGCCATGCCCAGACTCCTACACCAACGCTAAGTGTGTTGCGACGCACATTCATCACTAAACGGCACGGCGCTTGCTTTTTAACTCTTATGAACACAGAACCGACATTTTTCCGACGCCTGACATCACCCTTCCGCAGACTGCTCTGGGCGATGTCGGCCGTTTGCCTGTTCAACGCTGGCAGCCCTGCCCTTGCTGACGCGGTTACCTTGCCTGACATGCTTATCGGCGTCACCCAGGGCTTTCTTGAATTCACCGTAGAAGACTATCTGGCGACCAGTCAAACGGAAGGTCGCTACGAAATCCAGGTCAACCAGCTCGATCCGCGACTGCGCATGCCCATGTGCGACAAGGAATTGACAGCCAGCCTCGAGAGCCCGGCCAAGCCATTGGGCCGGGTCACGGTCAAGGTTCGCTGCGAGGGAACCTCCCCCTGGACGGTGTTCGTACCCGCTCAAGTCCGCCTGTTTCGCGACGTCGTGACCACCACCCGCCCCCTGCGCCGCGCCGACATTGTCGAGCCCGCTGACGTGCTCCTGCGCGAACGTGATATCAGCCTGATCAACCAGGGTTACCTGACGACCCTCGAACAGGCGATCGGCCAGCGACTTACCCGACCAATGGTCGCCGATCAGGTGATTACCCTCGTTCACCTCGAACAGGCGGAAGTCATTCGCAAGGGTGATCAGGTGGTCATTACCGCCCACAGTGGTACGCTCAGCGTGCGAATGCCCGGCGAAGCGCTGTCCAACGGCGGTATGAGCGAGCAGATTCGCGTGAAAAACCTCAACTCCAAGCGGGTCATCAAGGCGCAAGTCACTGCGCCGGGCCAGGTGGAAGTGTCTATGTAGGCACCCTTTCCTGAAGAAGTGGCGTTGCCCGAGGCTGTTCCCTAAACTGTGCCGCATGCAGAAGAAGTGCTGGCGCATGCAGGCTCATTGATAAATGGGTCTAAAGTTTTCACAGGGAGAGCCGAAAACATGGCAAGCGTCCAAATACTCAGAGGTTTTTTACCATGGTCATCGATTTCAGCCGTTTGAACAGCTCCTCGTCACTTACGGGCAGTACACGTACCAGCGTTGCCAAGGAAACTGCCGAAGCCGGCAAATCCGCGCCGCTGAATACCCCGGCCGAACAGGCCAGTACCGTCAAAAGCGGGGAATCGGTACACCTCAGCAATGAGGCTCAACAGTTGCAACAGGTCACTGACAAGCTGCGCGATCAGCCTGCCGTCGACAAAGCCCGCGTGGCCGAGTTGAAAGCAGCGATTGCCGATGGCAGCTACAAAGTCGACAGCAACCGTGTAGCCAGCAAACTGCTCAACTTCGAAGCCCAGCGCTAGGCCACGGCCCGCGCCAGGCTTTTGGACGCTTAAAACCCAAGGCCAGCCATGCACGACACTAACTTACTGCAACTGATCACCGACGACTTTGCTCCAGCGCAACACTTGCTGGAGTTACTGCAAACCGAGTCTATCGCCTTGCACGGTCGTGACATGCCACTGCTCGAAGATATTCTGGCGCAGAAACAGGCATTGATCATTCTGCTCGAACAGCATGGCCGCAAGCGCAGTGAAATCCTCGCCAGCCTCAATCTGCCGGTCAATCGCAACGGTCTGGAGCAACTGGCCAGCCATTCGAGCATCGGCGAAGAGTTGCTGGCGCAGAGCGATGTGCTGACCGACCTTCTGGCTCAATGCCAGGCGGCGAACGTCAATAATGGCCAGTCGATCCTGGTCCAGCAGGCCGCCACGGCCAACCAGCTGAAAATCCTTACCGGCGGCGAACCGCCTGCCCTTTATGATGCCCGCGGATCAACCGCCAAGCTTGCGAAGCCACGCCCGCTCAGTCAGGCTTGAGCCTTCAAATGACCACGCCCTATCAAGACTCGCAACATGCTGGCAATATGCTAGCCAGCCGTAGTCATATTTGTCTGGAGATTGATGAACCGTGTCCAATGCCTTAACCGCGGAAGATGCCCCGCAGCCACCCAAGGTGCTTACCACGCCTTTGGAAATCTCCGGCAACCTGCGCCAACTGCAAGAAAGCCATGATCCGCTGATCATCACGTTCCATGAGCGCACTCAGCGCTTCCAGAGCTATCTGGTGGACGTGGACCGCGAAGGCCGCACCATCGCGCTCGACGAAATGATCCCGCGTGACGGCGAACGCTTCCTGCTGGCCGGCGAACCGTTCAAGGTCGAAGGCTTTCACGAAGGCGTGCGCATCGCCTGGGAAAGCAACGGTCAACTGACCATCGACGAATCCGGTGACAGTCGCTGCTATCGCGGCCCGCTGCCGGATGAAGTGGTGTATCACCAGCGCCGCAATGCCTTTCGCGCCGCATTGAAATTGGCGCAATTGGTCAACGTCGAGCTGGACGGTGAAAAGCTCAAGGCGCCGATCAACGGCAAGCTGCTGGACATTTCCGCCACCGGCTGCAAGTTGCGCTTCGAAGGCGACATTACCGGCAGCCTGCAACTGGGCCAGGTCTACGACCGTTTCGCCGCCGCCCTGCCCTTCGGCAAAATGACGGCACCGGTCGAACTGCGCTACCTGCACTTCGAAGAAAAAATCTCCACCACCTTCGCCGGCATCCGCTTTCACAACATGAGCGGCTTGGTGCAGCGTCAGGTCGAGCGCTTCGTCTATCAGCTTCAGCGCGAAGCGCGACGCTTCGACAAAGACGACCTGTAATAGCGCTTCAATAAAAAACGGGCAGTCCCTTGCGGTGACTGCCCGTTTTTTTATGCCCGGGTTTTAAGGCCTGGCCTCGGTGAAGCTTTGCTCGCGACCTGTGTCAGGGTCCTCCGGGGGTGGAGTGGTTTCTGTCTCCGCCTCCGGTTCAGGGCTCGGCTCAGGATTGACCGGGCTGTGCATCTGGTCCTGCACCACTTGTTCATCGACACGCGGGTCAAGACAAGCCACCAGCGGCGAACTCGACATGCTGTCCGGCATGGCGACGTGATGCAGCGGCGCATCGTCCACCTGATGCAGGTTGGTCACCGCTTTCGGGCGGATCCGCCACACCAGCACCAACGCGAAGAAACTGAAGAAGGCGTAGAGCATCTGACTGCCGAACATCTTCATCAGCACCCCGGCGACCAGCGGCCCGATACTGGCGCCGACACCGTAGGTCACCAGCAACATCGCCGTCAGCGACACCCGGCGATCGCCCTCGACGTGGTCATTGGAGAACGCCACCGCCAATGGATACAGGCAAAACTTCACCAATGCACAGAGGAAGCCGGCGATAAACAGCACCTCCAGCGGCACCTGCTTCATGATCGCCAGCGGCAAGGCGGCAACGGCCAGGAACAGCGCAAAACAGCGGATCAACAGCGCCCGGTCATAACGGTCAGACAACCAGCCCAACGGCCACTGCACCAGCAGGCCGGCAAAAATGCAGCTACCCATGAACAGACCGACCTGCTCCGTGGACAACCCTTGCTGCGACGCATACAGCGGCGCCAGACCGTAGAACGAACCGATGATCAGTCCCGCCCCCAGCACCGTACTCAACGACTGTGGCACGCGCTTGATGAAGAAGCGCGGCTCCATCGGCGCCGGGTGCAGAGGCGCCGGGTGAATCCGCCGGGTCAGGGCCACCGGCACCAGGCACAGGGCAAAGCACAGGGCGACCAGCATCAACAGCTCCAGACCGAGCGCCGGGTGCATGACCAGAATCAGTTGCCCCAGCACCAGGCCCAGATAGGACGCGATCATGTAACCGCTGAACACCGTCCCGCGTTGCGAAGCTTCGGCCTGCTCATTGAGCCAGCTTTCGATGACCATGTACTGGCACATCATGCCGAGGCCGACGATGACCCGCAAAAAGATCCAGGCAGGCAGCCAGTCCACCAGGCCATGGCCCAGCACCGCCGCCCCGACAATCCCGGCGCAGGCCGAATAGGCGCGGATATGCCCTACCCGGGCAATCAGCCGGTGACCGATCTTGCCCCCCAGCACCAGACCAAAATAGTTGGCCGCCATCAACGCACCGACCCACAGGCTGTCGACATGGTCGGCCGCCAGGCGCAAGCCCAGGTAAGTACTCAGCAGGCCCGAGCCGATCAACATCATCAGCGAGGCAAAATACAGCGCTCGAAAGGGTTTCCAGATTTGGCGCATCGGCGTTCCGAGCGGCTCCTTGCAGTGAGAAACGGGCTATCCGAAAAGATAGCCCGAAGACGAAGGTTCGTCAGGCCTGGGCGGCCAGGACACGGCGCTCCCAGGGTGTAATTTCATCAAAGAAGCTGGTCAACTCCAGGGTCTTCGAAGCGACGTAGCCTTCGATGAACTCCTTGCCAAACAGTTCCTTCGCCAATTGGCTACGTTTCAGACGTTCGAGAGCGGCATGCAGGGTACACGGTAACGAAAGATTATCCGGCACCTCGAACTCACCCTGGATCGCTGCGCTCGGCTCCAGTTCGTTTTCAATACCGTACAGCCCCGCCGCCAGGCTCGCGGCGATCGCCAGATACGGATTGGCATCCGCCCCTGGCAAGCGGTTCTCGACCCGACGAGCGGCCGGCGAACTGGCCGGAATACGCAAGCCGGCCGCGCGATTGTCGTGGGACCAGCAGGCATTGTTCGGTGATGCGAACGGATGGCACAAGCGCTGATAGGAGTTGACGTTCGGCGCAAACAACGCGGTGAAATCCGCCATGCCCGCCTGCTGGCCACCGATGAAGTGACGGAAGGTCGCGGTCGGTTCACCGGCCTTGTCGCTGAACACGTTACGCCCGCTGCCGATCTCGACGATGCTCTGGTGAATGTGCATCGAACTGCCCGGCGTATGCGCCAGCGGCTTGGCCATGCAGACCACGGTCAGGCCGTGCTTGAGCGCAACTTCCTTGAGCAGATGCTTGAACAGAAACGTCTGGTCGGCCAGCAGCAGCGGATCGCCGTGCAACAGATTGATCTCGAACTGGCTGACGCCCATCTCGTGCATGAACGTATCGCGCGGTAAACCGAGTGCCGCCATGCATTCGTAGACTTCACTGAAGAACGGACGCAAGCCGTTGTTGGAACTGACACTGAACGCCGAACAACCGTCCTCGCGCCGACCATCCAGGCCCAGCGGCGGCTGGAAGGGTTGCGTCGGGTCGGTATTGGGCGCGAAGACAAAGAATTCCAGTTCGGTCGCAACCACCGGCGCCAGGCCAAGTGCCGCGTAACGCGCGATGATGGCCTTGAGTTGGCCGCGGGTCGACAGGCTCGAGCTCTCGCCGGTCAGCTCGTCGGCATCGCAAATGGCGAAGGCTCGTGGCTGCTTGCTCCAGGGCAAGCGGTGGATGTGTGCCGGATCGGGCACCAGTGCCAGGTCGCCGTCATCGCTGCCGTAAAAACGCGCTGGCGGATATCCGCCCATGATGCATTGCAGCAGCACACCCCGCGCCATCTGCAACCGCCGTCCTTCGAGAAACCCCTCGGCTGTCATGACCTTGCCACGGGGCACGCCGTTCAGGTCAGGCGTAACACATTCAATCTCATCAATGCCCGTCAGTCGCTGTGCGAGTGAACGCTGGCCATCGGTTGTCATGACGCAATCCTTTGTTGTTGTGCAAGCCGCGAACGGCGACCGTACAAAATAGGCTCCGCCTGTTCGGAATATCAAGCACTGCAAACAAAAAGAACGTTACGGCAGATAAAGGCTGAACACGCCGCCGCCCAACGGGCCGCCATTGCTGATTTCGGTGCGTCCGCCGATGCCGTTGCGCTGATGCAACGCGGCAATCCGCCCGGCGAAATACAGACCCAGGCCGGTACTGCCGCTGCTGTGGTTGATGCCCTGCACGTAATCGGCCTGACGCTCGATCATTTCCGTCGGATAGCCTTCTCCATCGTCGTTGATCGTCAGCACCAGTTGCCCGGCCTCATCGCTGACGCTGATCAACACCGAATGACGGGCATACCGGATGGCGTTGTTAATGCAATTGCCCAGCACCGACGCAATCAGTTCCCGGTCGAAGAATCCAAGCGGGCTCAGCGGGTCCACTTCGTACGTCGCCATGATGCCGCGGCTGGCGAACACGTCCTGGTGACAAGCCAGCTGCGCTTCGATGAAGTCATCCAGTTCGTGGTAGGCCGGTTGCAACGGCATCTGATTGACGCCGAGTTTGTACAGCCCCAGCAACTGCACGAGCATGCCGTTGAGGTGGGCAAACTCGAAATCGATCAAGCCCTGCTCCGGGGTGTGTCGCGCCGGGTCGGGCAAGCGCGCCAGCCATTGGCTGTGGGCCTGCATCAACATCGCCAGCGAGTTCTTCATGTCGTGCACGGTGGAAGCGATCACCGTGGAGAAATCCAGTGCCGGGTTGTCTTGGTTCATCCGCTGAACGCCTTGATTTTCAGTTTCTGATAACGCGCATACCGCGCGTCGGTGTCGGGCATCAGGCCGACCGTTTTCAGGCAGGCCCGACATTCTTCAAGCTCCGCCGACGGCACGCTGGTGTCGGTGCCGTGCAGCAGTGACTGCGCCATGTTCAGCGCGATACTGATGTTCTTCGGTTGCATCGCCAGAGCTTTGCGGAATGCCGCCCGCGCCTCTACCAGGTTGCCGGTCTTGTACACCCGCACGCCTTGACGGTTGAGCTCCGCCGCATCATTGCCGGAGTTGAGGATGGTCGGGTCGTCGGTCAGTTTGGCGATGCTTTTCATCACGGTCGGATCGTCGCCATAGATTTCCACGCAGTTTTTCAGCATCGAGGCGCCGGCATCGGCCTGACCGAGCATTTGCAACTGCTTGGCCACCAACAGTGCCGCTTCGGCACTCATGAACTGCTCCATGCCATCGAGGCGCAACATGGCTTGCTCGGTGAGCTTTTCCGCGGTTTCGGCGTCATTGAGCAACAGGCTGGTGGCTTTCATCAGCCGCGCACGAATCTGCAGGCCCGGGTCGGACGGGTTTTCCTTGGCCACGGCACTCAGCGTGGTGTTGATCTCCAGCCGCGTGCGGGTATCCAGGCCTTTTTCGCTGCCCTTGCTGATCAACGCATGGGCCAGACCGAGGTTGCTTTCCGCGTCCTTGAAGCGTGACTGGGCGCCTTGGTTGACCGCCTGTCGATAAGCCTTGGACGCCGTGTCGAAATCTTCGTTGGCCATCGCCAACTTGCCCAGCAACGCTTGTCGGCGCACGGCCAGCGGCGACAAGCGAATCGCCTCCTCCAGCACTTGCTGCGCGGCCTTGGTATCGCCTTCGGCGACCAGCACATCCGCCATGCCGTCGTACAGCGCCGGCATCATCGGGAACACTTTCAGGGCTTTTTCGTAGACGCCTTTGGCCTGACTGACCTGACCGCGCTTGAACAGCAACTGGCCCAACCCGGCGAACGCCCACGGCAAAGGCCGATCGGCAATGATGCCGTCGTAGAGTCGCTCCAGCGCCTCATTCTGATTCAAGTCACGCAGGGCATCGGCGCGGTAGCGCAGGCACAGCGGCGAGTAGCGGATGTCCTGTTTGCACAGCGCGATGCAGGCATTGAGCACTTCGACCGGTTTGCCGCGATCGAGGGCCTGCAGGATCGGCTTGAGCAAGGTCTTGCGCTGCTCCAGACGCTCCAGACGCTGGGCCAGGCCCGAGCGGTTGAACGGTTTGGTCAGGTACGCATCGGGCTCGTGCTCCAGCGCACTGAGCACCATCGCCTGGCTAGTCTCGGCGGTGACCATGACAAACACGGCTTCATGGCTGATCAGCTTCTCGACCATCAGGTCTTCGAGCACCTGCTGACCATTCTTCTTGCCGTCACCGAGGTGGAAATCCTGCAGGATGAAATCGTAGGACTTCTGTGAACACATGCGCAGCGCCTGCTCGCCAGTGTCGGCGGTGTCCACGTCCTTGACGCCCAGCTCACGCAGCATGGAACGGACCGAACTGCGGAAATCGGAGAAATCATCGACGATCAGAAAACGCTTTTGGTGATACGACAGCATCGAAGATTTCCAGGCAATTTTAAGAAGAAGATCATGACTGTCCGGGTTATCGGCCAGCAGGGCCATTCACTTGAAGAAATGGGAGTGCGATCGCGCAATTGGGCCCGAGTTTGATGCGCCCCAGCACCCTGAATTTCCTGGTGGTGAGGCATCGGCACATCGGCGGGTGAGCGCGCACGAAAAAGCCCCGCCGGATGCTGGATCCTGGCGGGGCTTTCTTGACAGCCGAAGGGCTGGAATTTGATGGTGTCCCAGGGCAGGTTCGAACTGCCAACCTTCCCCTTAGGAGGGGGATGCTCTATCCAATTGAGCTACTGAGACACAAGTCGCCCGCGAGAAAACGCGGCGCGATGGACGGCGTGCATGTTAACGGGCGGGTCTGCGTTTGTCATGTCGTCCTTAGCGCTTTTTAAGTGTAGGCAGGCGCCCCTCGACAGCGAGGGATTTGTTTACCGTGCAAATTGCATCACCGCAAAAAGCCATCATTGCAAATTGCAATGCAGGCTCTTCTCGTGAACTTCCTAATTTATTGTTTTTAAAGGATTTAATAGGCGTTAGACTCTTGGCACGTCGGCTGCTTTAGCTGTTCTCAAGAACAACGGAGGCCAGCCTCATGAACAGCGCCCTTTTACTCTCGAACGCAATCGCTCTGGCGGTCTTGCTGGGCTTTCACTTTGCCCCCGAGAGCGGCGCCGAGCCGGTCGCCCAACGCATGCCCCATTACCTTCAAGTACAGAGGGCGCCGCAATTGGCGGTGCTGAGCGATCAGCACGGCTTTGTCAGTCAGGAAGTGAGCCAGGAAAATATCCTGCTGCCGGCGCCGTCTTCAGAACGCCTGGTATTTTGAACAACCCCCTCAGGAGCACAGCATGTCCAAATCAGCCGCAGGATTTTTCATCCTTGCCCTACTGAGCGGCATTCTTCATTTGTCACTGGTCCAGGACTCGGTTGTCACCCTGCCCCTCATTGCCTGCGGCGTTTTCAGCGCACTGTTCGTTCTGGCGCTGATCGCTGGCCGCAAGATCAAGTTCGACCCGGTCTTGCGCTGACTCGCAGCAGATTCAACAGATGGGCAGTCCAGCGCGAAGCCGCCCTCGTAATTATCCTCCGCACCTCTTCGCACCTCTTCGCAGCATTTGGCCTGCAGACGCTTTCGAGCTACCTCAAAGAGACTGTCCTGCAAAACCCGGAGGACTCTTCAAGTAAATCAGTCTGCCATCCATCCTGAATTAGCCTCCATGACGTGGTTGCCACTAGTAAATCGGCCATTTGCCACTATCCTGTACAAGGTAAGGAATCGTGATCGACTCCGCATGGCATGTGCTTCAGGTGTCTTCGGACATCACGGGCAACAGGACGCCGCCAGAGATACAGACTGGGCAAACATTTCAAAACCAGTCTGCATTTCTGATAATTGGTGCTGGCATAACGCCGGCATCCAGTTCAATATTTGTCACAGAATTGACGCCAATGAACTGGCTACTTTGAGGCATGATGCGAGCCTCTATCAATTCAGGTTGAACATTTGGCCAGAGTCCTTGTCCTATCAGACATCGTGCGGCCAATCCCGAGAACCGCTCCCCTGAACTAACCGGTTAAATATATGCGCCCATTGAAACAGGCAATTTATTCCAGCCGTACGGCTGACAAGTTCGTCGTACGTCTGCCAGACGGAATGCGTGAACGCATTGCCGAGGTGGCTCGCAATCATCATCGCAGCATGAACTCCGAAATCATTGCGCGCCTTGAGCAGAGTCTTATTCAGGAAGGCGCATTGGGTGAAGAGTTGAGCATGCGCCTGGACAGCCCGGAGCTGTCACTGCACGAACGCGAACTGCTGCAACGCTTCCGCCAACTTTCTCATCGCCAGCAAAACGCACTTGTTTCGCTGATTGCCCATGACGCCGAAATGGCCGCAGACGCATCCTGATTCATCCGAAAGCTCGAGCCAGCATAATTGCTGGCTTTTTTTTGCCTGAAATTCGGGCACAAAAAAACCCGCCGATAGGCGGGTTTTTCATATCTGGAAATCAGAGCAGGAAGATGGTCGCCAGCCCAAGGAAGATAAAGAAGCCACCACTGTCTGTCATAGCCGTGATCATCACGCTGGCGCCCATCGCCGGATCGCGCCCCATCTTCGCCAGGGTCATGGGGATCAACACCCCCATCAACGCCGCCAGCAACAGGTTAAGCGTCATGGCGGCGGTCATCACCACGCCAAGCGACCAACTGCCGTACAGCATGTAGGCGACAACACCGATCACGCCGCCCCACACCAGGCCATTGATCAGGCCTACGGCCAACTCCTTGCGCATCAGGCGTGACGTGTTGCCGGTACTCACCTGGTCCAGCGCCATGGCGCGAACGATCATGGTGATGGTCTGGTTACCCGAGTTGCCGCCGATACCCGCTACGATCGGCATCAATGCCGCCAGCGCCACCAGTTTCTCAATCGAGCCTTCGAACAAACCGATCACGCGGGAGGCAATGAACGCGGTGATCAGGTTGACCGCCAGCCAGGCCCAGCGGTTACGCAGGGATTTCCAGACCGACGCGAAAATATCTTCTTCTTCCCGTAGACCCGCCATGTTGAGAACTTCGTTTTCGCTCTCTTCACGAATCAGGTCGACCATTTCATCGATGGTCAGACGGCCGATCAGCTTGCCGTTCTTGTCGACCACAGGCGCCGAGATCAAGTCATAACGTTCGAACGCTTGTGCGGCATCGTAGGCATCTTCGTCCGGGTGAAAACTCACCGGATCGCTGGCCATGACTTCCGAAACTTGCTTTTCCGGGTCGTTGACCAACAGACGCTTGATTGGCAACACGCCCTTGAGCACGCCGTCGTAATCGACCACAAACAGTTTGTCAGTGTGACCTGGCAGCTCCTTGAGCCGGCGCAGGTAACGCAAAACCACTTCGAGACTGACGTCCTCACGGATCGTCACCATCTCGAAGTCCATCAGCGCACCGACCTGCTCCTCGTCATAGGACAACGCGGAGCGAACGCGCTCACGCTGTTGACCGTCGAGGGTTTCCATCAGCTCGTGGACGACGTCTCGCGGCAGCTCGGAGGCCAGGTCAGCCAGCTCGTCGGCATCCATGTCCTTGGCCGCGGCCAGGAGCTCGTGATCGTCCATGTCGGCGATCAGGGTTTCACGCACCGAGTCGGAGACTTCAAGCAGGATGTCGCCGTCGCGATCAGCCTTGACCAATTGCCAGAGCGTCAGACGGTCGTCCAGCGGCAGGGCTTCAAGGATGTAGGCGACGTCGGCGGAGTGCAGGTCATCGAGCTTGCGTTGCAGCTCGACGAGGTTTTGCCGGTGAACCAGATTCTCGACCCGGTCGTGATGCGGGCCTTCCTGGCGGTGAGTCAAATCTTCGACCACCCGCTGACGCTGCAACAGCTCAACGACTTGAGCGAGGCGGTCCTGCAGGCTCTCTTGCGTTTTCTTTACTTCAACTTCGGACATAGGCGAACTCCACTCCCAGCAGCGGGGCTCGCCGGAAGGATCAATCAGTCAATTCATGATTGGAAAAACGGTTTACTGAGTTACTACTGGGTAAGTCCATGGAGGTATTCCACAAGCCCCGGCGGGGCTGACGGGCGCAATGATACACCGCCCGACGGTTTTAAACGTTAAAAAATCTTGGCTGAAACAAGCGCTTGCGAGACAAACCTGAGCGTCATCCTGATCCATGAAAATGCGACGACTCATTCTGAAAAGAAAACACACCACCGCTGAAAAATGTAACGACTACCCTTGAGTCAGACCGTCATGGAGGACGTTTGATGCTATTGAATGCACAGTATTTTTTGCTGATCGCCCTGTTCTGCCTGCCGCTCGAGACATTTGCTGCAACCGTTCACCGATGCGAAGCAGCCAACGGCCGCATCACATTCACCACATTGAGTTGTGGGACCGGCGACAGCTTTTCGCTCCAGGAGGTGCGCACCTTTACTCCCGGCAGCACGATGGCCCTTATGCCGGAAGCGGACACGCGTGAAACATCAGGTATGAAAAACAAGAGGCGGGAGCCGACAGTCGTCGGCCAGACCGAGGACAAATGCGGGAACGTGATTAATGCGCGGGAGCGACGGGAAGCAATCATCAATCAACGGGTGGTTGCCGGCATGAGTCAGCAGGATGTCGAAAGCGCGCTAGGCAAGCCCGACAAGATCACGGTGCGCAATTCGGCCACGAGCTACCGTTACGACACCAGGCTGGGTCGCAGTGCTCACGTCGAGTTCGATGAGAAAGGATGTACCAAGGGAAAAGCCAAAACCCAGACGGCAAAAAGCCCGCGTTAAACGCGGGCTTTTTGGTGTTTGGTGCACTCGACAGGATTCGAACCTGTGACCGCTCGGTTCGTAGCCGAGTACTCTATCCAGCTGAGCTACGAGTGCATTTGTGGTTTTATACCAGATCACAACTGGTTGAAGCCAAGCTATTCACATTGCTGCAAACAACTCTTAAATGGTGCACTCGACAGGATTCGAACCTGTGACCGCTCGGTTCGTAGCCGAGTACTCTATCCAGCTGAGCTACGAGTGCATTTGTTGCCGCGCATTATAGGCCGTTTAATCTCTATGTAAAGCGCTTTTTTCTAGTAATTTCAACAACTTACCGAAAAAGCCAGATTACAACGTACTACGCAAATAATGGCGGAGAACGGGGGATTCGAACCCCCGACACCCTTTTGAGGTGTACTCCCTTAGCAGGGGAGCGCCTTCGGCCACTCGGCCAGCTCTCCGCAACACGGGGCGTATATTAACCAGCTTCTTCCCCGTTTGCAAACATAAAAAACGATAAAAATTAATGGCTTGGTTCTTCGTCCTTCTCTTTCTTTATACGCAGGTAAATTTCCTCACGGTGGACCGCAACCTCTTTCGGGGCGTTGACACCGATACGCACTTGATTTCCTTTAACGCCGAGCACGGTCACGGTGATTTCGCCATCACCAATAATCAGGCTTTCTGCGCACCGACGAGTCAGAATCAGCATACCTTTCTCCTCACGCATTTCATTTCAGGGACAACAGTCTGCAAAAAAAAGGCACTCGACCTACAACCTGAACGATCGCAGCCCTACATGCCTGAGTATTGACTAGCGCGGACAAAAGAACAGCTTCGGGCCGTGCCATTCAAAAAACAAAAGGGCGCGGTCAGACCGCGCCCTTCGGCAAACGCATCACTCGCCCTGTCGGGCCGGTGCGTCCAGTTCGAAAGCCGTGTGCAGAGCGCGCACAGCCAGTTCCAGGTACTTCTCTTCGATCACCACGGAGACTTTGATTTCCGAGGTCGAGATCATCTGGATGTTGATGCTTTCTTTCGCCAGGGATTCGAACATGCGGCTGGCCACGCCTGCGTGGGAGCGCATGCCGACGCCGACGATCGAGACCTTCGCGATCTTGATGTCGCCAACGACTTCGCGGGCACCGATCTCGCGAGCGGTGTTTTCCAGCACGGTTTGCGCGGCCTGGAAGTCATTGCGGTGCACGGTGAAGGTGAAGTCGGTGGTGTTATCGTGCGCAACGTTCTGCACGATCATATCGACTTCGATGTTCGCGGCGCTGATCGGGCCGAGAATCTTGAATGCAACGCCCGGGGTGTCTGGCACGCCACGGATGGTCAGCTTGGCTTCATCGCGATTGAAAGCGATGCCGGAAATGATCGGCTGTTCCATGGTTTCCTCTTCATCAATAGTAATGAGGGTGCCCGGACCCTCCTTGAAGCTGTGCAGTACGCGCAGCGGAACGTTGTACTTGCCGGCGAACTCGACCGCACGGATCTGCAACACCTTGGAACCGAGGCTGGCCATTTCCAGCATCTCTTCGAAGGTAATCTTGTCCAGGCGCTGGGCCACGGACACCACACGCGGGTCGGTGGTGTAGACGCCGTCGACATCGGTGTAGATCTGGCATTCGTCAGCCTTCAAGGCTGCCGCCAGCGCTACGCCGGTGGTGTCGGAACCGCCACGACCGAGGGTGGTGATGTTGCCGTGCTCGTCGACGCCCTGGAAACCGGCGACAACCACCACGCGACCTGCTTTCAGATCACCGCGAATCTTCTGGTCATCAATCTGCAAGATACGCGCTTTATTGTGCGCGCTGTCCGTCAGAATCCGCACCTGGTTGCCGGTGTAGGACACCGCTGGCACACCGCGCTTGATCAGCGCCATGGCCAGCAGGGCAATCGTCACCTGCTCACCGGTGGAGACGATCACGTCCAGCTCACGCGGAACCGGTTGGCCGTCGCCACTGATTTGCTTGGCCAGATCGATCAGACGGTTGGTTTCGCCGCTCATTGCAGACAGCACAACCACCAGGTCATCGCCGGCATCGCGGAATTTCTTAACCTTGTCGGCGACCTGCTCGATTCTCTCGACAGTGCCGACCGAGGTGCCTCCAAATTTCTGTACGATCAAAGCCATTTCAAAGCCGCCTCTGCCCATGAAGGGCGCCCAAATAATCACTCAAACAGCGTTCCGGCCCGCCACTAGACCGCGGGCCGGACACACTGCCTTATAAACCCTGCTCTACAAATGGAACGGTCAGGGCCAATGCGGCATCCAGTGCGCCAGCGTCAGTACCACCGCCCTGCGCCATGTCCGGACGACCACCGCCCTTCCCGCCCACTGCTGCAGCGGCTTGCTTCATCAAATCACCGGCTTTGAGTTGGCCAGTCAGGTCTTTGGTTACGCCTGCAACCAGAACGACCTTTTCCTCATGGACACTGCCGAGCAGGATCACTGCGCGGCCGAGTTTGTTTTTCAGTTGATCGACCAGCGCCAGCAGCGCCTTGCCGTCCTGACCGTCCAGACGCACGGCCAGCACTTTCACACCCTTGACGTCCAGGGCAGAGGCCGACAGATCGTCGCCCGCCGCGCTGGCAGCCTTGGCTTGCAACTGCTCGAGTTGCTTCTCCAGCAGACGGTTGCGCTCCAGCACAGCCGACAGCTTGTCGATCAGGTTGTCGCGGCTGCCCTTGACCAGGTTGGCCGCTTCCTTGAGTTGTTCTTCCGCTGCGTTCAAGTATGCCAGCGCTGCGGCGCCGGTGACCGCTTCGATACGACGCACGCCCGAAGCCACACCGCCTTCGCTGATGATTTTCAGCAGGCCGATGTCGCCGGTACGGTTGGCGTGGATACCGCCGCACAGTTCGACGGAGAAATCGCCGCCCATGCTCAGCACGCGCACGTTGTCGCCGTACTTCTCGCCAAACAGCGCCATCGCGCCTTTCTTCTTGGCGGTTTCGATGTCGGTTTCTTCGGTTTCAACGGCGGAGTTCTTGCGAATCTCGGCGTTGACGATGTCTTCCAGCGCCTTCAACTGCTCAGGCTTGATGGCTTCGAAGTGGCTGAAGTCAAAGCGCAGGCGCTGGCTGTCGACCAACGAGCCTTTCTGCTGAACGTGGTCGCCCAGCACTTTACGCAGCGCGGCGTGCAGCAAGTGAGTGGCCGAGTGGTTCAACGAAGTGGCGTGACGTACGTCGGCTTCAACATGGGTTTCAACCGGAGCGCCGATCAACAGGCTGCCCGAAGCCAGTACGCCGTGGTGCAGGAACGCGCCGCCGGTTTTGGTGGTGTCACGCACGTCGAAACGGCCGCTGCTCGATCGCAGATAACCGCAATCGCCGATCTGACCACCGGATTCAGCGTAGAACGGGGTCTGATCGAGAACGACCACGCCCTCTTCGCCCTCACTCAGAACGTCGACCGACTGCCCGTCTTTATAGAGAGCAACGACTTTCGCCGAACCGCTGGTGGCTTTGTAACCGGTGAACTCGGTGGCCACGTCAACCTTGACCAGGCTGTTGTAGTCCAGGCCGAAGGAACTGGCGGAACGGGCACGGACGCGCTGGGCTTCCATTTCGCGTTCGAAGCCTTCTTCGTCGATGGTCAGGCTGCGCTCGCGAGCGATGTCGCCGGTCAGGTCCATCGGGAAACCGTAGGTGTCGTAGAGTTTGAACACCACGTCGCCCGGCACCACGTCGCCCTTGAGTTCGGCCAGATCCTGCTCGAGGATCTTCAGGCCGTGCTCCAGGGTCTTGGAGAACTGCTCTTCTTCGGCTTTCAGCACGCGTTCGATGTGCGCCTGCTGGGATTTCAGCTCAGGGAACGCTTCGCCCATTTCGGCGACCAGGGCCGCAACGATCTGGTAGAAGAAGCTGCCCTTGGCCCCCAGTTTGTTGCCGTGACGGCAGGCGCGACGGATGATCCGGCGCAGCACGTAGCCGCGGCCTTCGTTGGACGGCAGCACGCCGTCGGCAATCAGGAAACCGCAGGAACGAATGTGGTCGGCCACGACTTTCAGGGAAGCCTGTGCGTCGTTGGTGCAGCCGATGGCCTTGGCCGATGCACTCAGCAGGCTCTGGAACAGGTCGATTTCATAGTTCGAGTGAACATGCTGCAGCACGGCACTGATCCGCTCCAGGCCCATGCCGGTGTCGACCGACGGTGCTGGCAGCGGGTGCAACACGCCATCGGCGGTGCGGTTGAACTGCATGAACACGTTGTTCCAGATTTCGATGTAACGGTCGCCGTCTTCTTCCGGCGAGCCCGGTGGGCCGCCCCAGATGTCGGCGCCGTGATCGTAGAAAATCTCGGTGCAAGGGCCGCACGGGCCGGTATCGCCCATGGTCCAGAAGTTGTCGGACGCGTACGGCGCGCCTTTGTTGTCGCCGATGCGAACCATGCGCTCGGCTGGAACGCCGATTTCCTTGGTCCAGATGTCGTAGGCCTCGTCATCGCTGGCGTAGACGGTGACCCAGAGCTTTTCTTTCGGCAGGTTCAGCCACTTGTCGGAGGTCAGGAAGTTCCAGGCGTAGGTGATCGCATCGCGCTTGAAGTAATCACCGAAGCTGAAGTTACCCAGCATTTCGAAGAAGGTGTGGTGACGGGCGGTATAACCGACGTTTTCCAGGTCGTTGTGCTTGCCGCCGGCGCGCACGCATTTCTGGCTGGAAACGGCGCGGGTGTACGCGCGCTTTTCCTGGCCCAGGAAGCAGTCCTTGAACTGGTTCATCCCCGCGTTAGTGAACAGCAGGGTTGGGTCGTTGCCCGGAATCAAAGAGCTGGAGGCTACACGGGTGTGGCCTTGCTCTTCGAAGAAGCGAAGGAAGGCTTCACGGATTTCTGCGCTTTTCATTAGGTTCTTCCACGGAGGCTGCGGCCAAAGGCCTGTGCGAAACGTCAACAGACGAAGCGACGGCAAAGGGCCGCATTATATCGGCCCTGCGCGCGGGGTACAGCGTGTTTATACGATAGAAACGGTCAATTGGACGGCTAACGCTGTCAGTTGCGCGAAAACTCGACGAATGTCGCGACGACTTGCTCGATTTGAGTTCGGCTGACGTCCATGTGCGTGACCATCCTAAGGCGACTGGCAGCGCTCAACTTGATCCCGCGCTCGGCGGCAAAGGCTTTGATCGCCTCGGCCTGATCGCCCATTTGCACGTAAACCATGTTGGTCTGCACCGGCTCGACGCTGTAACCGGCCTTACGTAGCCCGTCGGCCAAAAACTGTGCATTGGCGTGGTCGTCGGCCAGGCGGTGAACGTTTTTATCCAGGGCATACAAACCTGCCGCCGCCAGAATACCGGCCTGACGCATGCCGCCGCCGACCATCTTGCGCAGGCGTCGCGCCTTACCGATCAACTCCACCGAGCCGCACAGCACCGAACCGATCGGCGCGCCCAGGCCTTTGGACAGGCAGACCGAGACCGAATCGAAATACTGCGTGATTTCACGGGCATCGACACCCAGTTTGACGGCGGCGTTATACAGGCGAGCGCCGTCCAGGTGCAGGGCCAGACCGTGTTCACGGGTGAAGCTGCGGGCCCGGGCCAGGTATTCCAGTGGCAGAACCTTGCCCTGCATGGTGTTTTCCAGCGCCAGCAAGCGGGTACGAGCGAAATGGAAGTCGTCCGGCTTGATCGCTGCGGCGACCTGCGAAAGGTCCAGCGAGCCATCGGCCTGCACTTCCAGCGGCTGTGGCTGGATCGATCCGAGCACCGCCGCACCGCCACCTTCATACTTATAGGTGTGGGCCTGCTGGCCGACGATGTACTCGTCACCGCGTTCGCAGTGGGCCATCAGGCCCAGCAGGTTGCTCATGGTGCCCGTCGGCACGAACAGCGCCGCGGCAAAACCCAACCGATTGGCAAGCTCGGCTTCCAGTCGATTGACGGTCGGATCTTCGCCGTAGACGTCGTCACCGGTAGCCGCGTTGGCCATCGCGTGGAGCATCCCTGAGGTCGGTTGGGTGACGGTGTCGCTGCGAAGATCGATAACACTCATGAATCTGGCCTCGGTAAGCAGGGGGAAAATCCCTTTCAGGAAGGAATTACTGCGGTCATGCCGACGAATAATCAACCCTTGGTCAGGAAAAGGCTGCTTGATCCGACGAAAAAGTCGATAGCAATCATCAGATAGCCGCAATGCACAGGGGCGAAATATGTGTTAAAAACGCTGCGCCGCCAGACAATCTGGCGGCAAAACGTTCTCAGGGCGGGGTGCAACTCCCCACCGGCGGTAATTGCGCGCAATGCGCATAGCCCGCGAGCGCTTGGCGACAGCACGGCTTCGGCGGTGACTGGCGACAAGGTCAGCAGACCCGGTGTGATCCCGGGGCCGACGGTCATAGTCCGGATGAAGAGAGAACGGGATTGGCGCCAAAGGGCCGTCCGCGGGCATTCGTGCGAGCGTGCGTACCCTTAAATCCCATTCGATTCATATGCCCTGTTTTTTACATAAACAGGAGTCAGAACATGCAACCCACCGCAATCGACAGCAAAAGCAAAAACCATCAGGGCGAGCGCGTTGCGTTCATTCAGGCCTGCTGGCACAAGGAAATCGTCGACCAGAGCCGTAAGGGCTTCGTCGCTGAAATGATTGCCCAGGGTTATCAGGAGTCGGAGATCGATTTCTTCGAAGTCGGCGGCGCCTTTGAAATGCCCCTGCACGCCAAGTTGCTGGCCAAGACCGGACGTTATGCCGGTATCGTCGCGGCCGCCCTGGTGGTGGATGGCGGGATCTACCGTCATGAGTTTGTGGCCCAGTCAGTCGTCAGCGGCCTGATGCAGGTTCAACTGGAAACCGAAGTGCCGGTGTTCTCGGTTTCCCTGACCCCGCACCACTTCCACGCTGGCGAAGAGCATCAGAAGTTCTTCTTCGATCACTTTGTGCACAAGGGTCAGGAAGCGGCGAAGACTTGCGCCGACACCCTGCAGAAGGTTCGTGCACTGCGCCGCACCGAGCCGCTTGCCGTAGCCGTCTAAACACCGGACATAACTGTGGGAGCTAGTCTGCTGGCGATAGCGGAGTATCAGTCGACATCCAGGGTGACTGACACATTGCAATCGCTAGCAGGCTAGCTCCCACATTGGTTTGTGTTGTGCTCAGGCGAGGTTGTCGTCGGTGGTCGGCACGATCAGGATGCCGGCGCGCAGGCCATTCTTGACCTTAGGGTTCGGGAAGATGATCCGGGCACCCTCTTCCTCGATGATCCACCGTGTCTGGGCGATGTCTTCGGCCAGCAGATAACCCACTTCCAACTCCGAGAAGTTCTCGATGTCCGCTGGCAGGTTCAAGCGGAAGCTGTCGCTGTGCTTGATGATTTCCCGCGCCACGCTGAACAACTGCAACCCATCCAGCGCCGCTTCGGTCAGCTCCGGCTCGGTGCCTTCGATGATCTGTTTGAGGCGGGTTTCCAGCAGGGAGACGTTGACGCCATCGTTCTGCCCGAACGGCCGCGCCTTGCCCAGCTCCAGGGTGAAAGACTCGGCGCCGAGCTTGTCGTAGGTGTAGGAGCTGAAAACGATGGACGGTTTGTTTTGCAGCAGCACCGCTTCCATACCGGCGGCACGCAAGCGAGCCAGTTCCTGACGGGAATGCTGGTGACCTTCTTTCCACGGATACAAAGCGAACTGCTCGATTTTCGAGCCACGAATCGCCGTGTGCAGGTCGTAGTGCAGACGCTCACGATCCGGCAGGCTGAAGAAACTGGCCGCCAGTCGCTCCAGTTCACAGGCGCGCAGGGCTTCGGAACCGCTGGTTTGTTCGTGGCGGCCGTTGAACAGCCGATTGACGTCCTGCTCGATGAAACGCTCGCCCTTGCGAATCGCTTCCGGGTTGCCGAACAGGAACAGAATGCGTGCGCGCGGCTTCAAGTCGCCGCGGGCGATGTCATGCAACAGGCGATCAAGCAACTCGATCGGCGCTGTTTCGTTGCCATGGATCCCGGCTGACAGCAGCAGGTCCAGGCCGTTGTCCCGAGCTTCAGGTGGCCGGACTTCCAGCGCACCTTCGCTCAACCAGCGCATCCGCACGCCTTCGACAGTCAGTTGAGTCTTCTCCGCCGGTTCGCGGCCGGCGAGGGTCAGTTCAAGCAGTTTGCCGAGGGCGAGCATAGAGCGGTTTCCTTAGTGGTCGTGTGCGCAATCCGGGCCGTGCACGTGGTCTTCGTCACCGACTTCAGCCGGTTCCATTTCCAGTTGCAGACTTACCAGATTAGTCGCCAATGGGCGCAGCAGCAGGTTTGCGTATTCAGCGTCACCTTCTTCGACGTCCACGCCGATCAGCAGTTGGCCACGGCCGTCGTGCTGAATCCACAGCTCTTTGCCTTGCCACAGGACCGCGACGCGGGTGCAGGACGTTTCCAGTTGCGTGCCGTCGGTGTCTTCAAGGATCAGCTGCAGGGTATCGCTCATGTGTTTTACGCTCTCGACGTTCAATTGATCTGGAATGGATAAACCGCGCCCAGTTTAAGGATTTGCGTCAGTTCATCCAGTGCCGTCCGGCACTCAAGCAGCAATTGCGGGTCCGCGAGATCGTTTTCGGTCATGCGGTCGCGGTAGTGCTTGTCGACCCATTCGGTCAGCGTGCCGTACAACGGTGCCGTCATGATAACCCCTGGGTTGACGGCTGCCAGTTCGGTTTCGTTCAGTGCGACGCGCAAACGCAGGCACGCCGGGCCACCGCCGTTCTGCATGCTTTGCTTCAAATCAAAAACTTTGACTTCGCGGATCAGGCCGCCAGAGCTGGTCAGGCTTTGCAGGTACTGCCAGACGCGCTCGTTGCCACGGCATTCTTCCGGCACGATCAACAGCATCGAGCCATCAGGACGCGACAGCAGTTGGCTGTTGAACAGGTAGGAACGTACCGCGTCTTCCACGGTGACCGCAGAACGCGGAACGCAGATCGACTGGAATTTCCCGCCGACCTTGGCGAGTTTGCCTTGCAGCTCGGCCAGCATCTGGTCGGTGTCGAGGAACGCGTCCTCGTGATAGAACAGCACTTCGCCGTTACCCACCGCGATCACGTCGTTGTGGAACACGCCCTGATCGATCACCGAAGGGTTCTGCTGCGCGTAAACGACGCCGTCATCGCTCAAGCCGTGCAGACGGGCAACCGCTTGCGACGCTTCGAGAGTCTGGCGCGCCGGGTACTTCTGCGGCGCCGGGTAGCGGGTGTCAAATGCGCTGCGACCGAACACGAAGAACTCGACGCCGGCTTCACCGTATTCACGGCAGAAACGGGTGTGGTTGGCCGCGCCTTCGTCGCCGAACTGCGCCACCGCCGGCAACGCGGCGTGGTGAGCGAAGTGCTTCTGGTCAGCGAACATCGCGCCCAGCACGCGGCTGGTGGTCGGGTGTTCGATGCTGCGGTGGTATTTGCAGTTGAGGTTGGCGGCAGTGAAATGCACGCGACCGTCGGCGGTGTCGGCACTCGGGCTGACCGTGGCGGCGTTGGCCACCCACATGCTCGACGCCGAGCAGCTGGCGACCAGCAACGGCATTGCGTCTTTGGCGGCTTGCTCGATCACTTGCGCGTCGGTGCCGCTGAAGCCCAGTCGGCGCAAAGCCGCCACGTCAGGGCGCTCTTGTGGCGCCAGCACGCCTTGTTGAAAGCCCATTTCCATCAGCGCTTTCATTTTCGCCAGGCCTTGCAGCGCGGCTTCCTTCGGGTTCGAAGACTGCTGGCTGTTGCTCTGGGACGCGACGTTGCCGTAGGACAGGCCGCCGTAGTTATGGGTCGGCCCCACTAGACCGTCAAAATTGACTTCATAGGATTTCATCAGCGAGGCTCCACGAGAATCTGTTGTTATAGGCATCTGGTAAACATTCAGTCAGACCGAGGCGCGGCCTTCGCGGGCAAGCCTCGCTCCTACAGGTTTGTGGTGTGCGCCGATCATGCGAACGACACAAAACCTGTAGGAGCGAGGCTTGCCCGCGAAAGGGCATCACGCCATCTTCACGCCTGGCGTAAGGGCCGCAGGCAACACCAGGCTCGGCGTTTCCAGCGAGGCCACCGGGTACGCGCAGTAATCTGCCGCGTAGTAGGCGCTCGCGCGATGGTTGCCCGAGGCACCGACACCGCCGAAAGGTGCGCTGCTCGCAGCACCGGTCAGCTGCTTGTTCCAGTTGACGATACCGGCACGGCTTTCCAGCCAGAACTGCTGATAACGCGCTTCGGAATCCGACAGCAGACCGGCCGCCAGGCCATAGTCGGTGTCGTTGGCTTCA
The DNA here is from genome assembly GCF_018502625.1 of Pseudomonas hormoni. NCBI lineage: Bacteria > Pseudomonadati > Pseudomonadota > Gammaproteobacteria > Pseudomonadales > Pseudomonadaceae > Pseudomonas > Pseudomonas hormoni. The sequence goes on from NZ_CP075566.1 coordinate 4,179,008, forward strand.
GCGATCGCCGCTTCAAAATCAGCGTAGCGGATCACTTGCAGCAGCGGGCCGAACAGCTCTTCGTCAGGACGATCGGCCACTGCCGTTACATCCAGAATGCCCGGCGTCAGCAGCGCGGCTTGCGCCTGAGGCTGAGTCATTTCCAGCAGCGCCACGGCGCCATTGGCCAGCAGATGTTCCTGCGCGTCCATCAAGGCTTTCGCAGCGCCGAGGGAAATCACCGAGCCCATGAACGGCGCCGGTTGCTGATCGAAGGCACCGACTTCAATCGTCGAGCTGACCGCCACCAGACGCGCCAACAGCGTGTCGCCCCAGGCGCCCTGCGGCACCAGCAAGCGGCGAGCACAGGTGCAACGCTGACCGGCGGAAATGAACGCCGACTGAATGATGGTGTAAACCGCGGCATCAAGATCGGCCACTTCATCGACCACCAGCGGGTTGTTACCGCCCATCTCCAGCGCCAGGATCTTGTCCGGTCGACCAGCAAACTGCTGGTGCAAGTGATTGCCGGTGCGGCTCGAACCCGTGAAGAACAGACCGTCGATGCCTGGGTTCGCCGCCAGGGCGATACCGGTTTCACGAGCGCCTTGCAGCAGGTTCAACACGCCTGCCGGCAGACCGGCTTCGATCCAGCACTTGACCGTCAATTCGGCAACTTTCGGGGTCAGCTCGCTCGGCTTGAACAGCACGCTGTTACCGGCCAGCAGCGCCGGCACGATGTGACCGTTGGGCAAGTGACCGGGGAAATTGTAAGGACCGAACACTGCGACCACGCCATGCGGCTTGTGGCGCAACACGGCGGTGGCGTCGCCCAGCGGGCCGCTCTTCTCGCCGGTGCGTTCACGATAGCTCTGCACCGAGATCGCAATCTTGTTGACCATGCTGGTCACTTCAGTCGCCGACTCCCACAGCGGTTTACCGGTTTCTTCACCGATGCAACGCGCCAGCTCGTCAGCGTTGTTTTTCAGCGCTGCGGCAAAAGCCTCCAGCACGGTGATGCGTTCATCCAGGGTACGACGGGCCCAGCCCGGAAACGCCTGACGCGCCGCTTGCACGGCCGATTCAACCTGAGCGGCGGTAGCGCCCTCGCCGGCCCACAGCACTTGCTGGGTCACCGGGTTCAGCGACTGGAAGGCTTCGCCCTGACCGGCAAGCCATTCACCTGCGATGTATAGCGAATTCATTATTTCGACTCCCGAGCAGCAGACAACGGAACGGCGCGAACCTGATCGCCGGCGTTGAGTTGAAGACGTTTGGCGGTCTGTGGATCGACGACCAACGTGCCGGCGGCGAAGCGTGCTGGTGCGGCAGTGATCCGGCAGTCTTCGCGCTTGCGGTTGTGAATCAGGAAAGGCGTGGCATCGTCACCCGGCGTGCCAATGGCCAACACCAGCGCCTGGCTGTCGCGCACCGCGCGGATCTTGCCGGTTTCGCACTCGACCGCCGGGCCGGCGTCGAAGATGTCGACGTAGCCTTGGTAGCTGAAACCTTCGCTCTTGAGCATCGACAGCGCCGGCTCGGTGTCGGGGTGAACCTGACCGATCACGTTGCGCGCATCCGGCGACAGGAAGCAGGTGTACAGCGGGAATTTCGGCATCAGCTCGGCGATGAACGCCTTGTTGCCCACGCCAGTCAGGTAATCGGCCTGGCTGAATTCCATCTTGAAGAAGTGCCGACCCAGGCTTTCCCAGAACGGCGAACGCCCGGCTTCGTCAGACACACCGCGCATCTCGGCGATGATCTTGTTGCCGAACAGCTGCGGGAACTCCGCGATGAACAGCATCCGCGCCTTGGCCAGCATGCGACCGTTGAGGCCCGTGCGGTAATCGGCGTGCAGGAACAGCGAGCACAGTTCGGAGTTGCCGGTCAGGTCGTTGGCCAGGAACAGCGTCGGGATTTCGCGGTAGATGTTCAGCTCTTGCGAGGCGCTGACCGTCAGGCCAACCCGGAAGTTGTACCAGGGTTCACGCAGACCGACGGCGCCGGCAATGGCGGAAATACCCACCACTCGACCATCGTCGTCTTCGAGCACGAACAGGTAGTCCGCGTCGCCCCGCCCGGCTTCGCCGCGAAAGGTCTTCTCGGCCCAGCCGACCCGATGGGCCAGACGCTCTTCGTTGGCCGGCAAGGTGGTCAGGCCGGTGCCGGTGCTGCGGGCCAGGTCGATCAGAGCGGGTAAATCGCTGCTGCGTACGGGACGAACGATCATGCTATCTCCTCAAACGGGCCGCTTGCGCCACCCGCGAAACTCTCTGCTTTTCAGGCATTAAAAGCAGTCGTTAAACCGCCACCAGGCGCACGCTCGCACCTTCACCGACGCCCAGGGCCTCGGCTGCTTCCAGGTCCAGGGTCACGGGTTTGCCCGGCGCGTAATCGAGCTCGAGCAACACGGCGCGGTAATCCTGCAACTGGGCGTTGGACACTAGGTATTGACGACCGGCGCCTTTGACCGGCTCGCCGATTTTCACCGGAACCACACGGCTCTGGGCGATCGAACGGATCCCCGAAACACGCGCATGCAGGGTCGGGCCGCCGTCGAAAATGTCGATGTAGTGATCGGTCTCGAAGCCTTCGCGCATCAGGATGTCGAAGGTGATCTGCGCCCGTGGGTGCACCTGGCCCATCGCTTCTTGCGCGGAGTCCGGCAGCAGCGGCACGTAGATCGGGTAATGCGGCATCAATTCGGCGAGGAAGGTTCGGCTCTTCAGACCGCACAGGCGCTCGGCCTCGGCGTAATTAAGGTCGAAGAAGTTGCGACCGATGGCGTCCCAGAACGGCGAGTCGCCGTTTTCGTCGCTGTAACCGACGATCTCGGTCACCACGGAATCGGCAAAGCGCTCCGGATGGCTGGCCACGAACAGCAAGCGACCACGGGAGTTGAGCTCGGCCCAAGGCGACCCCACCAACTCGCGCTGTACGTAGAAACTGGTCAGCAAACTGTTGCCGGTCAGGTCGTGGCACTGGGAGAGCACGTGAATCTTGTTATGAATCTTCAACTCGCGGGAAGCGTGCACGAAGGTTTCATTGCGGAAGCTGTAGAACGGCTCCGAATAACCGGCTGACGCCACGATGGCAGAACAGCCCACCAGTTTGCCGGTGGCGGTGTCTTCGAGGACGAAGAAATAGCTCTCTTCACCATTGAAGCTGACTTCGGCGGAGAACGAAGCTTCGCTCGCGGCGATCTTGTCGCTCAGGCGTTCAACGTCATCCGGCAAGGAAGTGACACCAATCGGGCTGTCCGCAGCCAGACGCTGTACCTCGCCCAGATCAGCCATTTGCGCGGGGCGCATCACCAGCATGGTGTCACTCCTTAATCTCAGAACTTACAGAAGAAAAAATCCCGGGCCATCCCTGATACAACTCAGAGTCAACTGTGGGAGCTAGCCTGCTAGCGATATCGTCCTGTCAGGCAACAATGATGTTGGCTATCAGGCCCTCATCGCTAGCAGGCTAGCTCCCACACTTTTGATCCAGCCCGAAACAAAAATTTGGATCGACACCTGAAAATGTCAGGCGTCGAGGGTCTATCAGGCTTGCGTCAGTTTCGCCGCAGCGCGTTCGAAGCGGTTCAGACCTTCGTCGATATCCGCATCTTCAACCACCAGACTCGGGGCAAAACGCACCACGTCCGGGCCGGCTTGCAACACCATCAGGCCTTCACGCTCGGCGGCGTTGAAGATGTCCTTGGCCTTGCCTTTCCAGGCATCGCTCAGCACGCAACCAATCAACAGGCCCATGCCACGAACCTGGGTGAACAGGCCGTATTTCTCGCCGATCTGTTCCAGGCGAGCCTTGAACTTGTCGTGCTTGGCGTTGACGCCAGCCAGCACTTCAGGGGTGTTGATCACGTCAATCACCGCTTCGGCCACTGCACACGCCAACGGGTTGCCGCCGTACGTGGTGCCGTGGGTGCCGACGACCAAGTGTTTGGCCAGGTCTTCGGTGGTCAGCATCGCCGCGATCGGGAAACCGCCGCCCAGGCTCTTGGCGCTGGTCAGGATGTCCGGGATCACGCCGTATTGCTGGTAGGCGAACAGCTTGCCGGTACGGCCCATGCCGGTTTGCACTTCGTCGAAGATCAGCAGCGCGTTGTGCGCGGTGCAGAGGTCACGGGCGCCTTGCAGGTATTCGAGTTCGGCCGGGATGACACCGCTTTCGCCCTGGATTGGCTCCAGCACCACAGCGCAGGTCTTGTCGGAAATGGCGGCTTTGAGCGCGGCCAGATCGTTGTACGGCACGTGAGTGATGCCAGTGATCTTCGGACCGAACCCATCGGAATACTTCGACTGACCACCGACGTTCACGGTGAACAGGGTGCGGCCGTGGAAGCTGTTGAGCGCGGCGATGATTTCGTACTTCTCGCTGCCGAACCGGTCGAAACCGACGCGACGGGCCAGCTTGAACGCGGCCTCGTTGGCTTCGGCGCCGGAGTTGCAGAAGAACGCACGCTCGGCAAAGGTCGCGTTGATCAGCTTATGCGCCAGGCGCAGGGCCGGCTCATTGGTGAACACGTTGGACACGTGCCACAGCTTGTTCGCCTGTTCGGTCAAGGCACCGACCAGCGCCGGGTGCGCATGGCCCAATACGTTGACGGCAATCCCGCCGGCGAAGTCGATCAGCTCGCGGCCAGACTGATCCCAAACGCGGGAGCCGGCGCCACGCACAGGAATGAAGGCGGCAGGCGAATAGTTGGGAACCATTACCTGATCGAAATCGGCGCGTTCTACCGCAGCGTGCTCAACGGACATCGGAGTCTCCTGAAGAGGAACACCCGCCTGAAACTGGCGAGCGATGGGGGGATTGTAAGGACAGTTTTCAGCCCGGCCTTGCCGCCAAGCGACAACTTCTTATAGCGCAAACCCCGGTTTTTCCCGGGTTTACGGCAATGCGACATATAGGGTCGCAAAGGCGCAGTTTAAACTGCCGGCACACGTTATAGGCAGGCATGTAGCGTGGTGCGGTAAATATGTACCGCACCCGGCGCGTCACCCTCTGTTTTGCTTGCGTCCACTCCAAACGCTAAAGGACTGGCGCCATGAATCAACACGAACACGGGCTTACCGCTCATCCGGACACACTGTCCAAAATCCTTCCGACCTGGTTACTACAAACGTCGCCCGACACGCGCCGCGCACTGAAGAATGTCACGCCCGACGCTTCCTTCCGGGACGGCCAGGCAAACGACCTGCATGAGCAGGCACTCAAAGCACTCAAAACAATCAAAGCACTCAGCATCGAACACTGGGAGCATCGAAACCGGCTGGAGCAACTGCTCGGCAAACTGAAAAACGCCCGGGACTTTGCCGAACCGCTTCTGACTCAGGCCCTGACAACCCGCTTCGGCCTGGAACTGGACGTCAAGACAACCTTCCTGCGCCTGTACATTCCTCAGACCATTCCGTGGTTTTCGGTCAAAACCGGAGCCGCCCGCACCTGGACGGTGTCATTGCTCGACGCTGCACTGCACAACTTCGAAGAATCGGAGACACAAGCAGATGCCTACGACGCCGCGTCCACCTTTATCACCGAGCCCTCACCCACGGGACAGTTCGACACCCTGCCGACGATCAGGCAGAAAATCACCATCGCCGGATTCACCCGGCTGTGTCGGGAGCTGGACATCGGCGGCCAGTACAGCGCTTACCTCGACGACAATCTGGGGGTCACCAATCCGCTGATCGACACTGTTTTAAAGTCAAACGTCAGAAACGCACACCAGGCCGCGCTCAAATCAGCACTGCATCTTGGGCAGCTCCGGCAAGACCTGGATCAGGATGCCTGCGAGCGGATTCTTGATCTGCTGGAAGGACGCCCGAGCATGACGCTGAACGGGGAGCGACTGCATTGTCATGACTTGACGATGATGTCTTCGGCGCTGACCGGCATTGTCATTTTTGCTCCCGACCTTGAGCGCACGCGCGAGGTATCGCCGATCGTGGTCTACATCCCGGATGACCCCGAGCATCCCGTCAAGCAGTACCCCGATACGCTGGCGTTCATGAAAGAACTGACCCACAAGTTGCGTTCGCCTGCCTATCAACAGTTTTTCAGTCGTTTCGTCGATCACCAGGAACGAGGCCATTTTTTCGCCGACCTCAACCACCGCCTCAGCACCGTGACCTGGCATCAGCGCCAACACGGTGACCCAACGCCCAGTTGGCGGGATACGCCCATCGACAAACCCAACCTGCAGTTTTCGGTGGGCACCCTCAAAATCGGTCTGTGGTCCCTCTATCAACGGCAACTGGACAAAATCCTCAATGATGCGCGCACTATCGCCATCTCCACCGCCAACGCAGACAGGAACGCGCGATGGGCACAGTGGGACGCCTTCAGCAAAATCGCCTCGACGATTCTTGAAGTAGCCGCCTTCGTTGCCCTGCCCTTTGTACCGTTCCTCGGTGAACTAACGCTGGCCTATATGGCCTACCAGGCGCTCGACGAAACCTTCGAGGGCATCGTGGATTGGGCCGAAGGGTTGAAAAAGGAAGCGTTCGGACACCTGATGGGGGTCCTCGAGTCGGCCGTTCAATTGGGGACATTCGCCGTGGGCGGTGCCATCGTCATGGGGGAAGTCAAACCGCTGCTGTCCCGGGAAACGCTGAGGTTTTTTGACAAGCTCGCACCGGTCATGAGCACCGATGGAAAAACCCGCTACTGGAAGCCGGACTTGTCGCCCTACGAGCACTCCACCAACCTGCCGACAACAGCCAAACCCGACCACCTCGGCCTCTACCGGCATGAAGGCAAAACCCTCCTCCCCATTGAAGACAAGCTCTATGCGGTAAAACGCAACGGCGAGACCGGTCAATTTCAGATTCAGCACCCGCAGCGCGCCGAGGCTTATCAACCGCTTCTGCGGCACAACGGCCACGGTGCATGGCAGACCCGACTCGAACAACCGCTGAGCTGGGACCGGGAAACCGTCATGCGCCGAATCGGCCATAGCGTCGAATCGCTCTCCAGCGAAGAGCGCGAGCAGATCCTGCGTATCAGCGGTTATCACGAGAACATGTTGCGCGAGATGCATGTCGACAACCTGCCACCGCCGTCACTGCTGACCGACGTGATCAAGCGCTTCAAAATCGATCGGGATATCCAGACGCTTAGCGAGCAGATCGGCAGCCCGGACCCCGATCACTATGAGGCCCTGACCCATCGCCTATCGCTGTTCGAATCTCGCTATGGAGAACTTGAAAGAACCCATGATCGCCAGACCCAGCTACTGCTCGGCGAGGTGTCGGGGCTACCTACAGACATCGCGCAAGAACTGGTGAGCAATGCAACTGGCTCAGAACTGCTGCAACTGCACAACGGTCGTGTGCCCCAGCGCCTCAAGGATGTCGCGCACAAAGCCATGGAAGCTGTACGGGCGAGCCGTGCCCACGAGGGACTTTATTCTGATTCGCTGGAAACCGCAGACACCTATCGTCTGGCGCTGCACAGCCTGGAATCGCTGCCCCATTGGCCCGATACCCTGCGCATCGAAGTGAGGGATTATTCCCATGACGGAGTGCTGCACGACAGCATTGGCCAAGCCAATGCGCCCCTCGTCAAAACGTTGGTGCGCGGTGACGACGGCACCTACCGGGCTTATGAGGATAGCGACCTGCCCGGCGACTTTTACACCGCCATACTGCAAGCATTACCGAAAACAGAACGTGACCGGTTGGGCCTCTCCATTGACGATGGCCAACGCCTCAAACGGCGCATCGCGGAACATGCCCTGAACCAACCGCAATTACGCAAGCTGTTTGCAAAATATCCTCACCGAAAGCCCTTCTACGATCCCACCACCATGCGCCTGCCTGGAGGATCAGAGGGTTACAGCCGCAATCACCCCAATTCACCTACGCTCGATGAACGGGTTCGCGAGGTTTATCCCGGCCTGACCCAAGAGGAACTGCGGACCGTGGTCGCCGATTTACAGCGTCACCCCGATGGCGCTCGCATTGAGCTTGCTCGCTTGCATAACGAACTGGGTCGACTGCATCAAGAGCTGAACACCTGGATCAACGATGCACCTGTCGTTCATCCAGAAACCGGTCTGGCACTCAGCGATCTGGGGCGCCAGGCCGAACAGCACAATCGCCGGCTACTGGCTCAGGAAATCCAGCGCAGCTGGCGCCGGCAATCAGACCGAGACCTGGATGCGCCGGAAAACAGTGTCCGGTATGTGCTGCGCTTCGAGGAGCCGATACTGGGCGACCTGCCGGCACTGACGGCCGACTTCAGTCACGTGTCGTTACTTGCCCTTGAAGGTAGGCAGGCAGAGCACGGACTTCACGGTTTCCTGCAACACTTCAAAAACCTTCGTCGTCTCGATTTGCGCCGCATCTCCCTGACCACCCTGCCCGACGCCATCCCCCAAATGGCAAACCTCGATACGCTGTTGCTCAGCGATTGCGGTATCAGGTTTGACGCCATGGCCTGGTCAAAACTGTCCTCCTTGAAAAAACTGGCGATGCTGGACCTGTTCCGCAATCCGTTTGATGCGCTACCCGACATCGAAGCCATGCCTGAACTGATGCATCTGGACCTGAGTGAAACAGGCCTGACTGAAATGCCCGCCGGCGCCCTGAAACACCCCCGGCTCAACACCCTCTTACTGATGAACAACCGGATCACCGAGTTACCTGACGGGTTGTTCACCAGCGTGCTCTACGACAAGCGCGGGGTGCATCTTTCAAACAATCCGCTCACCCTCCAGACACGCGAACTCATCAAGCAACAATACTTCGAAACCTCTTACGATTTGGGCGTGCATGCCCCCGACACGGATATAGAGAGAGTCAGGGCGCTCTACCCGAATCTGGAAGTCGAGCAGGCCAGCGATTTCGTCTACGAATTGCCCGGCACACTGGAAGATGGCCGCATCGAGCTGACAAATCTGGAAGCGGAACTCACTCAACTGAGCAACGATCTGGCGGCCTGGACAGCCGACGTGCCACCTCTGCACCCGCTGACGGGCGAACCGTTCAATGCCTACCAGCTATTTACCGAGCACGCCAACCGCGACGAAATCATGCAAGTGCTGGAGCGATGCTGGCGGCACGACAGCGATATGGACGACTTCAATGAAGTGCTTGAACCCACCTTTGAACTCAACATACGCCCCGTTGTAAACGGGGAGCTGCCCACCCTGAGCGCCGACTTCAGTCATGTCTCGTCACTCGTACTAGAGAGCGCCGATGGTGTGACGCGCATCGGGCGTTTCCTGGAGTCCTTCCCCAAACTGAAACGCCTTCGGCTGCGTGATTGCGACCTGGGCAATATTCCCGATGCAGTGTTCAAGATGGGTCAACTGCGGTCGCTATCGTTTAACAGTTGCCGCATCGGTTTGTCTGCGGAGTCGGTAAAAGCGCTGGCAGGAATGGAACAGCTCGACTATCTGGATCTGGGCTTCAACCCGTTGGGGCAAACACCTGATCTGAGTCAGATGCCGGGGCTCTCAACCATCCTGCTCCACGAAACAGGCATCACGGAAATACCCAAGGGCCTGTTTCATCTGTCCGAACTGGATTGGTCAGACTTGAGCAACAACGCAATCACGGAGCTTTCCAGCGACCTGATGGAACTGCCGGTAGAAATTGCAGAAAACATCACGCTCAGAGGCAATCCGTTTTCGGAAGAGAGCCTGTCACGCCTGATCAGTTACTTCGAACAAACCGGCGTGGATTTTGGTGTCGAAGAAGTAATCGATCGAGGTGAAATGCAGGTGTCCACCTCTGAAGGTTCCGAGATCGACGAGTAGCTCAACCGCGCTCGGAAGGCACCGACGACAACTCGAACGGACTGCTGCTGCGCCGCTGGTTGCGATCTTCCCGCGGCGTGGCGCCGAAGAAGTTGCGGTAGGCGCTGGAGAAATGCGGCCCCGAGGAGAAGCCACACGACAGGCCGATCTGGATGATCGACTTGCTGGTTTGCATCAGCATTTGCCGGGCCTTGTTCAGCCGCAGTTCCAGGTAGTACTGGCTCGGCACGCGGTTGAGGTATTGCTTGAAGATGCGCTCCAACTGCCGACGGGACACGCACACATGCTGGGCGATTTCGTCGGTGGTCAGCGGTTCTTCGATATTGGCTTCCATCAGCAACACCGCCTGGGTGAGCTTCGGATGGCTGGAACCGAGGCGATTCTGCAGCGGAATGCGTTGGCGCTCGCCGCCTTCGCGGATGCGCTCGACCACCAGCTCTTCGGACACGGCACCGGCCAGTTCGGCACCGTGATCACGGGCCAGCACTGCCAACAACAGATCGAGCACCGACAGGCCGCCGCACGCGGTCAGGCGATCGCGATCCCAGTCGAACAGATGACTGGTGGCGATGACTTTCGGGAAACGCTCGGCGAAATCGTCCTGCCAGCGCCAGTGCACGGCAGCGCGATAACCATCGAGCAAACCGAGTTGCGCCAACGGGTAGACACCGGCCGACAGACCACCGATCACGCAACCGGCGCGTACCAGTTGTTTCAGCGAACTGCTGAGCGCCGGCGCGAGTGTGGTCGGCGGCTCATCGGCGAGCAGGAACAGTTTCTGGAAGTTTTCGAGCTTGCCGGCCCACGGTTCACCCGGCAATTGCCAGGCGCCTTCAGTCGGCGGTTCGGCCTGCAAAAACGACAGTTCGTAGACAACGTCCGGATGCACACGCTGGGCAACACGCAAGGCCTCCTCAGCCAGCGCAAGCGTCAGTGCTTTAGTGCTGGGCCAAATCAGGAAACCAATTCGATGGGCAGTCATGGCGGGCAATCCGAAACGAAAACAGTGATGAAGGCATGGGCCAATGCTAGCCCGTAAATGAACGCAAATCTCAAAACCAACAGAGATCTAAATGTGGGAGCTGGCTTGCCAGCGATAGCGGTGGGTCAGATAACATCTCTGGTGCAGACATACCGCTATCGCTGGCAAGCCAGCTCCCACAGGGATCGGAGCCGGCCTTCAGGTTGCGAAGCATGCACTATCCCGGTGCGCAACGGGAGTTCGGTTTACTTCAGGCTGCCCGAGAGGAATTGTTGCAGACGCTCGGACTGTGGATTGACCAGCACCTCACGCGGGTTCCCACTTTCTTCAACGACACCTTTGTGCAGGAACACCAGCTGGTTCGACACTTCACGGGCAAAGCCCATTTCGTGCGTGACCACCACCATGGTCCGGCCTTCGAGGGCCAGGGCCTGCATGACTTTCAGCACGTCGCCGACCAGTTCCGGGTCGAGCGCCGAAGTCGGTTCGTCAAACAGCATCACCTCAGGTTCCATCGCCAGTGCACGGGCAATCGCCACGCGCTGCTGCTCGCCGCCGGACATATGGCCTGGGTAAGCATCTTTGCGATGCGCCACGCCGACCTTGTTCAGGTAGTGCTCGGCTTTTTCGCGAGCTTCAGCCTTGGACATGCCGAGCACGTGGACCGGCGCTTCCATGATGTTTTCCAACGCGGTCATGTGCGACCACAGGTTGAAATGCTGGAACACCATCGACAGGCGCGAACGCATGCGTTGCAGCTGTTTCGGATCGGCCGCTTTCATCGCGCCGTCCTTGTTCGCCACCAGTTTCAGCTCTTCGTTGTTGAGCAGAATCCTGCCCGCGTGCGGCTGCTCCAGCAGGTTGATGCAGCGCAGGAAGGTACTTTTGCCGGAGCCACTGGAGCCGATGATGCTGATCACATCGCCAGCCGCCGCTTTCAGGGACACGCCCTTGAGCACTTCGTGACTGCCATAGCGTTTATGCAGGTCTTGGACTTCAAGTTTGTACATGCGGTCGGTTCTCACAAAAACAGTCAGTCAGTCGTTGAGCAAGCGCCCGTGACGCAGCGCTTCGCGCCCCGCCACCTTGGCCAGCCAGAAACCGGGTTGGGCATAACGCAGCCGTTCAATGGCAAACAGCACCCCGGACGTACCAGCACACACCGTGCTGACCCGATCCGATAACGGATCGATCACTTCGAAAATCTCGTCGCCGGCTTCGATCCACTCACCGGGTTTACGCAAGAAACTGATCACGCCCGGATGCGGCGCGAACAGCAATTCGGTGCCTTCGAACGGCATGCCTTCGCACGCGTCCTGCGCAGGTTTCGGCCATTCGCCGCTGATCAAGCCTTGCTCGGCGAGGAAAGCGAGAATGCCTTCAGCGTAAGCGCAGGCTTCAGCGCGACCGGTATCGGCCTGACCACCTAATTCAATGGTAGTCGCCAGGCAGGCCAGTGGAATCTGCGCGTCCGGGAACTGACGCGACAGACGCAGCCACGGCAGCGAACAGGCTTCGTCAAAGGAGCTGCCGCCGGAATCTTCCGCCAGCAGCCCCACTTTCACATTCAGGTGAGCGGCGAGCGAACGCCATTGCGGCCAGTGTTGCGGCAAAGCGTACATGTGCAGCGCTGCTTCGGCGTCGCAATGCAGATCCAGCACGACATCGGCAGTGCAGGCATGGCTGAGCAAAACGCGCTGCATGCCTTGCAGCTGGCTGCTTGCCTCTGGCAATGCCGCCAGGTGATCGCTCATGGCCTGACGGATCAAGCGGATATTGGCGTGCGGATCATCACCCAGGTGCCCTTCCAGCTCCGCGGCCACTGGCGCGCTCAGCTCGACGAAGTCCCGGTTGAAGTTCTTGCCGCTGCCCGCTTCAAAACGCCCTTGATGATTGCCTTGCAGCAATTGACCGAGGCCCAGTGGATTGGCCACCGGCACCAGCTCGATCACACCGTTGAGCAAGCCTTGGGCTTCGAGTTCGGCCAGGCGCTTTTTCAGCTCCCAGGCCGTGCGCATGCCCGGCAACTCATCGGCGTGCAGGCTGGCCTGGATGTAGGCCTTGCGTTCACCGCTGCCGAAGCGGAACACCGAAATCTGGCGTTCACTGCCCAGGTGGCTCCACGGCAATGCGTGATCGATGCGTTCCATATCAGTGCTTCCGCGGGGCCAGGTAGCCCAGCCAGCGGCGCTCGGCCAGTTTGAACAGCTTCACCAGAATGAAGGTCAGGCAGAGATAGAACACACCCGCCGTGATGTACGCTTCGAAAGGCAAGTAAAACTGAGCGTTGACCGTGCGCGCGGCACCGGTGATGTCGATCAGAGTCACGATGGACGCCAGACTGGTGGTCTGCAGCATCATGATCACTTCGTTGCTGTACTGCGGCAGCGCCCGGCGCAGGGCCGACGGCAGCAGGATGCGTTTGTACATCTTGAAGCGCGACATGCCCATGGCCTTGGCCGCTTCGATCTCACCGTTCGGCGTAGCGCGCAGGCTGCCGGCGATGATTTCAGCGGTGTAGGCGCTGGTGTTGATCGCGAAGGCCAGGCACGCACAGAATGTTGCGCTGGACAGCCACGGCCACAAGAAGCTTTCACGTACCGCTTCGAATTGCGCCAGCCCGTAGTAGATCAAAAACAGCTGCACCAGCATCGGCGTGCCGCGGATCACGTAGGTGAAGAGCCAGGCAGTCATGTTGACGGCTGCGTTCTTCGAGACGCGCATCAGCCCCAGCGGCAAGGCCGCCAGCAGACCGAAAAACAGCGACAGCGCGAGCAATTTGAGGGTGGTCACCAGGCCGCCGAAGTACAGCGGCAAGGCCTCCCAAATGACGTTGTAGTCGAAGATCATAGATCAGCCGCCCTTACGCCTACCGAGTAGCGCTTCTCAAGGTGACGCAATGCCAGCAACGAGACACTGGTGATCACCAGGTACATCGCCGCCACTGCGAGGAAGAAGGTGAAAGGCTCGCGGGTAGCGTCTGCCGCCTGCTTGGCCTTGAACATCATGTCTTGCAGACCCACCACCGAAATCAGCGCGGTCGCCTTGGTCAATACCAGCCAGTTGTTGGTGAAGCCCGGAATCGCCAGGCGAATCATCTGCGGCACCAACACCCGGAAGAACACCTGAAAACTGCTCATGCCGTACGCCATGCCGGCTTCTGCCTGCCCCTTCGGGATCGCCATGAACGCGCCACGGAAGGTTTCCGACAGGTACGCACCGAAGATGAAACCCAGGGTGCCGATACCGGCGGCCAACGGGTTCAGGTCGATGTAATCGTCATAGCCCAGCATCGGAGCCACGCGGTTTAGCAGGTCCTGACCACCGTAGAAAATCAGCAGGATCAGCACCAGGTCGGGAATCCCGCGGATGACCGTGGAATACAGATCGCCCAGCCAGGCCAGCCAGCGCACCGGGGAAAGACGCAGCGCAACGCCGATCAGACCCAGAAGGATGGCCAGGGCCATGGACGACAAGGCGAGCTGAAGCGTGAGCCATGCGCCATCGAGGATGACAGCCCCGTAGCCTTTCAACATGATTCAGGTCCTCGAAAGTTGGGATGAAAAAATGGCGCAAACCTCAGTGATCCTGTTGCTTGCGCCATTTCGGACTTGTCGCCTGGACGTGTTACTTGCCGTAGATATCGAAGGCGAAGTACTTGTCCTGGATTTGTTTGTATTTGCCGTTCTCGCGAATGGCGGTGATCGCGGTGTTGATCTTGTCTTTCAGCGCGTCACCCTTGCGAACCGCGATACCTACGCCGTCGCCGAAGTATTTGACGTCGGTGAAGGCCGGGCCAACGAAGGCAAAACCTTTGCCGGCGTCGGTTTTCAGGAAACCGTCATCCAGCAGCGTAGCGTCTGCCACGGTGCCGTCGAGGCGACCGGCAGCCACGTCGAGGTAGATTTCGTTCTGCGAACCGTAAGGCTTGATCTCGGCACCCAGCGGGGCCAGGACTTCGCGGGCGAAACGCTCATGGATCGAACCACGTTGCACGCCGATGTTCTTGCCCTTCAGCTCGGTCAGGCCTTCGCTGACTTGAGTGCCGGCCTTCATGACCAGGCGGGCCGGGGTGTTGTAGTACTTGTTGGTGAAGTCCACGGACTTCTTGCGGTCTTCAGTGATCGACATGGACGACAGGATCGCGTCGATCTTGCGCACTTTCAGTGCTGGGATCAGACCGTCGAACTCTTGCTCGACCCAGGTGCACTTGACCTTCATCTCTTCGCACAGGGCGTTGCCGATGTCGTAGTCGAAACCAACGATGCTGCCGTCCGGTGCTTTGGAAGCGAACGGAGGGTATGCCGCTTCGATACCAATTTTCAGAGGCTTTTCATCGGCGAAGGTTGGCAGGGACAGCACGGACAGTGCCAGGGCGCCAAGCAGCACGAGTTTCTTCATGTCGGGACTCCATCGGTAAAGGGCTAAAACGGCAGAGTGAGCAACAGCCCAATATGCGAATGAATAAAACCGGAAAGCGGTTGCTGCGTCCTGGGAAACCGGCGTTGTTTTCAACGCGAGCAACGACGAGCGAGTGATCGGCATTCTAACGACAGGCCCGAAGCCGATATTTCTTCAATGCGACAACAAATTACAGAAGCACCGAGAAAGCCGATTGGGCACGTTGACAGCCTTGCAATTTCATGCAAGAGCAAAAGACAGTGAACCGATCTTTATTGCAAGTTGCGGGCCTATTATTGGCAAAGCCTTCTAATCCGGCAAGCGTAGCGTGGGTTCTTATTTTTTTGCCGAGCTGAAATGCACCGTTGCGGGCTTATGGCGTTTCTCAATACCCCGTATCGGCGCTAGCGGTTACACATTCAGTTACTTGAAGGGTGGCGGGTAACAGTGGGAAATGGACTACAGATGAAGCCGATAATTATTGGGCGTTGTTTATTTAGCGCCTGACAGATCGCCATCGCGGGCAAGCCCGCTTGTGTCTAGATCTAGGAATAAGCTCTGGGGTGAGAGGGGTGAATGGCAAGCTGTGAGTCCGCGGTGCTTAAAGCACGTGTGGGAGCCAAGCTGCCATTCACCTTTCCACTCTGGCCCATAAGCCCGAACAGTTGGACGAGCAGCCACTCGAAATCACAAGCGTGGGCAAAGCCAGAGCACTCTCACTCCTGAGTGTAAGAGGGTTTTGCCATGATTTCCTGGGTCGGCATCGATATCTCCAAATCAAACCTCGTTGTTTGGGTTCAACCAGACGGTGAAGGTTTTGAGCTTTCAAACACCTCAGAAGGCTGTGTTGAGCTTCTTCAGCGCTTGAGCCAGTACGAGGTTGGCCGAGTTCTGCTGGAGGCCACGGGAGGCTACGAACGCAAGGTCATGGCCGCATTGCTAGGTGCCAACTTCAATGTCCTCAGGATCAATCCTCGCCGGGCCAGGGCTTTCGCCGTGGCGATGGGCAAAAATGCCAAGACCGATCTGATCGATGCAGCTGTGTTGGCCGATTTCGCCGAGGTCTTGAAGATGGACGGCGACAAGGTCATTTCGCCTGAGCGTGAAGCGTTGCGCGAGCTGGTTCAGCAACGCGAGCACTTCGTACAGCAACGGGACGACAATAAGCGCCGGCTTCAGCAGGCTCAGCTACCCGCTGTTGTGGCGGCAATCAAAGGCCATATTCATTATCTGCAAGTTCAGATCAAGCAGCTCGATAAAACCATCCACCAGAGCATGCACGACCTGGACGCAGAAAAAACCGAGCGGCTCATCTCTGTTAAAGGTATCGGCACGGTCGCCACTGCCAGTTTGCTGGTTTACCTGCCCGAATTGGGCAAGCTTGACCGTCGTGAGATCGCCGCACTGGCAGGAATTGCACCCTGCAACGATGACAGCGGCAATCACAGCGGGAAACGCCAAATCTATGGAGGAAGAGCCCGTGTGAGGCGTGCGCTTTACATGTCCTGCTGGGTGGTGATCCGCTATCAAGCTGACTTTAAAGCACGCTATGACGCTCTTCGGGCGCGAGGCAAGAGCGCGAAAGTCGCGCTCATCGCCTGCATGCGAATATTACTGATCAGACTGAATGCCATGCTGAGAGACGGCACCGAATGGCGATGACGAATGGCAGGGTGAAGACAGTTGCTCCCACAGGTTTCGGGGACGGGTTCAGATCGCATGCACACCACAAATCCCTGTGGGAGCGGGCTTGCCCGCGATGGGTCCCGGTCAGCCAACACAAAACTCGCAGACAAAAAAAGCCCCACCAGACTCAACATCTGGCAGGGCTTCGATGACTCGGAACGCTACTTACGCAACATTCATCGTCTTATGCGTATCAATCAAATGCTGCACCACACCCGGATCCGCCAGAGTCGAAATATCCCCCAACCCATCGTACTCAGCGGTCGCAATCTTGCGCAGAATCCGGCGCATGATCTTGCCCGACCGCGTTTTCGGCAGCCCCGGCGCCCACTGAATCACATCCGGCGAAGCAATCGGGCCGATTTCTTTGCGCACCCAGTTCTTCAGCTCCAGACGCAATTGCTCGCTTGTCTCTTCGCCAGCAATCAACGTGACATAGACATAAATGCCCTGCCCCTTGATGTCGTGCGGCACACCGACGACGGCAGCCTCGGCGACTTTCGGGTGTGCAACCATCGCACTTTCGATCTCAGCGGTACCCATACGGTGGCCGGACACGTTGAGCACGTCATCCACGCGACCGGTAATCCAGTAGTAACCGTCCTCGTCACGACGCGCACCGTCACCGGTGAAGTACATGCCGCGGAAGGTCTTGAAGTAGGTGTCGACGAAGCGGTCATGGTCGCCATACAGCGTGCGCGCCTGGCCTGGCCACGAATCGAGGATCACCAGGTTGCCCTCGGCAACGCCTTCGAGGATGTTGCCCAGGTTGTCCACCAGCGCCGGCACCACGCCGAAGAACGGACGTGCCGCCGAACCCGGCTTGAGGCCGTGAGCGCCCGGCAAAGGGCTCATCATGTTGCCGCCGGTTTCGGTCTGCCACCAGGTGTCGACGATCGGGCAACGGGACTGACCGACGTTCTTGTAGTACCAATCCCACGCTTCCGGGTTAATCGGCTCACCGACCGAACCCAGCAGACGCAAGCTGCTGCCATCAGCGCCTTCAACAGCGGCCTTGCCCGACGCCATCATCGCGCGGATCGCGGTCGGCGCGGTGTAGAGGATATTGACCTTGTGCTTGTCGACGATCTTCGCCACCCGGGTGATGTCCGGATAGTTCGGCACGCCTTCGAACAGCACGGTGGTCGCGCCGTTCGCCAGCGGGCCGTAGACAATATAAGTGTGGCCAGTGACCCAGCCGACGTCGGCGGTGCACCAATAGATTTCGCCCGGACGGTAGTCGAACACGCGCTCATGGGTCATGGCCGCGTAAAGCAGGTAACCGCCGGTGGTGTGCTGCACGCCTTTAGGCTTGCCGGTGGAACCCGAGGTGTAAAGGATGAACAGCGCTTCTTCGGCGCCCATCTCTTTCGGCGCGCAGACACTGCCCGCCACTTTCATCAGGTCTTCGTACCAGATGTCGCGATGCTGGTTCCACTTGATGTCGCCACCGGTGCGCTTGCACACGATGACTTTCTGGATGCTGCTGGTTTCCGGGTTGGTCAGCGCGTCGTCGACGTTGGTCTTGAGCGGAATCTTCTTGCCGGCACGAACGCCTTCGTCAGCGGTGATCACCACTTTGGATTTGCAGTCGATGATGCGACCGGCCAGGGCTTCCGGCGAGAAACCACCGAACACCACCGAGTGAATCGCGCCGATCCGGGTGCAGGCCAGCATGGCGACCACAGCTTCGGGGATCATCGGCATATAGATAGTCACCACGTCGCCGCGGTGCACATCCTGGCCGCGCAAGGCGTTGGCGAACTTGCAGACTTGTTCGTGCAGCTCGCGGTAGGTGATGTTGCGGCTTTCGGCAGGGTCATCCCCTTCCCAAATGATCGCGACTTGATCGCCGCGCTCGGCCAGATGACGGTCGAGGCAGTTGTAGGAAACGTTCAGGGTGCCGTCGGCGAACCATTTGATGTCGACATGGTGATCGTCGAAGGACGTCTGCTTCACCGTGGTGAAAGGCTTGATCCAGTCGAGGCGCTTGGCTTGCTCGCGCCAGAATCCGTCCGGGTTGACGACGGACTGCTGGTACATGGCTTTGTAGGTTGCCTCGTCAGTGAGCGTGTTGGCCGCTACCTCGGGACGAACGGGATACAGAGAAGCCGCACTCATCTTTCTTACCTCGGTGGAATAGTTGTTTTTGTATGACCCCAGTTGTAGCCGGGCCGGGGCTATAGAACCATTCGACGATGGTAGTAACAAGCCCCTACTAATTATCCTGATAAGCCCGGAATGCGCCGCCGGAACATGCGCAAAACCCTGTAGGAGCATGGCTTGCCCGCGAAGAACGATAACGCGGTCTACCTGAAAAACCACGACGAACGATCGCCGGCGAGCCGGCCATTACGAATGCTATTCCGCGATTGTTACGAAATCTGTCAAAGGTGTTTATCAAAACCCCACCTATATGAACGCAACCCCCACGCCTAAAATCAGCCTCGCCAACAAGGCAAACCCTGATTAACCAAGTTGCAGCCCCCACGAAGGCAGTTAATCAAAAAACACCGGTAATCAAGTTCCACACGCAACCCCAAAAAGGTTGCGTGACCCCACTCGACCTCTAAAAGGTAAAACCGAAATGAAAGCTTTATTAGTTCTGGCCCTCTCCAGCCTGTGCGCAACCGCCATGGCCGACGAGGTCCCGACTGATGTCGCACAGCAACAACCGGCCATCGAGGAATACACGTACTCCACTCACCTGGACATCGCCAAAGTTATCTCCATGAGCGAAGTCCCCAATGTGTGCGAAGTGGTCCCCGTGAAAATGGAATACGACGACTCCAAAGGCCAACGCCACATTCTGCGCTACAGCATCATGGGTAACGGCTGCTCTAACGGCTAATCACCCGCACTCCCTCTTAACGGTTCGACCCACCCGCCCCGCTGTTCAAGGCAGATGAAGCGCCGAACCGTATAGATCGATTTATAAGATAGATTTAAGCGTTTATTTGCGCTTTTTTATCAAATTAGTAGGCGTAGTATGAATTCCATACCAAGGCACACAACGCCAACGAAACTGGAGCCACTACCATGAAAACCAAACTGATCCTCGCCCTGACCTTGTCTGTCCTGGCCGCCAACACCTTCGCCGCCGACGGTTACGACCAAACGGGTTCGGCAGCTTTCACCACCGAAGCGGCTGTCGCTTCTGACGGTTACGACCACACCGGCTCGGCCAAAGTCGCCGCCGATGGTGCCGATCACGTCGGTGCAGCCAAACTCGCTTCCGATGGTTTTGATCACACTGGCGCCGCCAAAGTCGCCGCTGACGGTAGCGATCACACCGGTGCAGCCAAAGTTGCTGCCGATGGTGCAGACCACGTGGGTGCAGCTCGCCTGAGCTGATCATCGAGCGTGACTGACAGCCCGGCTTCGGTCGGGCTTAGTTGTGTCTGGCAGCGTCGAAAACCGACTCAAAACACAAGATGTAGTGAAAAAGCCGATTTTCTGGCTATTTTTTGAACAAATAAGTAGCACGTCAAAATTTAAGAAAAAAAATCTTCACCCGCGATATCCAGCCAAAGCCCTGTAAACCCTCGCTCCGACCGAAAAACCCTCCTTCTCGACCGTTCCATGCGCGGATTCGCCCCACCACGGCCGCAAAAATTTCCCTATAATGCCGGCTTAAACGGGCCTGCAATATTCCCTTACAGGGGTCAAAAGCCAGTCTGAAGCCCACGCAGAACTGTTCACGCTATCTGCGCCCATCAGCGGCTTCGGAATACCCGTACAAAATTCTGTTTGATGCCTGCGTATAGCTGTTGCAAAAAACGATATTTCTATAGATCCAACGCGGTCAGACCGACCGTGTGAAAAACCATCACACGGGCATCTGGCCCTCACGCAGGAGACGACACGTCATGCTGAGCTGGGACGAATTCGACAAAGAAGACAGCGGCGAGACCGTGGTAAAAGGCGCCAACGCCGGCCACGCGACTGAAGCCAACATGGACCGCCTCGACACCGCTGGTGGTGTTGCCGCTCAAGAAGCTCGCGCTGTGACCGCGTCCGACTCCGCCGCCATCGCTCGCGCCAAGGCTGCCCTGGACAACCTCGACATCGCCGAAGGCCTCGCCGAACTCGAAGGCGCCTCCGCCCGTGTCGCCGTCGACGAAAAGCGCATGATCAACTGCCGCGCCGACCTCAACCAACTCGTACCTTTCAAGTACGACTGGGCCTGGCAGAAATACCTGGACGGCTGCGCAAACCACTGGATGCCGCAAGAAGTCAACATGACCGCCGACATCGCCCTCTGGAAAGACCCGGAAGGCCTGACCGACGACGAGCGCCGCATCGTCATGCGCAACCTCGGCTTCTTCTCCACCGCCGACTCCCTGGTTGCCAACAACCTGGTCCTGGCCGTGTACCGCCTGATCACCAACCCGGAATGCCGCCAGTACATCCTGCGCCAGGCCTTCGAAGAGGCGATCCACACCCACGCCTACCAGTACTGCATCGAATCGTTGGCCATGGATGAAGGCGAGATCTTCAACATGTACCACGAGATCCCATCGGTCGCGAAAAAAGCCACCTGGGGCCTCAAATACACCCGCTCGATCTCCGATCCAAAGTTCGAAACCGGCACCGTCGAAACCGACAAAGAGTTGCTGCGCAACCTGATCGCCTACTACTGCGTTCTGGAAGGCATCTTCTTCTACTGCGGCTTCACCCAGATCCTCTCCATGGGCCGCCGCAACAAAATGACCGGCGTCGCCGAGCAGTTCCAATACATCCTGCGCGACGAATCCATGCACCTGAACTTCGGCATCGACGTGATCAACCAGATCAAAATCGAAAACCCGCACTTGTGGGATGCCGAGATGAAGGAAGAGGCTTCGCAGATGATTCTGCAGGGGACTCAGCTGGAGATCGAATATGCGCGTGACACCATGCCTCGCGGCGTGTTGGGCATGAACGCGGCGATGATGGAGGACTACCTGAAGTTCATCGCTAACCGTCGTTTGTCGCAGATTGGGTTGAAGGAAGAGTATCCAGGGACGACTAACCCGTTCCCTTGGATGAGCGAGATTATGGACTTGAAGAAAGAGAAGAATTTCTTTGAGACGCGCGTTATTGAATACCAAACCGGTGGTGCGCTTAGCTGGGATTAACTCCTGAGGCTAAACGAAAACCAGCAAGCCCCGATCTAATCGGGGCTTTTTATTGCACGGCTTTTACTGCTCCATTTTCAGCGTAGACACAACCCTTTGTAGGAACCGGCTTGCTGGCGATAGCGGTGCGTCATTCGACGTTTTTGTTGACTGACACACCGCTATCGCCAGCAAGCCGGTTCCTACAGATACGGTGTTCGCTGTGGTTCCCGGGGCTCCGTGAAAAAACCTTTATTCATCCCTACGCCACGACGCTAAAACTCCTACAACACTTACAGCTGCTTCCGCGTTGCGGCCCAATCAAAGCGCCTCTAAGCTCCATCGCAGGTGCCTAAGAAACGCCCAACGTAGAAGCTGACTTATTCACACAAACCGCGTGTTGTCCCAGAGACAAATGCGCGACCTTGCATGAAAAAGTCTGCTG
Organism: Pseudomonas hormoni; assembly: GCF_018502625.1. Classification (NCBI taxonomy): domain Bacteria; kingdom Pseudomonadati; phylum Pseudomonadota; class Gammaproteobacteria; order Pseudomonadales; family Pseudomonadaceae; genus Pseudomonas; species Pseudomonas hormoni. Next base: position 4,201,375 of record NZ_CP075566.1, read on the forward strand.
TTGGGATTTCTTACCTCCTCTACGTCGGGCTTGGCTCTGCCCACTTCATTCGTAGAGGAAATGATATGCCCACTCAAAAAGCACCCTGCTTTCCAGCGCCTACGGAGATCGGTCATGCCTGATCCGTTCGCCACCACAGTCTTTGTCCGCCAAAACCTTACTCTTCACGCCCTCCTCCTAGAAAATCAGCCATGGTTCTGCGCCCGCGACTTGGGCCGATTAATGGGATTCCATCTGAGTGATCGCGTAGTTAGTAAACTGGATGAAGATCAGCGGCACACATTACTGATCGACTACCACGGCCAACCGGAAAAGCGACTGCTGCTCAGTGAATCAGGCGTGTATGCGTTGCTGGTCTATCACTACGCGCCGGGCAATCGGTTGCTGCGCGAGTGGCTGACTCATCAAGTGGTCCCTGCGTTGCGCGATGCGGGACGATCAAAGAATCCAGATCGACCGATGTTGAGCTTGTTGGATTGGCCGGAGATGTCGCTGAGCCTGTTGCATTGGCAGGATGAAGGCTGGATTCGGCTGCGGGATATGCCTTATCTGTTGCTCAATCGCACGCGGCGGCGGGTACCCGTGGTTAAGCCTTGGTGGCGGAAGGTTTGGGAGTCAGTTCAGTCTTCGAGGCATTCGGTGAATTAGCTTTCGTAGGATCGACCAAAAGAAGAGCCGCTGTTGTCTGTAGGATTTTTTTTGTCGGTCGTATGAAAAAATGCCCCGCACAAGTCCGGGCGTTTGCTTAGAACCATCCTCGGTTCGTTTATACATAGCCTGGAATGACGGGCTTTTGTTTAGAGATAGAGCGATTGATCTACTCCCCATTTTCTTTAGCGAATCGCCACTGATTTTCTAGATACCTTCAAGATAGGCTTAACATCACCGAATTACCTTAAGCCATGTCGTCGAAAACCCACCGACCATGGAGGATGCTTTTCAGCTGCTCAACGCTCAGCAGTTCGCCGGGCTTTTTATGAACAACCGCGTGGCAATTTGCGCATAGCGTAATTAGGTCGGTCGCTGGATCGACTACCTGATCTTCCTCGTATTCCGAGATGGGCTTCACGTGGTGTACATGAATAAAGCCTTTTGCATGTTTGCCATACGCCTTCTCGAAATCAAAATCACAGGCTTTGCATTTGATCCCATGAATAGCTATTGCCTGACGCCGAAGCTTTGGACTGCGCTCATACCGCACACCGAAATATGAGATATGTTTCCCCTCGGTACCGGTGGTTCTAGTCTCAAAGTCCTGCACAACGTCGGTTAGGCGAAAATCGTCGGCCTCGTTCGGCTCCAGCACTGCATAGGCGTAGATCCTATCAAACACCGCTTGATCAATTGCCCGGACACCATTGCGCCAGTAATTATCCTTAAGTCTTGGAGGAATCGACTCAAGGTACTCCCCATCAAGCTTGTTCGGAACGGCAGACTCAAAGGGCCTAAAGCCTTCAATGACAGCAAACAAATCACCTTTTGTGCTGTTTCTATCTGCTTCGACTTTCCCAATTCGGGCAACACCAAAATAATGAGGTTTAGTGCTCAGCCGCTGATCCGAAAAAATCTTGTTTGTCATTTTTCCTTTGTAGTACAGCACCTCGGTTCCTTCGGTAAGAATCGCTCTGTACTGCTTGGGAAAGTGGTAATGCTCTCCTGTCTGATCCGCCCACTTAGATTCATCATTTTCGACAATGACAGCTGGCATCCATTCATCCTCTTGGAAGAGGATGAATCCTACCAAAGAAAGAGAAACCTCCTACAGAATCAGCGGAAAAAGCTCTGGATTCTCATTTGTTAACGAGGAACTACAACTCCCTCGCTGTCATATCACCTTAACATCACCCTGACATCATCCCGCATTTACCCGGTGCGATGATTCAGTTATGAACGCAGAACACTTCACTTTCATGCATCCCAAGCTGCCAAAAGACCACAAGTGCGCCGGTGATTTATGCAATGAAGCGCCTGCGATCAGCCTGGATAGCACCAACACCCTGGTGATGGAAATTTTCACTGCGCAGCGCGATGTCGTGTGCCTGGCGGTGGTGGAGGACTCGCGCCCGGTAGGCTTGATAAACCGCAACATTTTCTTGTCGCAAATGAGCAAACCGTTTCACCGTGAGCTGTATGACAAGAAAAGCTGCATCGCTTTTATGGATAAGGAACCGTTGATCGTCGATGCCGAGATGAGCATCGAAGAATTGACGTTCAAGACGGTGGAGTATGGTGAGAAGGCCCTCGCCGACGGCTTCATTGTGACGAGAAACGGCAGCTTCGCCGGTTTGGGAAATGGCTTGCAGCTGATGGCGGTGGTGGCGGCCATGCAAGCTGAAAAGAACCGCCAGATGATGCAGAGCATTGAATACGCGAGTGTCATTCAACGCGCGATGCTTCGGGCTTCTCGTGATGCCTTGGCGTTGACGCTGGATGACGCGACATTGCTGTGGGAGCCACGCGATGTTGTCGGCGGCGACTTTTATCATTTCTGTGCCTACCCGACCGGATGGTTTGGGGCGATTGCAGACTGCACCGGTCACGGCGTGCCAGGCGCCTTCATGACGTTGATCGCCTCCTCTTCATTAACCCAGGCGCTGACCCAGATAGGCCCGAGCGATCCTGGGCATCTCCTGTCTGCCGTTAACCGAGGTGTCAAAGGTCTACTGGGGCAAGTCAATGGACTGGATGGTACCCCGGAGTCGGATGACGGCCTGGACGCTGCTTTCTTTTGGTTCGATTCGGCTACTCACGTATTGAGTTTTGCCGGGGCCAGGATGTCGCTGAATGTGTTGAAGCCTGATGCCGACGAACTTGAAACCATTGCCGGTCAGCGCATCGGCGTCGGTTATGTGGATAGCGGTTTGGACTACTCGTGGACGGTGAGCACTGTTCACATGCCACCCGGCAGCCTGATTTTCATTGCCACTGATGGCCTCACGGACCAAATCGGTGGCCCGAAAAAAATCGCCTTCGGTAAGCGCAAGGCGTTCAAAACCATACTGGAACACCGTGATAAATCGTCAACGCTCATCTGCGAAGAGTTGCAACGCACGTTTGCAGCCTGGCAGGGAGAACAAACCCGTCGTGACGACTTGACCCTTTTTTGTGCCCGCATTAGGAACTGATGATGCTTAATCCTGCGTCTGTGCATCACGACTGCACGTTTTTCGATTTGGCCCAGCAACGGAATGTCATTTTTTACCACATGGGTTATTTCTCGCATCACATCATTTCAGCGATGGCGGAAGTTGTGAAACTGCAACTTGAAATCTCTGGGGTGAGTGGTCCGACACGGCGTAAGTTGTTCTCATCGTTTGTTGAGCTCTCGCAGAACATCCTGCATTACTCCTCGGATTTGCTGCAAACCACGGTTGCCGATGAATCGGTACTGCGTCAGGGCGCGGTGTGCATAAGCAAAGAAGGTGAACACCACCTGATGCTCTGCGCCAATCCCATTGCATCCACGGACGTTGATCGCCTCCGAGAAAAGCTCGAACCCTTGCGCAACATGTCACTTGAAGAGATCAAGCACGCCTACAAGGTGACGTTACGGGCGGAAACTCCAGTGGAAAGCAAGGGGGCCGGCCTGGGCTTTTTGACGATGGCGCGCGACGCTTGCGCGCCCTTGGAGTTTGACTTTCATCCAAGAGCGGATGACCCGGACACTACCCTGTTTTGTCTTAAAGCCATCATTTGAGTCGAGAGAGTTATGGATAATTTCTACATTGACGCAACCGCAACATCGCCGGAAGTGGACTTTCGTTTCGATCAAAACCTGCTGTCCATAAAAGGCGAGTCTTACCCCGAAAACGCGGCTGCTTTTTATGCCCCAATCATCCAGCAGCTACGCAGTTTTCTGGAGGGGCGTACAGACGCGACGATCACGACCAATATCGCGTTGGCGTATTTCAATAGCTCCAGTACAAAAATGCTGTTCAGCATTTTCGATGCGCTTGATCGTTCGGCTCAAGCTGGCAACCGGATTGAAGTTAACTGGTACCACGACGAGGAAGACGAAACGATTTTTGAATTTGGTGAGGAGCTGAAGGCTGACTTCGAATCCATTATTTTCAATGATCACTCGATCACCACCTGAGGTAATGACAAAAATGACCGCTCCAGTCACTACCGTTGGGGATTCTGGTGACTCGGCTCCCGATCTGTTCAAAAGCGAAAATGATGCGCTTGAGCGCGCTCGCTCGACGTTGGCGCTGAGCGGGGCGGATGCCGAAACGTACCAGCGCTCGCTTGCCGATATGACTTCGCACTTTGAGCGTTTGATGCGCGAAACTCGCCGGTTGATTGGTCGAAGCGACCGGGCCGAGCGTGAAATGAATACCCTTAATGCACAACTACAGATACTGGCCCGCCAGCTCGAATATCGCGCGACTCACGATGGCCTGACGGGAGTGCTCAATCGTAGCGCCGTGATTGATCTATCCGTACAGACCCTGCAAAAAGTCGGTGCTGTGATGATCGTCCTGGACATAGATCACTTCAAACTGGTGAATGACGAGTTCGGTCACCCTGCCGGGGATGCGGTCATTCAGGGAATAGTCGGCTGCCTGCGCAGGATCGTCGGTGACAGCGGAATAATCGGGCGAGTGGGCGGTGAAGAATTTACGGTACTGATCCCCGCCGGCGAAATCGCGGAAGGCTTGAGCCTTGCGGAAGCCATGCGGGAGGCGATTGCATCTCACGTGTTTGGCAGTCCCGTGAACCGACAGATCACGGCGAGTTTTGGCGTTAGCGCCAATTCAGTGGGAACAAGTTTCGATACCGCCTACAGCTTGGCGGATACAGCCTTGTACCAGGCAAAGCGCTCAGGCAGAAATCGTGTAGAGATGGCGGGCGAAGACGCACTTTGAAGTGTTGCTTGCGATGATGGAGTTGAGACTCACGAGTTGGCGTGCTCCCGCAGGTTTGGCGCAACGGATGAAAGCATTGAGTGCATTCCTCACCACCTCCCGCTATTAATACTCGCTACTTCCCCGATAACTGAATCCTCCATGAAATTCGACCTCGCCTACTGCCTCAGCCTCGACGACAAGCTGTCGATCTATGACGTGCGCGATTTGAATTTCGACGAGTCCATGGAGTTCGATTCCGCCAAGGAACACTTCCAGTGCCCCAACGATGCCTGTCGCTTGGCGTTCGATGGGTTGAATGTGCTGACGACGTTCAACGCCAAGAACGTGAATTACGTTCGCACCCCGCACTTCAAGAACACGCCCAGCACCCGGCATGTGGCGGATTGTCCTTATGTCAGCCTCAAGGCGCCGGCGTCAGGTTTGGACGTGGACGGTGCGGAAACGGATGACAGTCGCGAGGAGCATTTTCCGTCGGAGTTGTTGCTGACTCGGCGTGAGTATGTGCGTAAGCAGTCGAACCCAGCGGTGGTGGCGGATGTGGTGCGGGACGATCCGAAACCCTTTTCAGCCGCCAGTGATGTTGAGCACCCGAGCCGTGAATCGGCGCCAGACAAGACCAGCATCTTCGCCCACCCGGTGGAGTGTTTTGTCTCGAACTTCGAGGACAAGGACCTGCTCAAGCGCATGCCGCTGAAAATCGGCGAGCACACGGCGCCTTATGGGTCCTTCTTCAAGAAGATCGAATACCTGACGGACAACAAGGGGCTGATTTACTGGGGCAAGATCAAGGAGATCAAGGATTACACCCAGAGCTTTCGCATCGATTTCGAGCAGAAGGTCTGGTTCAAGCAAGCGGATGAGGCGAAGAAGAAGCCGTATTCGGTCAACGTTTACCTGAGCAAGAAGTTGATCGAGAACTACCGCAAGCGCAAAGCGTTTCTGGAAGAGATCAAGCACGCCATCGACAGTGAAGCGCAGTTGTATTGTTTCTTTTATGGCGTGACGCCGGAGTTGAAGCAGGTGCCGAGCACGAAAAACCCCGAGCAGACGTTCGGGGTGTTCAGTGCGAATATCGAGAACCTGGATCACTTTATTATTCGGGAAGCGCCGGGGTTGGCTGATAAGTAAATTCGTCTCAGGGCAGTTGCAGCGCGACGCCGCCGGGGTGTTGTTTGACGAGGTTGTAAGGCAGGACGCCCCAACCAATGTTTTGACACACGGCAGCCACGTGAGGGAAGGATGGCTCTAACTTGATGCCTTTTTCGGTGAAGTACCAGCCCGGATAGTGCCAAGGGTAATCATCGTTGTAGCCGCAATCGTTCTCCCCCTCTGGCGTTGTCGTCATTTCAGTGGGATAGAGCTTAAGCAGTTGTGCCACCAGCCACGGCGCCAGCTCTTTATTGCGGTAATCAGAATAAGCAGTGGATGACTCGGACGAAGAGTTATAGACGTCGTAGTTTTCCTCGTAATGCAGTGGTTTGCCCTGCCCCACCCACAGCACATCTTCAAGCGTCAGGGATTTGCCCGTTTTGGTATCGAAGTTGATTGAGTCATTGACCTGATCCGGATAAGCACCGCCACAGAAGTACTCGGTAGACACACGAACGCTCATCACGGACGGCGTCATCCACAGAGGCTGACTGATCTGTGAGTAATAGGCGTCAGCGTAATTGGCGAAACATCCGTAATACCCCACGACTTCTCGCCACAAACGGCCCATCAATTGCTGGTTGATTCGCTGACGCTCTTCGGCGCTGTAACCCGAAATCACTTCAAACAGCTCGGCGTTTGATTGTGGCTCGCTCCACCATTGCAGCGTGTATCCCATGAAGGTTTCGGTCTTGCCTTGGATGAGTTTCATACCTTGTAAGCGCAGGTATTCGTAAGGCGCCTTGTCGTGAAGTCTGACGAGATAGGGCAAGGTATCGGCGGGAACCGGAGGAAGGTTTGCTGGCTGCAACTGGACCTTCAAGACCTTCCCTTTAGGGCTGACCCATTCACCTGACCAACCGTTGGATTCGGGTTGTAAACGAATTGTCGGAAGAGGTTTGTACTCTCCATAACGATGGTCACCCTCTTCGAGCACCAGCGTTTCCCCTTCCTTGGTGCCACTGAGCACTAAGTCCTTGCGGTACTTTTGATAAAAGTAACGACCCTCACTGCCGTCGGCGCTCACCTCCAGCACAATCGGCATTTTGCCCAGCATTCCGGTGTAGGTCTGCTTGCCGCTGTCGGCCCACAACACTGTAGGAAACGTTGAGCACACCAACACGACAATGCCAGTGAGACGAAACAATCCTTTGAACATAAAATCATCCTTGAATACGGCGAGCGTCGGCTCGCAAGAAGTGGGCGGATTATGGCGAACCCGCTTTCTAGAATCGATAAAAAGCTGACTTGATAGCGTTCAACTCAGGCACATGCTGATCATCACCACTACCAGCAAACCGATGTAAACCCGCGCATGGATTCGATCCGGAATCCGCCCGATCCACGGCGTGGCCAATCGAATCCCCACCAACGATCCCATCGTCAGGACGGCAAATGCCAGCACGTCCACATAACCCACAAACCACGAGCCCAGATCAAACTCGGTGAACCCCGCCATCGCCATGTAAGTCAGCGTCCCGGCCAACGCCACGGGCAAGCTCAGCGGATTAGCCATGGACGTTGCCTGACTCATGCTCAACCCGCATCGACGCAACAACGGAACGGTCATCACGCTGCCGCCTACGCCGAGAAACGTCGCAATGGCGCCGATTCCTACGCCGCCACCGGACACTTCAGCCCTCCCCAATCGCCGTGGGATTCCGTTATCAGCGTGAGTAAGAAATCCGCGTCTGAACAGGCAGTCCACAATGGTCACGCCCAGATACGCAATGAAGGCATACCGAATCACCTCGCCACTCACCCACATCGCCGCCACTGCGCCGACCACCGCGCCTAATCCAATAAACCCACCCAACGGCCACAGGTAATGGCGAATCAGATTACCCGCGCGGTGATGTTTTCCGCTGGCGACCAGTGCGTTGACGATCATCACGCAGGTCGAAGTGGCGACGGCAATGTGCATCGCCGATTGGCCAATCGGGTCGTCAGCACCGTGGCTGGCCATGAGCATGCGGTACAGCAATGGCACGACGACGAAGCCGCCGCCGAAGCCGAACAGCACGGCGGTGACGCCGGTCATGCAGCCGAAAAGTGTCAGCAGGAGGTAGAACATTGCGCGTCGTCCGTTGGTTGAGAGTGGTCGACGATAGAGCGATGTAGCTTGGCCTGCTTCAGCAAGTCAGCCAATAATGTTTGCGTTTACGCCAACTGCTGGAAGCCGCTTGATGCGCAATGTTTCGATTAATTTGTTGGATGACACGCCACGGCCAGTGGTGGCGATCGGTACGGATTATTCCTACGGTCATGTGTTGCCCCGTCATACGCACCGACGGGCGCAATTGTTGTACGGCGCGACCGGGGTGATGCAGGTCAGCACGCATGACGGCAATTGGGTGGTGCCGCCGCAACGGGCGGTGTGGATTCCGGCGGGGGTGGCGCATGAGGTGTTGATGCTGGGGGTGAGCACGCGGAGTTTGTACATCGAACCACTGGCGGTGGATCTGGGGAGTCAGTGTCAGGTGATCAGCGTTTCGCCGTTGATGCGGCATTTGCTGATGGAGGCGGTGGAGGTTCCGCTGGCGTATGACGAGGCCGGGCGCGACGGGGTGTTGATTGATTTGCTGCTGCATGAACTGGCGCGCAGTGCTCACTTGCCGTTGCACATTCCGCTGCCTGTCGATGCGCGGTTGCTCGCGTTGTGCCAGGGCTTTTTGCAGCGCCCCGATGCTCATCAGTCGCCGCAGCAATGGGCGGGTCAGTTGCACATCAGTTTGCGCACGTTCAACCGGCTGTTTCGCCAGCAGACCGACCTGAGTTTCAGCCAGTGGCGGCAGCGCGCCTGCGTGGTGCTGGCGTTGGCGCGATTGGCGGTGGGTGAGCCGGTGACGCGGATTGCTTTGGATTTCGGCTACGACAGTCCGGCGGCGTTTTCGACGATGTTTCGCCGTGTGCTGGGTCAGGCGCCGTCCGTCTGGTTGGAAGGGGCGAAATAAAAATGAGTTTGATCCGGAGGCAAAACAACTGTACAAAATCACAGTAGTTTTTGAATAAGCACTCTTGAGCCCGGAGAACACCATGGCCTCTTATGCGATGAAAATCACCCTGGAACGTATCGCCCTCTTCCAATTCACCCCTGCACATTGCGCCCAGGCTAGGGCGATGCTGGGTTGGAGTGTTGATGAGTTGTCGCGGGAGTCTGGCGTTTCGGTCGACACGATTGAGCGATTCGAGGCTAGGCGCGATGTGGCAGATGCTGATCGACTGGCGTTGGCTTATCGGTTTGAGTCGGAGGGGTTGGTGTTCTTCCCGGGGTTTGCGCCGGGACGGGGGATGAGTGTGAAAGGGTCTGTATCGGATCCGGTCGGGCGGGCAAATTTTGCGATGGTTGAGTGACATAACAGACCGCAGCTCAACGCGGGTCAGCGATGGAGCTGCGACCTGGTTTGCATGGGTTAGTGACTATGGCTTGAACGCAGGGGTCGGCCTTGCGTTGGAGGCTTGTTCATAACCATAAGCAATAGCCAGCAGATGGGCCTCGCTCCAGCGAGTCCCAAAGAAAAACACCGAGGTAGGCACTCCGTTATCGTCCGCCCCGGAAGGCATCATGATGCCGGGATAACCTGCCAATGCAGTGACGTTCAACCCGGGGGAACCCACGTCCCACACAACGGCATCCAGCTGATGCTCAAGCATTACGTTATCGATGGCAGCCGCATTTTCGCTTTGAATTTTTTGCCACAACTCGTTGTACGTTTGCTCGTCAAAATCAACATTGTTGGCCGCGCTCAACGTGGCTTGCCCATAACCCTCGGCGCTGGTGGAGTGCTCGTTGTATTGCAGGAGATCCTCCAGGCTATGGATTGCAAGACCGGTTCGTGTAGCCAGGTATCGGGGAAGATCACGCTTGATGCCCATCCCGAATCCGTTTTCCACCTCTTCCGGCGTTAAGGATTGAGGATCATCGAAATCCACCGGAATCACAGTCGCCCCGGCTACCTGCATGACCTCCAGCGCACGGGAAAACTGAGGGTCGCTCTGTGCGGCTTCGGCGCTTGTATCGAACTTGACGGGATAACCGATGCGCCGTCCGACCAGTGAATTCGGGATCAGCATAGCCGTATAGTCCACGCCGCTGATGGCGTGAGGCTTTTTGACCGGTTCGGCGTCGTCGCTACCGGTCATGGCATTCAAGAGCAGTGCCGCCTCACGAACGGTGCGCGTCATGGGCCCGGGAGTATCGACTTTTTGACTCACCGGGACGATGCCGCTACGACTGAGCAAGCCCACGGTAGGCTTGAGGCCGACCACGCCGTTGACGGACGCGGGGGCGATAATCGAGCCGACGGTTTCCGTTCCGACTGCCAGCGGCGCAAAACCTGCGGCAACCGCCGCGCCGGAGCCTGAGCTTGAGCCGTATGGCGATTCACTCAACACGTGCGGGTTTTTGGTTTGCCCGCCTCGACTGCTCCAACCGTCTGGAATCTCAGGGTCGCGAAAATTCGCCCATTCACTGAGGTTGGTTTTTCCAAGAATCACCACCCCTGCCGCTCTGAGCCGTTGCACGATGAACGCATCTTGAGCGGCCGGTTGCCCGACCATGGCCAGCGACCCCGCGCTGGTCTGCATCTGATCGGACGTATCGATATTGTCTTTGAGCAACACGGGAATGCCGTGCAGCGGTCCCCGAACATGACCTCGTTGTCGCTCCTGATCGAGCATCTCGGCGATGGCCAAGGCGTCAGGGTTGAGTTCGATAATCGCGTTGATCGCCGGCCCCTGCTTATCCAGCGCCTCGATCCGGTGCAGCAGGTGCTGCACCAGCGCTACGGCACTCAGTTGATCGCATTCCATCCGTTGGCTGATTTCATCAGCAGTTAAATATTCCAACCTCGAGTCGCGGGCCTGAGTTTGCGCATCCATGTGATAGAGATCCTTGTGATGAATGATAGCGAGTGAAAAAAGTCCACTCGCTTTCCAGCCTACAGACGCTGCTGGAAATTTCCGTCATCACTTGTCTCTAGATCACGTATGAATATTCGCCTACTTCCGTAGTTCAGCCGACACTCTGTTCATACACCTGCTGCTCGACCTCCAACCACCACGCACTCCCCCGCTGCGGATACATCACGTTAAACGCCTCACCCATCTGCGGCGTGGTAATCGAAACACTGCGCTCCCAAGCCAATGCCAGAATCCGGTCAAACGGCTCGAACCAGGCGTGCATCGACAGATCGAAGGTGCCGTTGTGAATCGGCAGTAGCCAGCGGCCTTTCAGGTCGATGTGCGCTTGCAGGGTTTGCTCGGGCTGCATGTGCACATGTGGCCACTCGACGTTGTAGGCGCCGGTTTCCATCAGGGTCAGGTCGAACGGGCCGTACTGTTCGCCGATGCGTTTGAAGCCGTCGAAGTAGCCGCTGTCGCCGCTGAAGAAGATCCGGGTGTCGGCGTCGATCATCACCCATGAGGCCCACAGGGTGCTGTTGCCATCGAACAGGCCTCGGCCGGAAAAGTGTTGCGACGGGGTGGCGATGAATTGGATGCCGTCGACTTCGGTGTCTTGCCACCAGTCGAGCTGGCGCACTTTGCTGGCGTCGATGCCCCACTTGATCAGGGTGTCGCCGACGCCCAGCGGGGTGAGGAAGTATTTGGCCTTGTCCGCCAGTTTGAGCACGGCCTGATAATCGAGGTGGTCGTAGTGATCGTGGGACAGGATCACCGCTTCGATCGGTGGCAATTCTTCGAGGCTGATCGGCGGCTGGTGGAAGCGCTTCGGGCCGGCCCATTGCACGGGCGAAGCGCGTTCAGCGAACACCGGATCGGTGATCCAGAATTTGTCCCGCAGTTTCAGCAGTACCGTGGAATGGCCGAGGCGATAGACGCTGTGGTTGGGTGCGGCGATCAGAGCGTCGTGAGTCAGGCGTTGCACCGGAACGGCCGTAGTCGGTCGGGTGTTGCGCGGTTTGTGGAAGATCATGTTCCACATGATGCGCACCATTTTTCGAAACCCTTCGCGTTGCACGGGCGCATGGTTTTGGAAGTGCCCTTCTGCCTGACGGGAAGCTTCAGGCGCTGAGGCGTTGGTGGAATTGGCCATGACTGAATGACTCCAGGAAACCGCACGGTTCGCGGTTTCAGCGGTGGGACGATAAATGGCCAAGGGACGCACGCATCAGCCGAACACTCTATTTTTGGCTGTGCAGGATTAACAAAACATTACACTGCACAGTGTAGTTTCTAGGTTGCATCAAAGCTGATCACAAGTAAACTGCTGAGTGTAATTCTTAATTTCTTCTGCCGAAGCGTACTTATGACAGCTCCACAGCGCCTGACCGACCGAAAACGCGAAGCGATCATTCAAGCGGCGATTGCCGAATTCCGTGCCAACGGTTTCGACATCACCAGCATGGACAAGATTGCCGCCACCGCTGGCGTGTCGAAGCGCACGGTGTACAACCACTTCCCCAGCAAGGAAGAGTTGTTCGCCGAAATCCTCAATCAGTTATGGGCGCGGGTCACGGCAGAACAGGAAACGGCCTACCGCCCTGACCTGCCGCTGCGCGACCAGATGCGCCTGATGTTGATGGCGAAATTGCAGATGCTGGCCGACGACAATTTTCTCGACCTGGCACGTGTTGCGATTGCCGCCACCATCCATTCCCCGGAGCGTGCTCAGAACATGGTCGCGCGAATGGGCGAGCGCGAAGAAGGCCTGACCGTGTGGATTCGCGCCGCTCAGGCCGATGGACGATTGAAGCCGGTTGACCCGGAGTTTGCCGCTCAGCAGATTCAGGGAATGCTCAAATCCTTTGCCTTCTGGCCGCAGATTTCCATGGGGATGCCCGGCCTTTCGCCCGAGATGCAGACCACCGTCGTGGAGTCGGCACTGGACATGTTCCTGGCCTGCTATCAGCTCTAAATCAAGCTTTCGCTGCGCCCTGCAACCGTTAAATGGCTTCGAAGGACACTGATTATTCCTGCTGGAATAAATGACAATGTCCGCCGTTTGACCGATGAACGGTAGCTCTGAATAAAACACGGCAATGTGTTTCAGAATGAATCTGGCGCAGGACATTATGGAAAACCAACGCGGCAAAGGCTTGTCATTTGCCAGACGCATTTACTTGCCCAGAACAATTGGCCTTGGCGTCGGTTGCATCAGCGTGGCCGCTGCGCTGTCTCCATTGCACATGCCGTTTTGGGTTTGGGCGTTGATGCTGGTCAACGCCTTTGTCTGGCCCCACATTGCCTATCAACTGTCGACCCGCGCGAACTTTCCCTACAAGACCGAACGCCGAAACCTGCTTTGCGATTCGCTGTGTGGCGGTTTCTGGGCGGCGACGGTTCAGTTCAACCCGCTCACTGCAGTGACCATCCTGGCGATGATGGCGATGAACAATGTCGCCACGGGCGGTCTGCGGCTGTTCATGTTGGGCACTCTGGCCCAAGCGGCGGGTGTGATGATTGCCTGGCTGTTGTTCGGCGCAACGTTCAACCCAACGACCACCCCAATACAAATTTGGGCGTGCCTGCCGATCCTCACACTCTACCCCTGGGCGGTGGGCATGGTCTGTTATCGGCTGGCGATCAAACTGTCCGAACACAAACGCGCCTTGAGTGCCCTGAGCCGCACTGACAGTCTTACCGGCCTGCTCAACCACGGCGCCTGGAAAGACCTGCTGCAACTGCAATTCCACCACTGTCGCGAACACCAACTACCCGCCGCGATTGCCTTGATCGACATCGATCATTTCAAACCCATCAACGACACTTACGGGCACATCGTCGGTGACTCGGTGCTGCGCCAGTTGAGCGCCGAGCTCAAGCGCAACCTGCGCGAATGCGATCTGGCCGGGCGCTATGGCGGTGATGAATTCTGCGTGATCCTGCCCGACATGCCGTTGCATCAGGCGCGGGATGTCATGGAACGCATACGTGAAGTGCTGCATGACTACCGGCATCAGGAAATTCCCGAACTGCGGGTCAGCCTGAGCATCGGCCTGGCCGCTTATCACCCGTCCTTCACCGATGCCATCGCCTGGCTCGATGACGCGGACAAAGCCCTCTACACCGCCAAAAACACCGGCCGCAACAAAATCTGTGTCGCCACCCGCGATACCGAGCGCAACACGGCTGTCACGCTGGCGATTTAGCCAAAGCTGCGCGGCTTGCCAAGTGGTGGCGCTATAGTGGGGCTCAGTCCCCGCGCCCTGCAGAGAGCATCATGACCACCGAAACCAAAACCACCGCGCCCGTCGATCACTTGCGTTTCCACCGTCCTCACGCTCACCTGGCGCCGACCTTCGGCACTGACAAGTTTGCCCTGCGTGCCGAGGCCTTTGCGCGGTTCTTCGGCACGCCGACCTTTCTCGGTGCGCAGACGCTGATCGTGGTGCTGTGGGTGTGTCTCAACGTGTTCGGTGTGGCGCACTTTGACCTGTACCCGTTCATCCTCCTTAACCTGGCGTTCAGCCTGCAATCGGCCTACGCCGCGCCGCTGATTTTGCTGGCCCAGACCCGGCAGGCGGCGCGGGACAAAGCTCAATCCGACGCCGACGCGCAGCACCGCGAAGCGCTGGCCGTGGCCAACAGTGAACGTCAGGCCCAAGCGGCACAGAACTCCGCGCAATTGCTCGAATTGCTCGAGCAAAACACCCGCCTGACCGAGATGACCAAAGCCCTCACTGAACGCATCGAAAGCCTGACGTCGGAAATGCACCAGCATTTCGTGCGCAAAGACCCATCGAACCACTGATCAACGGACCATTAATTTATCGGCGGAGACCTGAAGCAGTGCCACCGCACGCTGCTGCCAGCGTTTTTTATAGCTGGGAGTCGACGTCTCGTTATTGCCGTCGAGCACGATATGGATGACACCCTTTTGGCAAATCGTGAACACCCGTTGAACGCCGACCGCCCTTCCACCGTCCTCGATGATGGCCTGCGCCAGTTCCGCTTGCGTATCGCTGCCCAGAAATTTCTCTCCACAGGTGAAAGGCTGCGCCAGTACCGGCCAAGCCCCTGCGCAAAAGCACAACACCAGTAGCTTTCCTGCTGTTTTCTTCATGGTTATCCCTCTCCATCGCTTAAAGATTCAGTCGAATGACTGAAGTCAAACTAGAGGTCGGCGGGGATATTAACAATCAGAAAAGTCGACACCTGCCCTAGGCTAAAAGCGCTCGACACTGAAGGCTTTTTCCGTGGAGGATGCGCCTCTATAGTGGGCTCCAGGAATCAACAAGCGTCGAGAGCACTCATGGAAAACACCGCCATCCGCATCGCCCTGATCGGCGACTACGACCCGCAAGTCACCGCCCACCAGGCGATTCCCATCGCCCTCAGAATGGTGGCCGAACACTCAGGCTTGAACATTCAGTTCCAGTGGTTGGCCACCGATTGCATCGACAACGACACACCGCTGGAAGACTTCGACGGCTTCTGGTGTGTACCAGCCAGTCCCTACCGCGATGAGGGCGGTGCGTTGCGAGCGATCCACTTTGCCCGCGAACAACAGCGACCTTTCCTCGGCACGTGTGGCGGTTTTCAGCACGCCGTACTCGAATACGCTCGTAACGTGCTCGGCTGGGGAGATGCCGTTCACGGCGAGACCTCACCCGATGCAACGCGAGCGCTGCTCACGCCACTGACCTGTTCGTTGGTGGAAGCCGTCGACAGCATTCATCTGGTTGAAGGTTCGTTGATCGCCAAGGCGTACGAAAGCGCCGAGATTCGCGAAGGCTATCGCTGCCGTTTCGGTGTGAATCCCGACTTTGAACGGGATTTGCTGAGCCAGGAATTATCCGCTGTCGGGCACGATTCGACGGGGGAGTTGCGGGCAGTGGAGTTGCGTGGGCATCCGTTCTTCGTTGCCACGTTGTTTCAACCTGAACGTGCCGCGCTCAAAGGTGTGTTGCCGCCGCTGGTGAGTGCGTTGATCGAAGCGTGTGTGAGGAAGAAATCATGATGGCCCAGACGCCGGAACCGCCTTACTACGCGGTGATTTTTACTTCGCTGCGCACCGAGGGGGATCAGGGTTACGCCGAAGCCGCCGAGCGCATGGTTGAACTGGCGCGCGAGCAGCCGGGTTTTCTGGGCGTGGAATCGGCGCGGGGCGAAGATGGGCTTGGGATTACGGTGTCCTATTGGGCCAGTGAGGCGGCGATTCTGGCGTGGAAACATCATCCCGAGCACAGCGCGATTCGTGAGCGTGGGCGCTCGACCTGGTACTCGGCGTGTCATACGCGGGTGTGCAGGGTTGAGCGGGCTTATGAGTTTAAACAGTAAAGGATGCGGTGTTCTTTAGGCCGTCATCGCGGGCAAGCCCGCTCCCACAAGGTTCTGCGTTGTACACAAAACCTGTGGGAGCGGCGGTGCGACGATTCGACTTGCCCGCGATGAGGCCAGCACAAACACTGCAAAATTCAGCTCTGAACAAGACTGCGCACCGCCGAAATCTCCGGCACTTCCCGCCGATTCATATACACCCGCAACGGCTCGGTAATGTTGATCCGGTCATCAATGTTCTGATCCAGCAACAACTGAATTAGCTCGCGCTTAAGCGTCATGGCCTGCTCCGGCCCCGGCGCCCAGACGAATTCACTGGCAGGAATAATGCCGTCATCCGCCACGTCCATGCCGAAGGAATCTTCGCTGAAACGCACGATGTACTGACCGGTCTTGCGATTGAGGCCGACGAAGCCTTTGAGCTGTTCGGCGGCCTGGCAGATGAGCTGGGAAGTGATGCGCATGATAAACCTCACACAAGTGATCGATGGTTTACACGCCGGGCAAAATGAAGGGCGCTCCCTCTGCCGGGGAAACTGCCGGGGCCAAGAGTACTGCAAAGAACTGCACAAAAGCGCTGAAAAATCTGCTTTAAACACGTTTATGTCGGTCTCGCGATAGCGCAAGCGGCGCTCAGTTGTTAAAAGGGACGTCTTTGAAAACACTCTGCGAAAGGATCTCGACCATGCCTGTTACTTTCACCAAGAGCGCTCTGCTGCTGAGCGTGCTGCTCGGCCTCGGTCAGGCGCAGGCCGCCAGCGAGCCAGGCCCAACCTCACTGGCGAGCCGTTCGGGCATCCCGCATCCGGCGGTGATCGCTCACCGCGGTGCGTCTTTCGATGCACCGGAATCCACCGCCGCCGCTTACAAACTGGCGCGCGATCTGGGCGCCGACTACCTCGAACTGGACCTGCAACGCAGCAAGGACGGCGTGCTGTTTGCCCTGCACGACAACAACCTGCAACGCACCACCGACGTCGCCAGCAAATTCCCTGAGCGCAAGGACAGCCCGGCCAACGCGTTCACGATCGCCGAACTGAAAACCCTCGATGCCGGCAGCTGGTTCAACAGCGCTTACCCGGATCGCGCACGTCCCTCCTATGCGGGTCTGAAAATCCTGACCCTCGACGAGATCATCGACATTGCCCAAGGCAATCCGCTGCACAAGCCCGGCTTGTACATCGAAACCAAAGAACCCAAGCAATTCCCCGGCATCGAAAGCGACCTCAAGGATAAATTGCAGGATCGCGGCTGGCTGAGCCCGGCGGGTTCCAAACTGGCGAAAAGCAATCTGGCGGTCGGCCAGGGCAAAGGCAAAGTGGTGTTGCAAACGTTCGAGAAGAGCAGCCTCGAACTGCTGGAAAAAGAAATGCCGCAGGTGCCGAAGATTTTGTTGCTGTGGGTCGGCGAAGGCAGCATCGAGCCCAAGTCCAAGGTGACGTTCGCCGAGTCTGGCGACAAGGACAAAGCCACGTACTACGCCAAGCAGGAGCCGAAGGACAAAGCCGAGTTCCAGCAATGGGTCGAGTACGCCAAGGCCCAGGGCGCGATCGGCACCGGTCCTTCCGCCGCGCTGACCAAGGGCGGCGATCAGAGCTATTCGGACCTGGTGAAGCCGTGGATGAACCAGTACACCCACGATCAGGGTTTGTTGGTGCACGTCTACACCGTCGATGATGCGGTGGATTACCAGAAGGTTATGGACGCCGGGGTCGATGGTATTTTCACCAACCGTGCCAGCGAACTGTTGAAGTTCTATAAACGCCCGGCGGCGGGTACGGTTGCGCAGTTGCTGACGAACAATGGGTATTGATCGAGGACCGCGAAGCTTTTACAAACGACGCGTTAATGGGAATTAAGCCTGAATTAAGTTGCCACAGTTAATCTGGACTCACTTAATCAGCACACCCAAGGAAAGAACCTCATGAAGACTTTGACTGCCCTGTTCACCGCTGCCGCCCTGACCCTCACCGCTGGCCTGGCCCAGGCGGATGATGTTCCCGTCGATCAGATCCCGCAGTTGGTCAAGGATAAAAAGATCAAGCCGCTGGAAGAGCTGAACCAGATCGTTCTGAAGTTGCACCCGGGTGCCACGATCACCGACAGCGACCTGGATAACCACTTCAACGGCTACGAGTACGAAGTCGAACTGAAAGATGCCAAAGGCATTGAATGGGACGTGGACTTGAACGCCGCCACCGGCGAAGTCCTGAAGAACAAACAAGACGACTGATACTCACACAAAAAAAGCCGCACGATTTTCGGATCGTGCGGCTTTTTTGCGTTCCCGTGTTCCCGTGAAACCTTACGCGCTCAAACGCGCCGTCACTTCATTCAGTTGTCCTGACAACCCGTGCAGGTTGTGGCTGGCCGCTTCGGTGCGTTGCACGTTGTCCAGGTTGGTGCTGGCGATGCTGGTGATCTCGGTGAGGTTGCGCGAGATGTCTTCGGCGACCGAGGTCTGCTCTTCGGCAGCGGTAGCGATCTGGCGGTTCATGTCGCGAATGGCTTCCACGGCGTGGGTAATGCGCTCCAGCATCGCACCGGCCTGCGTCACTTGCTCGACACTTTCCTCACTGCGCGACTGACCGCTCTCTATCGCCTGAGCCGCGTCCACCGCACCGGTTTGCACAGTCTGGATGATCTGGTTGATCTCGATGATCGACGCCGCCGTGCGCTGGGCCAGGCTGCGCACTTCATCGGCCACCACCGCGAAACCGCGCCCGGCTTCACCGGCACGGGCGGCTTCGATGGCCGCGTTGAGCGCCAGCAAGTTGGTCTGTTCGGCGATGCCGCGAATCACTTCCAGCACCTTGCCGATGCGGCCGCTGTCGGTTTCCAGCTGTCGAATGACCGTCGCGGTGTTGGCAATTTCACCGCGCATGCGGGTGATGGTGTGGATGGTGCCCTGCATGACTTTTTCGCCTTGCTGGGCGGACTGGTCGGCGTCATCCGCCGCACGCGCCGCATCGGCGGCGTGGCGCGCGACTTCCTGCGCGGTGGCGGACATTTCGTTCATCGCCGTGGCGACCTGATCGGTGCGGTTGAACTGCTCGTTGGTGCCGCTGGCCATGAGACCGGCGATCGCTTTCAGCTCACCGCTGGCGCCGTCCAGATCCTTGGCACTGACCTGCAAGCGGCTGAAGGTGTCGGCGAGGAAATCGCGCAGCGTGTTGGCCGCGATCGCCAATTTGCCCAGCTCATCCTGACGGGTGCTGGCCACGCGTTCGGCAATTTTGCCCTGACTGAGTTGCGCCACGTAGTCGATCAGCTTGCGAATCGGTTCGACCAGGTTGCGGTTGACCAGCCACAGGCTCAACAGACCGATCAACAGACCCGAAGCGAGCATCACGATGATGCCCAGCAACACGGTGCGATCGGCGCTGGCGCTGATCAGCCTGGACTGCTCGGTGCCCTGCTTGCGCAATTCGCTGACCAGTTCGCTCATCTGATCGCTGGTCGCCCGGTCCACGCCCTTCACCGCGGTGTCACCCACCGTTGGATCGGCACCGGCCGCCACGTAGGCATCGCGGCCCTTCTGATACGCCGCGCCTAACACGCGGTGTTCGTCACGCAGGCGTTCGATGCGGGTCTTGAGTTGCGGCTCGATGCCCTTTTGCCCGGCCAGTTCGCCGAGAATGCCCTGCACGTCGCGCTGGCGGTCTTCGAATTGCTTCCAGTATTTGTCCAGGTCCGCCGGTTGCTTGCCGCGCAGCAGGACGTTTTTCCATTCCTGGACCTGCACCTTGAATTGCAGGTTGGCTTCATCGATCAATTGCGAGGTGTGCAGCGGGCCGTCGATCAGATTCGCGTAGCTCTGAACGCCGCTGGACAGAAAGTGAAAGCAAGCCAAAGCGATCAACAGCATCGCAAACAGGCTGCCGCTCAGCAGGGCGAGAATTTGCGCTCTCAAGGACTTTTGCAAAAACATCGGAAGGTACTCGTGACAGGAATGAGGCACGCCCTGGGTGAGGCGTGAAATTAGTCCGAACATCCCTGTCTGCGGCGTTGGCCGGTGGCCGAAGGCGCGCAACTTAACCTAAGCGTGATCGGCGTGCCAGAGCGCTTCTTGAAGAGAATCCGACCATCGGTAACGCAATCGTTTGCGTTATTTAACCGTCACAAAAATGTCATCGCACCTTGCGATGATGCGGCTCAAGTGAACCTGTGAAACCCGCGACAGGCGCCTCCTCACAGCGAGACCTCATGAACCACAGCATCGACCAAAGCCATCGCGACCCGGACCTGTTCGGTCTGCTGTACGGTTTCAGTTTTCGTCCCGGCGAACGCGGCCGGGAGATCGATTCGGCCATGGCGTTGCGGTGTCTGCAACAACCGGGCGACAGCGACGAATTTCTCTGGCTGCACCTGAACCTCGCTCACGCCGCGTGCGAGCGCTGGATGAAAAGTCACCTGGAATTACCCGACGAGTTTTTCGAAGCGTTGCATGAAGGTTCGCGTTCGACGCGCATCGAGCATGTCGATTCAGCCTTGCTGGCGGTGGTCAACGACGTGGTGTTCAACCTCAGCAGCATGGTCTCCTCGGATGTGTCGACGCTGTGGGTATGCGCCCGCAGCCGGCTGATCATCAGCGCGCGCCTGCAACCGCTGCACTCGGTGGACAAGTTACGTTCGTCGGTGAAGGCCGGTGAATGCTTTCGCTCGCCGCTGGAGTTGCTGGTGCATTTGCTGCGCGACCAAGGCGAGGTGCTGACGCAGATCGTGCGCAAGACCAGCCTCAGTGTCGATCAGATCGAGGATGAGTTGCTGTCCTCGCGGCTGTCGACCAACCGCGCGGAACTGGGCGCCAATCGCCGGGTGCTGGTGCGTCTGCAACGGCTGCTGGCGCTGGAGCCGGGCTCGTTGCTGCGCCTGCTCAATCGTCCGCCGCAATGGTTGCAGAAGGAAGACGTGAAGGAGCTGCGCAAATCCACCGAGGAGTTTGCGCTGATCATCAACGACCTCACGGCGCTGGGTGAGCGGATCAAACTGTTGCAGGAAGAGATTGCCGCCAACCTGAATGAACAAAGCAACCGCACGCTGTTTACCCTGACGGTGGTGACGGTGCTGGCGTTGCCGATCAACATCATTGCCGGTTTCTTTGGCATGAACGTGGGTGGCGTGCCGCTATCCCAGGATCCGGAAGGATTCTGGATTCTGGTGGCATTGGTGGCGACGTTTACCGTGATTGCGGGGCGGTGGGCGTTTCGTAAGCGCCAGGATTATTGAGCACAATCTTCAAGCCCCCCCGTCACTGTGGCGAGGGAGCTTGCTCCCGCTGGGTCGCGAAGCGGCCCCCGGCATTCCTCCAACCAAACCATGCCAACAGGTTTTGCGGCTGCTTCGCAGCCGAGCGGGAGCAAGCTCCCTCGCCACAAGGTATTGCGCGCCCCAGGAACAGATCAACGGAATAAGCAAAAACCCCAAACACTGACCCAACGCAGCCTCTCTGTAACATTTGGCAACGATCATGACTGACACTCCATCCCTCCTCAGGATTGTCCGTTATGGCTACTCCTTCCTACACCGCCGCCCAGGCGTCTGCCAGCAGCGCGAAGCCGCAGTTCGATAAAAAACCCGGCCTGCTGACCATTGTGATTTTCTTCGCGGTGCTGGCCATCGGCCTGTTGTTCACCGCGTACAGCCTGATGCACGACATGAACGAACTCGGCACGGTGGTCACCACCTGGACGCCGTTTCTGCTGCTGGGCGTGGCGCTGCTGATCGCGTTGGGCTTTGAGTTCGTCAACGGTTTCCACGACACCGCCAACGCAGTGGCCACGGTGATTTACACCAACTCCTTGCCGCCGAACTTTGCGGTGGTCTGGTCCGGGTTCTTCAACTTCCTTGGCGTGCTGCTGTCGAGCGGCGCGGTGGCGTTCGGCATCATCGCGCTGCTGCCGGTGGAGCTGATTCTGCAGGTCGGGTCGTCCGCCGGTTTCGCGATGATTTTCGCCCTGCTGATCGCGGCGATTCTGTGGAACCTCGGCACCTGGTGGCTGGGTCTGCCGGCGTCTTCGTCGCACACCCTGATCGGTTCGATCATCGGTGTCGGCGTCGCCAACGCCTTGATGCACGGGCGCGACGGCACCAGCGGCGTGGACTGGGCGCAAGCAACCAAGGTCGGTTACGCGCTCCTTCTTTCTCCACTGGTTGGCTTCGGCTGCGCCGCGTTGTTGCTGCTGGCCCTGCGCGCCTTCGTCAAGAATCGCGCGCTGTACAAGGAACCCCAAGGCAACACCCCGCCACCGTGGTGGATTCGCGGCATGTTGATCCTGACCTGCACCGGTGTGTCCTTCGCCCACGGCTCCAACGACGGCCAGAAAGGCATGGGCCTGATCATGCTGATCCTGGTGGGCACCCTGCCGATGGCGTACGCGTTGAACCGCACCATGCCGGCGGATCAGTCGTTGCAATTCGCCGCCGTGGCCGAAGTCACCCAGCAAGCGCTGATGAAAACCACCTCGCTGCCGGCGCCCACCGATCCGCGTCCGGTGCTGTCCGATTACGTGCGCACCAAGGAAGCCACGCCGCAACTGATCCCCGCCCTCGCGACGCTGGCCGGCAACATCGGCAACGAAGTGAAGGGTTACGGTTCGCTGTCGAAAGTCCCGGCCGAGGCCATGGGCAACGTGCGCAACGACATGTACCTGACCAGCGAAACCATTCGCTTGATAGACAAGAACAAAGTCGGCAACTTTGACGCCGACACCACCGGCAAGCTGCAACTGTTCAAGCAACAGATCGACAACGCCACGCGGTTCATTCCGCTGTGGGTGAAGATCGCGGTGGCGATTGCGCTGGGCCTGGGCACCATGGTCGGCTGGAAGCGCATCGTGGTGACCGTCGGCGAGAAGATCGGCAAGACCCACCTGACTTACGCACAAGGGGCCTCGGCTGAAACCGTGGCCATGCTGACCATCGGCGCGGCGGACATGTTCGGGCTGCCGGTCTCGACTACCCACGTGTTGTCTTCGGGGGTAGCCGGGACCATGGTCGCCAACGGCGGTGGCTTGCAAATGAAGACCATCCGCAATCTGCTGATGGCCTGGGTGCTGACCTTGCCGGCGGCGATTCTGTTGTCGGGGAGTTTGTACTGGCTGTTCACCCAAATCTTCTGACCACCACAGAACCCTGTAGGAGCGAGGCTTGCCCGCGAAGGCGGTCTCAAGGTCGATGCAAATCCTGAGACCGCCTTCGCGGGCAAGCCTCGCTCCTACAGGTTTTGCGGTGTTGTTTAGATCGTGGACTGGATGATTTGCGCCAGCCAATCCATAAACGCTCTGACCCGCAACGGCAAATGCCGTTGCCGGGCATAGAGCAGCGCCACGTCCATCGACGGTGCATTGAACTGCGGCAACACCGCCACCAGTTCACCGCTGAGCAAGTGCGACTGCATGCCTTTGAGCGGCGCCTGAATCAAGCCGAATCCCCCCAGGCACGCCGCTTCATAAGCGTCGGTGCTGTTCACCGTGACGCTACCCGCCATCGGCAATCGATGCAGCTTGCCATCGACCTCATACAAAAAACCTTCCGACCGCGAACCCAGCACGCCGACGTAATGGACCAGCCGATGCTGCGCCAGATCGTCGAGTTTTTCGGGAATGCCATAGCGCTGCAAGTAAGCGGGACTGGCGCAATTGACCATCGCAAAATCGCACACGTGGCGCGCGACCACCGATTGATCCGGCTGTGCGCCGACCCGCACAACGCAATCAAACCCCTCCCTTTGCAAATCAACCCGGCGATCGGTGGTGCTGATTTCCAGTTCCAGATTGGGGTGCAGCGCGATGAATTCCGGTAACCGCGGCAACACCACCTGGCGCGCCAGAAAGTTCGGCATGTCGAAGCGAATCCGCCCGGTGAGCGACGCCGCATCCTGGCGAAACAGCCCTTCGATTTCGTCCATGTGCGACAGCAAGTCCTTGCTGCGTTCGTACAACACCAGGCCGTCCTGAGTCGCCTGAACCCTGCGCGTGGTGCGTTGCAGCAGACGCGTACCCAGCAGCGCTTCCAGCGCCTGAACGTGTTCCGACACGGTGGACCGGGGCAAGCCCAGGCTTTCGCCGGCAAGGGTAAAACTCGACATCTCGCTGACGCGGACGAAGGTGCGCAGCAGTTCCAGTTTGTTCATGGGCCGACCTTCGATTGTCCGGATTATCCGATCAGTGATTCCAGTTTCAGTCTGTTTATCACCATAGGCCGGATAAATAAACTTCCTCCACACCGTCACTCACCCCCCTTGAGGAAGCCCCATGAATCGCAAAATCGCACTGATCACCGGCGCCAGCCGCGGCCTCGGCAAAAACGCAGCGCTGCATCTGGCCGCCCAGGGCGTCGACATCATCGGCACCTACAACAGCAAAGCCGATGAGGCGCAGGCACTGGTCGCGGAAATCGAAAGCCTCGGCGGTCGTGCCGTCATGCTGCAACTGGACGTGGGCCAGAGCGAGCGCTTCGCAGATTTCACCACGCAGGTCACCGAGGTATTGCGCAGCCGTTTTGATCGCCAGCACTTCGATTTTTTGCTGAACAACGCCGGCATTGGTGTGTATGCGAACTTTGTCGATACCACCGTCGAGCAGTTCGATCTGCTGATGAATATTCATCTGAAAGGGCCGTTTTTCCTGACCCAGAACCTGCTGCCGTTGATGGCTGATGGCGGCCGGATTCTCAACGTGTCCAGCGGTCTGACCCGCTTCAGCCTGCCGGGTTACGGCACTTACGCGGCGATGAAAGGCGCGATGGAAGTACTGACGCGTTATCAAGCCAAGGAACTCGGTGCGCGGGGTATTTCGGTGAATACGTTGGCGCCCGGCGCGATCGAAACCGATTTCGGCGGCGGGACCGTGCGCGACAATGCGCAGGTGAACCAAATGGTCGCCGACAATACCGCCCTGGGTCGCGTCGGTCTGCCGGACGATATCGGCGCCGCGATTGCGCTGCTGCTGGCACCGGGCAGCCAGTGGATCAATGGGCAGCGCGTCGAGGCGTCGGGCGGGATGTTTTTGTAAACCTGAACCTGTGGCGAGGGAGCTTGCTCCCGCCGGCCGGTCCGCGCTCGGGCGAAGCAGACGCTCTTTTTGGGGTCGCTTCGCAACCCAGCGGGAGCAAGCTCCCTCGCCACAAAAGCCCGTGCACTTTCGATCAGCGAGCGCTATTAACCAGTAACATGCGCGCGCGCACCACGTCATACGCCCAGTGGTAAACGTAGGTGTACGGCAGGAAAAACAGCAACACACCGATATCCAGCAGGAACGCCTGCCACAGGCTGACATTAAGCCACCAGGCAATCAGCGGTACGCCGACCGCGACCAGACCGCCTTCAAACAGCAGCGCATGGACAACGCGCGTCCAAGCGTTGTGCGCAATTTCGAAACGCTGCAGCACACGATCAAAAATGCCGTTGAACACCACGTTCCACGCCAGTGCCAGTGCCGCGATCACGACGGTGACGACGCCCATGTCGAGCATCGGTTTGTCCATGATCCAAGCCAGCAACGGGGTGCAGATCACGATGGCCAGCAGCTCAAAGCCGATGGCCTGGAAAATACGTTCGGTGATGGATTTTTGCATGTTCATGAGCAGAGCTCCTGAGTGACTGTGGTTGCCATGATCCGCTCTCACACCGATACTTCATAACCAATAACCATCGATCAAGGCGATAGTTCATGGCGTCCCAGGAAGTGTTGCAGGCGTTTGTGCAAGCGGCGACCCAAGGCTCGTTTTCCGCCGCGGCGCGCAAACTCGGGCGCAGTCAGTCGACCATCAGCGCTGCGGTGGCCAGCCTGGAGATTGATCTGGATCTGATCCTGTTCGACCGCAGTAGCCGCAAGCCGACCCTGACTCCAGCCGGGCACGTGATGTTGCAACGGGCCGAGGAGATTCTGGCGGCGACCAGCCGTCTGGAAATGACCGCCAGCCAGTTGGCTCAAGGGGTTGAACCGAAGCTGACCGTGGCGATTTCCGACACCTATCAATCCGACCGTTTCGAAGCGACGCTCAGTGCGTTCGAGCAGCGATACCCGGACCTGGAACTCGAATGCCTGATTGCCGAATGCGATGACCTGGTGGCGCTGGTGCAAAGCGGTCGGGCGCATGTGGCGTTCGCCGAGCAACAGGAAAGTTACCCGCCGGATCTGGTCAGCTCGACGGTGCAGGAGCGTACCGAAATTGCCTTGTTCGTGTCCCGCGAGCATCCGTTGGCGGCACTGGCGCGCATCGATCAGGACATCTTGCAACAGCACCGGGAGTTGCGTCTGGCGACGATCGTCAATCCGTATGAAAGCCGCGCCAAGGGACGCGTCTGGTCGGCACCGAGTTATTTGATGCTGCTGGAAATGGCTCAGGGCGGATTCGGTTGGGCGCCGTTGCCGCGGTGGCTGGTGGGGCGGTTTGGCGCTGGAACGTTGCAGGAATTGAACGTGCGCGGCTGGCCGAAACCGCTGTTCGTCGATGCACTGTGGTCGCGGCTGCATCCGCCGGGGCCGGCGGGGAGTTGGTTGTTGGGCAAGATGCTGGAATGAAGGTCCTGCGACCTTATCGCGAGCAAGCCCGCTCCCACAGTGGATCGTGTCAGTCACAAAATTTGTGGACGCCACCAAACCCTGTGGGAGCGGGCTTGCCCGCGATGGGGCCGGCAAATTCACCTTATTTTAAAGCCTTGATCCGAGCCTCGATAAACCGCCGCTCCGGCACCTGCTGCGTTAATTCCAGCGCCCGCTCATACGCCGCCCGCGCTTCGTCCACCCGCCCCAACTTCCGACAAAACTCCGCCCGCGCCGAATGCGCCAGGTGGTAATCCAGCAAATCCCCGCGATCCAGAATTCCCTCAACCAGCGTCAACCCCGCCAATGGCCCATCCCGTTTGGAGATCGCCGCCGCACGGTTCAACTCGATCACCGGTGAAGGCACGGCCGCCAACAGCACGTCATACAGCCCCACAATCTGCAGCCAGTCGGTCTCCCCCGCCGTCGGCGCTTCGGCATGCACCGCTGCGATGGCCGCCTGCAAACAGTAAGGACCGAATCGCCGCGTACTCAGCGCCCGCTCGATCAGTGCGCAACCTTCGGCAATCAACCCGGCGTCCCACAGCGACCGGTCCTGCTCATCCAGCAGGATCAGCTCACCACTCGACGATGTCCGCGCCGGGCGCCGTGACTCATGCAACAGCATCAGCGCCAGCAGGCCCATCACCTCGGGCTCTGGCAGTAATTCCATCAGCAAACGCCCGAGGCGGATCGCCTCGCGGGTCAGGTCTTCCCGGGTCAACTCCGTGCCGACGGACGCCGAGTAACCTTCGTTGAACACCAGGTAAATCACCCGCAGCACGCTGTCGAGTCGCTCGGGCAATTCCGCCAGGGTTGGTACTTGATAGGGAATTTTCGCGTCGCGGATTTTCGCTTTGGCCCGCACGATGCGCTGGGCAATGGTGGCCGGTGCGCAGAGAAACGCCCGGGCGATTTCTTCGGTGGTCAGGTCGCAGACTTCGCGCAATGTCAGCGGCACTTGAGCATCCGCCGCCAATGCCGGGTGACAGCAGGTGAAGATCAGGCGCAAGCGATCGTCTTCCACGTCTTCGTCACTCCAGTCGGCCTGCTCCAGCGCCTCCAGTTGAGCGATCAGCATCGGCCGGGACGCGGCAAACCGCGCACGGCGACGCAACACATCGATGGCCTTGAAACGCCCGGTGGAGACCAGCCACGCCCGCGGGTTGTCCGGCACACCGTCACGCTGCCAGCGCTCGACCGCGATAAAGAACGCCTCGTGCAAGGCCTCTTCGGCGAGGTCGAAATCGCCGAGCAAACGGATCAGGGTCGCCAGGATCCGCCGCGACTCTTCGCGGTAAACCTGCTCGACCCGAGCCTTGACCGACACCCCGGGCATCAGTCCTGCATGCCTTGCGTCACCAGCGTTACCATGGATTCTCCTTGCCTGTGATCGTCAGGGATTCAACTCTCGAACAGGTCGCACCTCGACACAGCCCACCCTGGCCGCCGGAATGTTGCCGGCGACCTGGAGGGCTTCATTGAGGTCTTTGGCGTCGATCAGGTAGAAGCCGGCCAACTGCTCCTTGGTTTCGGCGAACGGGCCGTCGGTGATCGACATTTTGCCGTTGCGCATGCGCACGGTGGTGGCGGTCTGCACCGACTCCAGCGCCTCGGCGGCGATCATGCGGCCGCTGCCCTGGATCGATTCGGCGTAGGCCATGCACTCGGCGTCGTTGGGGCTTTCGGGCAGTGAGTGCAACTCCTGTTCGTTGCTGTAGACCAGGCATAAGTACTTCATGGGGGCTCTCCGATCGAACTGATCAACTATGGCTGCAGTTTGGCGTTTTGGCGCTGCTTCCCGACGATCAGGGCTCCAGGTTGAACAGCGCGGTGCCGCTCGTCATGTCGAACGGGGCCGACCAGTGTTCGTGGACGATGCGCCATTGCCCGGCCTCGCGCCGATAGCAGGCGGTCACACGCATCCAGCAGGCCTGGGTTTCGCCCTTGTCGTTGGTGCCGCCGCAGTGGGCCAGCCAGTGGGCGAAGGCGATGTGCTCGTCCGCCACGACGTTCATGTGGTCGAAGTCGAACTTATGCGCGCCCTGGCACATTTCCATGCATTCCAGCCAATGCGCACGGTAGGCGGCCTTTCCGCGGAATTGCAGGGCCTTGACCGCGTCGTAGGAGACGATGTCATCGCCATACAGGGCCATGATTTTTTCGACATCCTTGGCGATGACCGCCTGGCGATAGGTGTCGATCAGGGCCTCGATTTCGTGAGTAGCGTTCATGGAGGTTCTCCGTGTTTTTTGTTCTGAAGACACCCTTAGTCGTTCGGCGAAATGCCGAATCGACAGTCGAAATAAAAATAATCCATGGACGCAAACTCGCTAGAATCCGAGGCTCATTTCTGATGGAAAAAGGACACTCCAGTGACAATCCGACTCGTGCCTTACGAAACCCTGGACGCGTGCCAGCGCCAGCAGGTCGAAGCCATCGAAGTTCACCATGAACAAATAAAATTCTCCGGCGACATCCACGGTGCGTTGCACACCTTGTTGTCCAAACCCGGCCCCGGCGTCAAAGGATTTGCCCTGTTGGCCGATGACATCCCCGTTGCCTTCTTGCTGCTCAAACGCCCTCCGGTGCTGCCTGCCTGGGCCGATGAACACAGCGCCACGTTGCACGCGCTGCAAGTCGACCAGCGTCATCAAGGCAAAGGGTATGGCAAGGCCTGCCTGCAAGCCCTGCCCGACGTAGCGCGTCAGGCTTTTCCCGAAATCAGGGCGCTGGAGTTGTCGGTGGATGCGGACAACGAGGCCGCCATCGCGCTGTATGCCAAATTTGGCTGGGTCGACAGCGGCGAAGCCTACAAGGGCCGGATCGGTTACGAACGGCGCATGGGACTGATTTTCTGAGGTGGTTATGCTCAACAGTATCGAAGCACTGGAAGCGATCTACGGCCAGCCCCACGACCGCGCCGTGCGCAAACAAATCCCCTTTCTGAACGAGGACTATCAAGCGATGGTCCGCGCCTCGCCGCTGGTGATCATCAGCTCGGTCGGCCCCGACGGCCTGGACGGCTCGCCGCGCGGTGACACGCCGGGTTTCGTGCGGATCATCGATGAGCGCACCCTGGCGATACCGGACCGCCCGGGCAACAACCGCATCGACACACTGCGCAATGTGGTGCTCGATCCGCGGGTGTCGCTGCTGTTCATCATCCCGGGGATCGGCGAGACGTTGCGGGTCAACGGCACGGCGCAGATCAGCAATGAATCGGGGTTGCTGGAAAGTTTCGCGGTCAACGGCAAACCGGCGCGCACGGTGATGCTGGTGACGGTGGAGGCGGCGTTCTTTCACTGCTCGAAAGCGATTGTGCGTTCGGATTTGTGGAACCCCGAGAAGCACCTGGATCGCTCGGCGCTGCCGACCGCGGGGGCGTTTCACAAGCGCTTGAATGACGGGGATTTTGATGCGCAGACGTATGACCGGGAAGCACCGGCCCGGGTGCGGGACAGTCTCTACTGATCAAACACTGAAAAGGGTTGCCGTGGGGCAACCCTTTTGGGATTTGGATAACTGTCAGAGGAGTAGGCAGTAGTCGAGCAATTGCTTCTCGATACTTTGTCGCTGGCCGATAACCAAAGCGACCACCACAAGGTTCTCGCTCGGGAACACTTCATAGAAAACTCGCTGCCCCATGGGCAGGTGCTCACGAAAATGAGTGACGCCAAGGGACGCCGCTTCCTGACAAACACCGTATACAAGGGCCTGATTGCTCAGTGCCGTAACAATCTGCATCGCCAGTTGATCAACTATCTCTGCCGCTTTTTTGCGACCGCATTGCTGCGTCAGATAGTGCTCCAGTGAAAAAACCCCATGCTCCGCAGCGGTCGCAAACTCTACCCTGAAGACCTCAGGCATCGTTATCGTCTTGCTGCGATTGGCGCCGTTGCGCCAGCCTGGTCAGCAAAGTGTCGCCAGAAATCAGCTTTCCCTGCTCCTTGTCGCGGGAGGAGAACGAAAGAAGCTTGATCAGCGCAATCGCTTCATCTCGCCGCTTGCGCTCCTCGCAGGACTCGATCACGTAGGCCGGGACGCCATTTTGAGTGACGAGCATCGGCTCGGAAAGGTCCAGCCCCGCCGCATTCTTTTTAACAAAACTGATAGTTTCAACTCGCATCATTCATTCCTCTGCTCGCCACCCGAACAGGATGACCAAGGCAACAAGGTCTGAATTTAGGTCATAAAAAAAACTTATCTCAAGTACTCATTTGCCCGTGTCACAGATCTAACACCATCTCATGCCAGGCCATCCCGCCATGATCCGACGCGGAAGGCTTGACGTAGACAAACCCAAACCAGGCATACAGCGGAATATGCCGCTCCTTGCACATCAGGTTGATGCTGGTCTTGCCCAACGCACGCATCCGCTCGATGAACTCGCCCATCAAACGTTTCGCCAGGCCCTGCCCCTGATAATCCGGATGCACCACCACCGACATGATCACCACATGCGGGCCGGCCGGGTCGTGGCCGATCAGTTCCTTGAACGCTTCGTCCGACATCTCGACCTGAAACGCCGCCCCGGAGTTGATGAAACCGGCTACCACACCGTCCACTTCGGCGACGATAAAACCTTCAGGCCAGGTGGCAATACGGGTGGCGATTTTTTCCCGGGTGGCGGCTTCGTCGCCTTCGTAGGCAACGGTTTCGATGGCGAAGCAGCGGTCCAGATCGGCAGGCAGGACGTTTCGGATGACAGGGTTCGACGAGTTCATGGCAGAACAGCAACCTTGGGGCAAGTGAGATGACAGAGTACCGCCCGCCGATTCTAACAACACTTGCCGGCCCTCGAACGCCCGATACCCGGCACTCGTATGACAAGGCCTGGCGCTGCAACCAGCCCCCGCCCTTCTCTACAGCCCCACCAAGCGATAACCCACCTGTAATTCCGTGATGAAATGCTGTGGCTGGGCTGCATCGGCCTCCAGTTTTTGCCGCAGGTGCGCCATGTGCACCCGCAGGTAGTGAGCACGATCGACGTAATCCAGCCCCCACACTTCCAGCAGTAACTGGCGATGGGTCATGACCCGGCCTTGTCCGCGAATCAGCGCGCAAAGCAGGCGATACTCGATGGGCGTCAGATGGACCGATTGGTCCTCGCGCCGGACCTCGTGCGTGGCCAGGTCCACTTCGATCATGCCGAAGGTTACCTTGCTGGTGACGGCGGCGGTGCCGTTCTGCACGTGTCGACGCAACTGGGCGCGGATTCGCGCCAGCAACTCGGGCACGCCGAAGGGTTTGACCAGGTAATCGTCGGCGCCCGTATCCAGTGCCGCCACTTTTTCCTCTTCACGATCACGCGCCGACAGCACCAGAATCGGCACCGTCATCCAGCCCCGAAGCTCACTGATCAATTGTTTTCCGTCACCGTCGGGCAAGCCCAGATCGACAATCACCAGATCCGGTTGACGGCTGGCGGCGTGGATCAGGGCGCGTTTGACGTTGTCGGCTTCGAACACCTGAAAACCTTCATCCTGCAGCGCGATACCGATGAAACGGCGGATGTTGGCCTCGTCCTCGACAATGAGGATGCGTGCACTGGTCATAGCGATTCCATGGAAGGCGGGTGCCCCGCCGGTAGAGTGATGACAAAACGAATACCCGAGGTGGCCTGGGGTTGGGCCTCGATCGTTGCGCCATGGGCCTGGACAATGCGTTTTGCCAACGCCAGCCCAAGGCCGATGCCGGCCACGGCCGATTCCTGCTGACCGCGAGTGAACGGTTCGAACAAACTCTGCGGCGTGCTGCCCTGAGGGCAACCGGGACCGGCGTCAATCACCTCCAGCACAATGCTCTGCTCCTCTTGCCGGGCCGCCACCTGCACCAGCGTTCCGGCCGGGGTGTACTTGGCGGCGTTGTCCAGCAGGTTGACCAGCACGCGTTCGATCAACAGCGCATCGACTTCCACCAACGGCAACTGCGGCGACAGTGCGGTGCGCACGACATGCCGTGCCAACGGCTCGCGCAGTTGCCGCAACGCGCTGCCGACGATTTCCTCCAGCGAGTGCCATTGCCGGTTCAGGCGCACACCGCGTTCCTGCATCCGGGCCATGTCCAACAGGTTTTCGATCAACCGCTGCATGGAGCTGGCCTGATCGCGGATACCGCTCAGCAACGGCGTCAGCGGTCCGGGCGGCGCATGGGGGCCGCCGCATCTGCCGCGCCGATAATGGTGGTCAGTGGTGTGCGCAGGTCATGAGAGATCGCGGCCAGCAGCGTATTGCGCATGCGCTCGCCCTCCATCTGCACCAGGGTGCTCTGCGCCACTTCGACAAAATGCACCCGCTCCAGTGCGATCGCCAGTTGGCTCATGCACGCTTCGAGCAAACGTTGTTCTTCAGGCTCGTTCAATCGCTCGGGTTCAGCCAGTTCGAGCACCAACACGCCGCGTACGCGCATAGGCGCTTTCAACGGCAAATAGCGGCCTTGAGCAGCCGCCAGCGTATCGGTGCCCTGACCTGCGGGTTGGCCGTGGTCGTAAACCCATTGGGCAATGCTTTCATCGATCGGGAATGCACCGGCGCCACTGGCGTGGACACTGTCTATCGCATCCGGAAGTGCCAGCCCGCCCCGCGCTTCAAACACGCCACTGAAGGTGCGCAGCGCAACCTCGGTGATCTGCTCCACCGTCAGCGCCGCCGACAGGTCGCGAGCCAGCCTCGCCAATGACGTCGCGCGCCGCTCACGGCCGGCAGCGGTGCGAGCCTCATGCCGCAAGCGGGCCGTCAGTTGACCGGTGATCAGGGCAATACCCAGCATCAGGGCGAAGGTAAAGAAATATTGGGTGTCATTGACCGTGAACGACCAGCGTGGCTGGACGAAGAAAAAATCAAAACACAGCACCGCCAGCATCGCCGCCCAGACACCCGGGCCGCGCCCGTAACGCAGGGCGACCAACACCACCGTGAGCAGAAACAGCATGACCACGTTGGCCAGATCAAAGACCTGCAACAACAAGGCGGCCACCGCCGTGGCGGCAAAACAGGCAAGGCTGGCCCACAGGTACGCTGGAACCCTGCTCGGCGGCAACGCTGCATCCGTGTTCACCGCAACCGCTACCACGACGGGCAACGGGCCATGAGCGATGACAATCTGATCGATCTCGGGGTGACGACGGCTGATACGATCACTGATCGACTGATGCCAGAATTGCCAAACCTTGCGCGGGTAATGCCCGAGCACCAGGCGGTTGGCGTTATGTTCACGGGCAAACGCCACCAGGGTCTCGGCCACGTCCATGCCGGACGGCGTGGCCGTGTCGGCACCGAACTCAGCGGCCAGCGCGAGGGTTTTCATCGCGGCGGCGTAACGGTTCGCCCCGGCTTCACGGCGCTGAACCGAAGGCACATGGACGACAATCCAGTCCGCCTCAAGCTTTTGCGCCAGACGCGCCGCCTCCCGCACCAGACGTTCATCCGAAGGGTATCCCGCTACGCCCACCAGTAAACGCTCGCGCGCGGGCCAAACCGTGTTGATGGAGCGCTCGCGGCGATAGTCGCGCATCTGTGCATCGACGCGATCGGCCGTGCGCCGCAGCGCCAGTTCGCGCAAGGCCAGCAAGTTGCCTTTGCGAAAGAAATGCCGGGACGCGCGCTCGGCCTGAGGCGGCAGGTAGACCTTGCCTTCCTTGAGACGGCGTAGCAAGTCATCGGGGGGCAGGTCGATCACCACCACTTCATGGGCATCGTCGAACAGATGATCGGGAACGGTCTCGCGCACCCGGATGCCGATGATCCCGCTGACGATATCGTTGAGACTTTCCAGGTGCTGGACATTGAGGGTGGTCCAGACGTCGATGCCGGCGCGCAGCAGTTCTTCGACATCCTGCCAGCGTTTGGGGTGACGCGAACCGGGAACGTTGCTGTGAGCCAGTTCATCCACCAGCAGCACCGCCGGACGTCGCGCCAGCGCGGCATCCAGATCGAACTCGCTGAGGGCACACTCGCGATGCATCACGTTGTAGCGCGGCAGCAGTTCCAGACCGGTGAGCAGTTCAGCGGTTTCCCGTCGGCCATGGGTTTCGACCACGCCCGCCACCAGGTCACGGCCCTGGGTCACTTCGCGTTGGGCCGCGGTGAGCATGGCACAGGTTTTCCCCACCCCGGCATTGGAGCCGAAATAGATGCGCAATTTGCCGCGCAACGCGGCCTGTTCGTCTTGTTGCAGCTTCTCCAGCAGCGCGTCGGGATCAGGGCGGCCGTCGCGTGAAGCGGTGAACGTATCAGTTACGAGCATGGCAATCCTTTTGAACGGCACGGCGCCACAGAGGGCGCCGCGCAGTCAGTCCTTTCAAACCAGGCCAAGCCCGGCCAACAGCATGTCGATCACCTTGATGCCCGCGAACGGCACCAGCACGCCACCCAGCCCATAGATCAGCAGGTTGCGATTGAGCAATGCCGCTGCGCCAATGGCTCGGTAGGTCACACCCTTCAGCGCCAGCGGGATCAGAAACACGATGATCAGGGCATTGAAGATCACCGCGCTGAGAATCGCCGAGTTCGGGCTGCTCAGGTGCATCACGTTCAGGGCGCCCAGTTGCGGATAGGTCGCGACGAATGCGGCCGGTACGATAGCAAAATACTTGGCCACATCGTTGGCCACGCTGAAAGTGGTTAACGCACCGCGCGTCATGAGCATCTGTTTGCCGACTTCAACTACCTCGATCAGCTTGGTCGGGTTGCTGTCCAGATCGACCATGTTGCCCGCTTCCTTGGCGGCCTGAGTGCCACTGTTCATGGCCACTGCCACGTCCGCCTGGGCCAGTGCTGGCGCATCGTTGGTGCCGTCGCCGGTCATCGCCACCAGCTTGCCTTGCGCCTGGTAGTCGCGGATCAGTTGCAGCTTGTCTTCCGGCCGGGCCTCGGCAAGAAAGTCGTCAACCCCGGCCTCGACGGCAATCGCCGCCGCCGTAAGGCGGTTGTCGCCGGTGATCATGACCGTCTTGATGCCCATGCGCCGCAGCTCGGCAAAACGCTCCTTGATGCCACCCTTGACTATGTCCTTGAGCTCGACCACGCCCAATGCCCTTTCACCATCGCACACGACCAGCGGCGTACTGCCCCGGCGCGAGACTTCATCGACCTTAATCTGCAATCCCGGCGGAAAGCTGCCGCCCAGCGCCTCGATGTGCTGGCGAATGGCATCTGCCGCGCCCTTGCGGATGCGCCGGCCACCGGCCAGATCGACGCCGCTCATGCGGGTTTGCGCGGTGAAATGCACGAAGCTCGCCTCCAGGGCATTGAGGTCCCGCGCCCGCAGGTCGAACTTCTGCTTGGCGAGCACCACGATACTGCGGCCTTCCGGCGTTTCGTCGGCCAGCGAGGCCAACTGCGCGGCGTCCGCCAGTTCCGACTCCTTGACGCCGGGCGCAGGCAGAAAAGCGCTGGCCTGGCGATTGCCCAAGGTAATGGTGCCGGTTTTGTCCAGCAGCAGGACATCAACGTCACCCGCCGCTTCCACGGCTCGCCCGGAGGTGGCAATGACGTTGGCCGACATCATCCGGCTCATGCCCGCTACACCAATCGCCGACAGCAGACCACCAATGGTCGTAGGGATCAGACAGACCAGCAGCGCTACCAGCACCGTTGCGCTGACCACATCGCCGCCGCTCATGGTCACCGCCAACATCGAGTACGGGCCCAGCGTCACGATCACCAGCAGAAACAGAAACGTCAGGCCCACCAGCAGAATGGTCAGCGCCACTTCGTTGGGCGTCTTCTGGCGCTTCGCGGATTCGACCATGGAAATCATGCGATCCAGAAACGACTCGCCGGGATTGACGCTGATGCGCACCACCAGCCAGTCCGACAGCACTTTTGTGCCCCCGGTGACCGATGAAAAGTCGCCGCCCGCCTCGCGAATCACCGGTGCCGACTCCCCGGTAATCGCGCTTTCATCCACTGACGCCACACCTTCGATCACCACACCATCGAGGGGCACCAGAT
This sequence comes from Pseudomonas hormoni, assembly GCF_018502625.1. NCBI lineage: Bacteria > Pseudomonadati > Pseudomonadota > Gammaproteobacteria > Pseudomonadales > Pseudomonadaceae > Pseudomonas > Pseudomonas hormoni. Next base: position 4,238,140 of record NZ_CP075566.1, read on the forward strand.
CGCCCGCCTCGATCAACACCACAGCGTCCTTGAGCAGTTCGCTGGAAGGCACTGGCCGCCAGGCGGAACCGTGCCGGGGTTGCTGCAACAGCTTGGCCAGGGTCTGGCGCTTCATCCCGCGCAGGCTGGCCGCCTGAGCCCGACTACGCCCCTCTGCCAGGGCTTCGGCGAAGTTGGCAAACAGCACGGTGAACCACAGCCACAACGTGATACTGAGAATGAAACCACTGGGAGCTTCGCCCTCGCCCCCCAGTGATTGAAACCACAACAGTGTGGTGAGAATACTGCCCAGGTACACCACAAACATGACCGGGTTCTTCCACTGCGCCTGGGGTAGCAGTTTCTTGAAAGCATCCAGGCACGCCGTGAGCAACAACCCACGGTCGAACAAAGGCAAACGAGCTTGCTTACTCATGGTTGTTTCTCTTGTTCACTGGCCGCAAGGGATGGCTGATGCGCAGGTGTCAAAGCATCCAGCGCGAGGTTGAGTTGCAGCACATTGACCCGCGGCTCGCCGAGCAAGCCAAAGGTGCGTTGCTCCGTGTGGGCGTTCACCAGTTTCAACAGATCGACTTCCGGCAGGTGACGCAGGCGTGCGACGCGCGACGCCTGAATCTGTGCGTTGGCCACCGAGATGTGCGGGTCCAGGCCGGACGCCGACGAGGTGACCGCATCCACCGGCACCTGCGCATCGGCGGCCAGGCCGTTCTGCTGGCGGTAGCTTTCGACGCGCAGGGCTACGGCGTCGATCAACTTCTGGCTGGTTGGGCCAAGGTTGCTGGCGCCACTGGAACCTGCGTTGTACGGTTGTGCCACGCTCTTGCTTGGGTCCAGTGGGTCGGCGCCGAGGGTCATGCTCGGACGCCCCTGAAAATACTCGGGGCGAGTGAAATGCTGGCCGATGACCGCCGAACCGATCACCAACCCGTCCCGTTCAACCAGACTGCCCCGGGCCTGAAACGGGAACAGCACGTTAGCCACCAGCGTGGTGAACAACGGATACGCCAGCCCGGTCAGCAACATGAAGAACGCCGCCGAAATCAGCACCGGGCGCAACAGGCCGACAAACAGAAATTGCACCTTGGTTTGAGTGTGTACTTGAGTCATCACAGCCCCCTCACTTGTACGTCTGGCCGGCCAGCAACTGCAGTTGCTCGACCAGTGGGCCGAGCGCGAGCGCCGGCAGGAAAGTCAGGCCGCCCACCACCAACACCACGAACACCACCAGAAACATGAACAGCGGCGTGGCGGTCGGGATGGTGCCGGCACCGGCCGGGATGTTCTTTTTCATCGCCAGGGAACCCGCGACCGCGAGCATCGGCAGCATGGTGAAGAAGCGTCCGAGCAACATGGCAAGACCGATGGTGGTGTTGAAGAACGGCGTATTGGCGTTCAATCCGGCGAACGCCGAACCGTTGTTGGCAGTGCCCGAGGTGTAGGCATACAGCACCTCGCTGAAGCCATGAGGCCCCTGGTTGTTAAGGCTATTGAGGGTGTCGGGCCAGAGTGCCGCCAGGGCGGTGAAGCCAAGAATGCAGATGGGGTGCGCCAGCACCGAGAGCATGACCAGCTTGATCTCCCGTGCCTCGATCTTCTTGCCGAGGAATTCCGGACTGCGACCGATCATCATGCCCACCAGAAACACCGTCAGCAGCGCGTACTGGATCAGGTTGATAAAGCCCACGCCGTCGCCACCGAACACGCAATTGAGCATCATCTGCGCCAGCGGTACGAAGCCGCCCATGGGCGTCAGCGAGTCATGCATGGCGTTCACCGAGCCGGTGGTTGCGCCGGTGGTGGTGGTCACGAACAGGCTGGTGTCGGCAATCCCGAAGCGCAACTCCTTGCCTTCCATGTTGCCGCCACTCTGGGTGGCCGACAGCACCTGATCCGCGCCCACTCGGGTCAACAGCGGGTTGCCACTTTGTTCGGCGGTGTAAACGATGCTCAGAAAGCCGACGAACATCACCAGGAACGTACCAAAGAACACCCAGCCCTGACGCCGGCGCATCAGCATGCTGCCGAAGGTGTACGTCAGCGCCGACGGGATCAGCAGCATGCTGAGGATATGCAGCATGTTCGTCAGCGGGGTCGGGTTCTCGAACGGGTGCGCGGCGTTCATGCTGAAGAAACCGCCGCCGTTGGTGCCGATGTGCTTGATTGACTCGAAACTCGCCACCGCGCCGACGATCAATTGCTGCTGCGCGCCTTCCAGCGTGGAGGCAAGGGCCTGGGAGTTGAGGGTTTGTGGCATGCCTTGCCAGACATAAACCAGCGCCATGCCAAAACACAGTGGCAGCATCACTCGGTACAGGGTGCGAGTGAAGTCCACCCAGTAGTTTCCGATGTCAGCGGAGTTCGACCGACTGAGACCGCGAATGAATCCCGCGGCGGCCACAACGCCCGCTGTTGCGCCGACGAACATCAGGAAGGTGATGACCGCCATCTGGCTGAAATTGGACAGGCTGGTTTCACCTGAATAAGCCTGCCAGTTGGTGTTGGTGATAAAAGACGCAGCGGTATTGAACGCCAGATCCGGTGTTTGCGCGCTCAGCCCCAAGGGGTTGAGCGGCATGAAACCTTGCAGGCGCAACACGATGTAGCCCAGCAACATCATTGCCGCGTTCGACAGCAACAGGGCCGAGCCGTAGCGCGCCCAGCCCATGGTTTCGGTCGAATCGATCCCCAGCAAACGATATGTGGCACGCTCCGCCAAGGCATGGTTTCGCCCTGTAAATACCAGCGTCAGCCACTTCCCCATCAGAACGGCAAGTCCGGTCATCAAGCCGAGAATCACCGCAAATTCCAGCATAGTGCTCAACATGTCGATGCTCCGTTCAAATCTTGCCCATGGCGACGATGACCATGGCTGTCGCAGCAAAAAACACCACGCTAACCCCCATGAAAATCAGGTCGTACATTGCCGGTTTCCTTTCTCAAGACCGCCGTGGCGGACGAATAAAAACGCCTGTGCCGCAATGACTGCGGCCATCAGAACTTCTCTGCACGGATAAGGGCGTAACCCAGGTAGGCAAACAACAGGGCGGCGCACAGGCCGCTGGCGATGTAAATGAACTCGAGTGTTAACAAGACTGCTCCCCCTGACCAAACGAAAGGGCACCCGCAATCGGGTCCCGGCAGAGCGCGTCAGCGCAAAAAACGCACTGAACTCGCGCTCTGATCTGCGCTGTGCAGGTTAAGTGAGGGGGTATCAAGGACAGACACTGATTGGGGGCAGCGGTATTAAGACGGCATATAGATCGAGCGAAACGGACGGTGTGCGGGGGGTGATGCGAGGAGTCAACGACAGTCACGAACGGGCACGGTGAAGTGCCCGTCCGGAGCTTGGGTCAATCCGGTTTGAGCGGCAGCCAGATCTCCAGCACGCCGGTGTTGAGCTTCGGGTTGAAGTCTTCGCTGTAGCGTTCGAATTCCGGGGCGTCCGCCGCCTCTTTACCGGACTGTGGCAACCAGGTTTTCCAGATGTACTGGAAGGTCGCGGGCAACTGTTCCAGAGTGCCTTTGTGCTCGAACACCGCGTAATGTTGGGGTTGAACCTCGATCCAGCGGTACTTCTCGGGCAGGTCATCGAGTTTGTCGATCTCGACGCCAGCGATGTATTCGAAGCCGCCCTTGCCATCCGGATTGCAGCAGATACCGTAGGTCACTTCGCTTTTTTGACCGGGAATATTGCCAATCTCGGGAATGAATTTCTCCCAAAGGTCGGGAATCAACTGGGTTGTGTCTGCGGTAAATCGACCACCAAGCCCCGCAATGAGCAGAAAGTGCCCGTGTTCAAAACGTGGCTCGGCCGGTTTTACGCCTGATTGCTCATCCATGACTCGACTCCTGGATCAAAAAAGTGGGTTCGGCTGGGAGTATAGAAGCCAAACCCGATTCACCCAATTACAGTGCATGCAACGCCTCGACGGCGCCCGCGCCTACAAACTCATTATAGCCCGATAGGATCACGTAGACCGCGAAATAGCAGAAGATCGCCGCCGATGCCATGTAGGAGTAACGCAGCAGTTTGTCGCCGAGCAACTTGCCGCCATGGCTCGCCGCGAAGCACAGACCTACGCACCAGAGCACACCGGCGCAGAGAAAACCGCCAAGAAACAGCGCCGAACTGAGGGCACCACCGCCACCGGAACGCGCGATCAATGTGCCGCCCACCGCGGCAAACCAGAGAATGGCGCTGGGAGACGACATCGCGAGGAAAATACCGCGGAAAAATTCTTTGCGGTGCGAGTTGTGCCCGACCTCAGCGGTCTCAGCCAGCAGCGCCTCATGGTGAATCGCCGAATAGATCATCTTCGCCGCGAAGTACACCAGCAACGCCGAACCGCCGATCCACAGCACCCAGCGCACGGTTTCGTATTGCAGCAAAACGGTCATGCCGGCCAGCGCCAGCACCGCGTAAATCAGGTCGCCGACGCAGGTCCCCAACCCCAGCGCAAAGCCTTGAAAATAGCCGCGCTGCATGGCCAGGGTGATCATCGCGATATTGGCCACGCCGATGTCCAGGCACAGAGAAAGGCTCAGCAAGAAGCCGCTGCTAAATTCCATCAACCGTTTTCCTTCGGAAAAATTTGTTTACACACTCGCTGGACAGTTTGCCATGCCGCCCCTTATCTTCCGCAACAGGTCACCGCAGTGACCAGCGTCGCTCGGACGGTTCCGGGCGCTCACGTTATCCGAGGCAACAATGGCTAACCCAGGTTCGCCGCGCCGCTTTGCGCGCATAGATCGACTCCCCCCTTACGTTTTCAACATCACTGCCGAGCTGAAGATGGCCGCCCGTCGTCGTGGCGAAGACATCATCGACTTCAGCATGGGCAACCCCGACGGCCCGACGCCGCCGCACATTGTCGAAAAACTCGTTACTGTCGCCCAGCGCGAAGACACCCACGGTTACTCCACGTCCAAGGGTATTCCACGCCTGCGCCGGGCGATTTCGAACTGGTACAAGGAACGCTACGAGGTCGATATCGACCCGGAAAGCGAAGCCATCGTGACCATCGGTTCCAAGGAAGGCCTGGCGCATTTGATGCTGGCCACCCTGGACCAGGGCGACACTGTGCTGGTGCCGAACCCGAGCTACCCGATTCACATTTACGGTGCCGTGATTGCCGGCGCCCAGGTGCGTTCGGTGCCGCTGATTCCGGGTGTGGACTTCTTCGCCGAGCTGGAACGGGCGATTCGCGGTTCCATCCCGAAACCGAAAATGATGATCCTCGGCTTCCCGTCCAACCCGACCGCGCAGTGCGTAGAACTGGATTTCTTTGAGCGGGTGATCGCCCTCGCCAAACAGTACGACGTGCTGGTGGTGCACGACCTGGCCTACGCCGACATCGTCTACGACGGCTGGAAAGCTCCGTCGATCATGCAAGTGCCGGGCGCCAAGGACATCGCGGTGGAGTTTTTCACCCTGTCCAAAAGCTACAACATGGCGGGTTGGCGCATTGGCTTCATGGTCGGCAACCCGGAACTGGTCAACGCCCTGGCGCGGATCAAGAGTTATCACGACTACGGCACTTTTACCCCGCTGCAGGTGGCGGCGATTGCGGCGCTGGAAGGCGATCAGCAGTGCGTCAAGGACATCGCCGAGCAGTACCGGCAGCGACGCAATGTGCTGGTCAAAGGCCTGCATGAACTGGGCTGGATGGTGGAAAACCCGAAAGCGTCGATGTACGTCTGGGCGAAGATTCCCGAGGCCTATGCGCACCTGGGTTCGCTGGAGTTCGCCAAGAAACTGCTGGCCGAAGCCAAGGTGTGCGTGTCACCGGGCGTGGGGTTTGGTGAATATGGGGATGATCATGTGCGCTTCGCGCTGATCGAAAACCAGGACCGGATTCGTCAGGCCGTGCGCGGGATTCGCGGGATGTTCAGGGCGGATGGGCTGGTCGCAAAAACCAACGCCTGACCACATTTTGTGGAAACAACATTACGGTGGCGAGGGAGCTTGCTCCCGCTGGGTCGCGAAGCGGCCCCAAAAGCATTCACCGCATTGCTCCAGATAGATTACGGTTGGCTGGTTTACGACTAATTCGCAGCCGAGCGGGAGCAAGCTCCCTCGCCACATAGAGCCCGCTCAGGTTTGAGTCAGGATTCATCCACAAAAAAACCGCATCGCTGCGGTTTTTTTGTATCTGCCAATCGGCTTAAACGAACAACGACAGCAGCAGGATAAAGCCCAGGCCCACCACGGACAGGATGGTTTCCATCGCCGTCCAGGTCTTGAAGGTTTCCGCCACAGTCATGTTGAAGTACTGCTTCACCAGCCAGAAACCGGCGTCGTTGACGTGAGACAGAATCAACGAACCGGCACCGGTGGCCAGCACCAGCAGCTCACGGTTCACACCCGGCATCATCCCCACCACCGGCACCACAATGCCTGCGCCGGTAATGGTCGCCACGGTCGCCGAACCGGTCGCGATACGGATCACTGCCGCCACCAGCCACGCCAGAAGGATTGGCGAGATCTGCGCGGCCACCGCCATGTTGCCGATGACATTACCAACGCCGCTGGTTACCAGCATTTGCTTGAAGCCACCGCCGGCGCCAATGATCAGGATGATCGCGGCGGTCGGCGCGAGGCTCGCGTCCAGCCATTTGAGCATCTGGTTGGAGCCAATGCCTTGCTTGTAGCCGAAGGTATACAGCGACAGCAACAACGCCAGCAGCAGTGCCGAGATCGGGTGACCGATCAGGTCCATGAAGGTACGGAAGAAATTACCGTCCGGCAGCACCACATCGGCGAAGGTCTTGAGCAACATCAGGAACACCGGCGACAGCACGGTGATCAGGGTGATGGCGAAGCTCGGGAGATCGGCAGAATCGTTCTCGCGCGCCAGTTGATCCACCAGTTCCTGGTTAGGATGGCCGGGAATGTACTTGGCAATGAAGGTGCCGTAGATCGGGCCGGCGATGATGGCCGTCGGCAGCGCAACGATCAGGCCGTAGAGAATGGTTTTACCGATGTCGGCACCGAACACGCCGATGGCCAGCAACGGACCCGGGTGCGGCGGAACGAGCCCGTGCACGGCGGACAGGCCGGCCAGCAGCGGGATACCGATCTTGATGATCGACACGCCGGTACGCCGGGCGACGATGAACACCAGCGGGATCAGCAGCACGAAGCCGATTTCGAAGAACAGCGGAATGCCGACCAGGAACGCGGCGAACATCATCGCCCACTGCACCTTGTCCTTGCCGAACGCGCGAATCAGGGTCTGGGCAATCTGATCCGCCCCGCCCGACTCGGCCATCATTTTGCCGAGCATCGTGCCCAGCGCGAGGATGATCCCGACGAAACCGAGCACCCCACCGAAGCCGTCCTGGAACGCCTTGATAATGGTGCCGATCGGCATGCCGGAGGTCAGCCCGAGAAAGGCTGCGGCGATGATCAGGGCAATGAACGGGTGGAACTTGAACTTGGTGATCAGGACGATAAGCCCGATCACCGTGACCACTGCATCGAGCAGCAGGAACGTCTCGTGGGACATGCCAAACATTAGGGGTGTCTCCTGGTTGTTGTTGTTATTAAAGCGGGTAATTCGAAAGCCATAAGGACAGCGCTATCTCTTCGAGCAAAATTAACCGGCGCGTTTCAAGCCGTGTTCCAGCCACCAGGCATGCGCCTGTTTCGCCAATTGGTCGACGCTGTGATTCGACGCGTCGAGGGCCAGCGTCAGCGGTTCGCCAACGGGGGATTCAAGGGTGGCGAACTGGCTGTCGATCAACGTCGACGGCATGAAGTGGCCCGGCCGATGGGAGACACGATCGGCAGCCACTTCAGGCGTGAGTTCAAGGAACACGAAGCCCAGGCCCGGCAAGGCGCTGCGCAGACGTTCGCGGTAAATATGTTTGAGGGCCGAGCAGGTCAGCACCGGGCGTTCGCCCGTGGCGTCGACGCGGCGCAGTTCATCGCACAGGCTGTCGAGCCAGCCGGCACGGTCGTCGTCGTTCAGGGGAATGCCTGCGCTCATCTTTTCGATATTGGCGGCAGGGTGAAAAGTATCGCCTTCAATGGCAGTCGCGCCGCTGAGCTCGCACAGGGCTTCACTGACGCACGTCTTGCCGCAACCGGCAACGCCCATGATGACCAGGGCGGTGATGGGATGATTCATGTAACACCTCAGCGCGCAGACAGCGCTACCTTTGAAAGCTATGACACTCGTTCAAAAGCAGAAGTTGCCGACGCCTTCTTGTCATTTTTGTGGGTTGCAGCGTGTTCGTTCCCAACGCCGAAAAGCGAGGTTCAGGCAAAACTCGCTTACGCATTTGCAGCTGCTTCGGGACAGCGCTACCTTAGTGCCTTGAATTTTGTTTGGCAAGCCGCCCGATGACCTCCCCTAAAAACGATAAAAATACTCGAACCACTGGCCGTCCAACTCTGAATGAAGTCGCCCGACTGGCCGGCGTCAGCCCGATTACCGCCTCCCGCGCCTTGCGTGGCGTGAGCACGGTGGCCACCGAACTGGTGGAAAAAGTCCAGAAAGCGGCGCTTGAGCTCAACTACGTGGTCAACCCCGCCGCCCGCGCGTTAGCCTCGGCCCAGAGCCATTCCGTCGTTGTTTTGGTGCCGTCGCTGTCCAACTTACTGTTCATCGACACGCTGGAAGCCATTCATCAGGTTTTGCGTCCCAAGGGCTTCGAAGTGCTGATCGGCAACTTCCATTATTCGCGTGATGAAGAAGAAAACCTGCTGCGTAATTACATGGCCTACCAACCCCGCGGCCTGCTGTTGACCGGGTTCGATCGCACCGAAAGCTCGCGGCGGATGATCGAGGCGAGCAACATTCCCTGCGTGTACATGATGGAACTGGACAGTGCGGCGGGCCTCAATTGCGTAGGTTTCTCGCAGCTCGCCGCCGGCGAAACGGCGGCGGAGCATTTGCTGTCACGCGGTCGCCAACGCCTGGCCTACATCGGCGCGCAACTGGATCAGCGCACGTTGCTGCGCGGCGAAGGGTTCCGCAAAGCCCTGCAAAAGGCCGGTCGGTATGACCCGGACCTGGAAGTGCTGACCCCGCGCGCCTCCTCCGTCGGTCTGGGTGGCGAGCTGTTCCTGCAACTGATTGCCAGTCACCCCGATGTCGATGCGATCTTCTTCGGCAACGACGACCTGGCGCAGGGCGCTTTGCTGGAGGCGATGCGCTGCGGGGTCAAAATCCCCGAACAAGTGGCGATCCTCGGCTTCAACGACCTGCCCGCCTCGGCCCACATGGTCCCGCGCCTGAGCAGCATCAGCACCCCACGCGAGGCCATCGGCCGACGTGCCGCAGAGCAGATGCTGACCTTGATGGCGGGCAACACGGTGGCGAAACCGGTGCAGGACATGGGGTTTGAGTTGAAGGTGCGCGAGAGTACGTAGTTCAGGACTGATCGTTGCCACGCTCGGAGGACTGAACGGGAACGATCAGTTACACCTTTTATCCTCCCCCCATGCGCGCCGCGTGCAAAATCCGCCCTCTCCATTCCCGGCGGAATCGTACATGCGCAAGACAATCATCATGGCCTTCCTGCTAGCCGTCTCGCTTGGACAGACGCCTCAGGTGCAGGCCTCCGAGCCAGACGATTGGACTCATTTCCTGAACGACCCTCGCTTCATGCCGGCGATCAAAAGCTGTCTCGCCGCCCACCCGAAAGGTCAGGGGCCTGCCGTCGTAATGAGCGTTGGGCATGCCAGCCTTGAAGAGGCCTACGTCATGACCACCGACCTCACTGGGCGCAGAAATGTCTGTTTTTCCAGTAAGGATACGGGCCTGGAAGTGCGATCCCAGACCGTTTTCGACCCGCCAGGTCCGCTGTTTGTTTCAGTGGATCAAGTCAAGGTCGCCCCCAGGGGTGAGTGCATCGAGCCCACCCCGGTATTCATCGATCAACAGCTTCAAGGCTGGATCCTCAGGCAACCCATCCTCAACCAGCACATTCCCAGTGCATGCTCGACTCCAGTCTGGACCGATCTGGTACCGCTCGATTAGGTCCGGGTTTTCTACTAACCTTGATTGTGGCGTTCATCCGGTTGATCGCCTGGCGGATGAACATCAGTCGGGTGCAAGCCTTGCTGCCGGACCGTACATTTTGTTTACCCACCTCGGCACTACCCGACCCCGCTTGAGTCGCACAGTGGCCGAGACGCTGTTAGATTCCTGAAGCGTCGAATCGCTAAAGGCGTAGCTCAATGGAACACACACTGAAAATCCTGGGTAAAGCGTCGTCCATCAACGTCAGAAAAGTCCTGTGGACTTGCGAAGAGCTGAACATTCCTTACGAACGCGAGGACTGGGGCAGCGGGTTCGCATCGACCCACAGCCCGGAATTTACCCGGCTCAACCCCAACGCGCAGGTGCCGGTGATCATCGATGAGGCCGGCGTGCTGTGGGAATCCAACACCATCTGCCGCTATCTGGCCGGCAAACACCCGCATCACGATCTGCTGCCACACGAACCGGCGGCGCGAGCGCGGGTTGAGCAATGGATGGATTGGCAAGCCACCGACCTCAACGCCTCCTGGAGCTACGCGTTTACCGCGCTGGTGCGCAAGGATCCAGAGTTCCAGGACGCGCATCGAATTGCCAACGGCCTGCGCGACTGGAATCAGAAGATGAGCATTCTCGAGCATCAACTCGCGACCACCAAAGCCTATGTCGCCGGACCACGGTTCACCCTGGCCGACATTGTCATCGGGCTGTCGATCAACCGCTGGCTGATGACCCCGATGGACCGTCCCGACTTCCCTGCCATCGATGAGTATTTCCAAAGGTTGGCCCAACGCCCGGGATTCCTGAAGCATGGCTGCAACGGACTGCCTTGAAGCCATGCCAGCTTCGTGGCGGTCGACGGCTGCCGTCCGACGGCAAAGGTTGACCGCAAGACCGGCGATACCCGCCTACCAAATCAAACCTAACTAATTGATATATTTGGTATTTTTTAAAAAGGCACAGTACTTGCTGAAGGCACTGCACCACAAACACCTACAAGGTTTACTCATCATGTTGGTCAGTGCTAATAAACAATCGTTAATGACACCCATCACCAAGAAGCCCGGCGAAGATCCGACCGTCGACGCCGCTGCCGGACTTCAGAGTGGAATGCTGCAAACGTTGCAAAACAACGTTCAGCCGCTATCCGCGCAGGTGCAGAAGTCCGCCACCCAAAACGCCACGCAGCAAGTCAGTGAGGCGACCAAAATCAGCGACAACGTTGATGAAGCGTTCGCCAAAACACGCGTGGGACTGCAATTCACTAACGCCCCGCTTCCAACCGATGCTAAAGGCAAGTCCACTGGCTCGGCTACAGACGCCTTCAAGGAATACATGAGCAAAACCCCGGAAGAGCGCATGCAAGAAGCCATTCTGGAAGAGATGGGCCTGACGAAAGAAGAAGTGGAACAAATGCCGCCGGAACAACAACAGGCGGTCGCTAAAGAAATGGCCGAACGCATGCAGGACAAGATAAAACTGGCGCAGGCCGAGAAAGAAAACGGTGGTAGCGAGAAAGGCAGCCCTCAAGTGGTCGACAAGTTCCTCGCGTCGCTTTAACACCACCGGGTAATGCTGTTCATTTGAGCGCGGGCACGCACATTTGTGGCGAGGGAGCTTGCTCCCGCTTGAGCGCGTAGCGCTCACAAAATCGGCAATGGCTGTCAGATTTTTGGGGCCGCTACGCAGCCCAGCGGGAGCAAGCTCCCTCGCCACAGGTATTCATCAACTTATCTGCAAGGTCGAGTTGAACTGGCTGAGCGCATCCACGACATGCCGCGACCCCTGCTGAATCTCCAGAATCACCTCTCCCGCCTCGTTCGCCAACTCCACTCCAAGACCGGTCCGGCTCAAACTCGACTGCATGCTCGACACCGCGCTCAATGACAAATCATGGTTCCTGCGCACCACGTCGACGATCTCCAGCGTCGCCTGGCTGGTGCGTGCGGCGAGGCTGCGAACCTCATCGGCGACGACTGCGAATCCACGCCCGTGCTCCCCGGCCCGGGCCGCTTCGATCGCCGCGTTAAGCGCCAGCAGGTTGGTCTGATCGGCAATGCCGCGAATGGTCTGGACGATGGTGCCGATGATCTCGGACTGCTTGCTGACCGCATCGATGCTCAACGCCGCCTCGTTCAAGTCTTTGGAAATGTCCTGGATGATCTGCACCGTTTGCTGCACCACCTGCGACCCCTTCTGCGCGCAGGCGTCGTTCTGGACCGAGGTGCTGTGGGCCGATTCGGCAGCGGTTTGCAGGGTGGTCACCTGATTCGTGATGTCGCTGGCGAACTTGACCACTTTGTACAGCCGGCCCTTGGTGTCGAACAACGGGTTGTAGGACGCTTCAAGGAAAATCGTATGGCCGTGTTTATCCTTTCGTTCAAAACGGTGCGAGTGATACTCGCCGCGATTCAGTGAACCCCAGAACGCTTTATAGACCTGGGATTCGGCTTCGGCGCGATGGCAAAACAGACTGTGGTGCTGACCGACAACTTCGTTCAGCGAGTAATGGGTAGTCTTCAGGAAGTTTTCATTGGCCGTGATCACATGACCTTCGGGGGTAAATTCGATCACCGCCATGGAGCGACCGATGGCCGCGAGCATGCTTTTGTTTTCGTGCTCTTCGTAAACCCTGGCAGAAATGTCCGTGGCCACTTTGATCACACTTTTTACCTGGCGGTCGGGGCCGAAAACCGGCATGTAGCTGGCTTCGAGCCAGATCTCCTTGCTCCTCTTGTTCAAGCGCAGGAAAGTGCCGCTGACCGGTTCGCCACGGGCCAGGTCACGCCACAATCTGGCGTAGTCTTCGCTTCGGTAAAACGCTTCCTCGCAAAAGATCCGGTGATGTTTGCCCCGCACTTCCTCGACGCTGTAACCCATGGCGGCGCAAAAGTTTTCGTTGGCATCAAGAACAATGCCTTCAGGGGTGAACTCAATCATCGCCATCGAACGGCTGACGGCGGCCAACCTGGCATTGGCCTCGGCCAGCGCACAGCTGTAGCGCTCGATTTCCAGCAGGTCAGCCTTGTGATGTAGGTTAAACATGGTCGTATCACCCTAAGTGCGGTCGTTTGATTGATGAAAGTTTTTCGGTCTTTCAACGTATCCACCACAACGTTCCATGGAACAGGCACACGCATTCCTCCAAGGGAGGAATGGTCAGGTGATCAATGATGTTGAATCGGAGAGTCCATGTGGCAACGCTCTTATCAAGACATCCGTCTCTTGATAGCCCGGGACCGGGCCAGCCCTGATGTTTTCATAAGTAACTCCCTTTACTTAACAGCTCCCTGTTGCTCGCGTCGGTGCCTTGGGTTGCGCACTCTTGAAGCGTGCATGACGGCCTTCATATTGCGACCGACATGGTTAGTCAGGAGTGAGCATAGCCAGCCGCAATCCGCTTGCAAGGCCACTAGTCGGCCATCATCGAGGACAAAATCGGTTCAGCTGAAAACCGGTTCAGTTTTCAGCCAGCATGCTCAACAGCGCCTGCACCGCCGCCGAGGGTGGCTTGTTCGCCGCGACCACCAAGGCGAACTCGCGATCGATTCGCGGTTTCAGCGGCACCACACGCAGGCCCTGGAGCTGGCTCGGCAGGGTCATTTCCGGCACCAGGGTCACACCGATGTTTTCCCGCACCAGGGTGAACGCACTGCTCCATTCACGGACCTCGACACGGACGTCCTGCAACTGCAAACCGGCATCGATGGCCAGGCTGCGGGCATTGGTCGAACAGCCGCCCGTGGCCAGCACAAAAGGTTGCTCCGCCAGCTCGGCGAGGGTGACGCCCTCTTCAACCGAGCGCCGCGCCAAAGGATGGCCGCCCGGCAGAACCGCCACCCAGGCATCGTGCCCCAAACGGCCGGCATTGCGCTCCGGCGCCGGGTTCAACACCACACCGACATCCACCAGACCGGCCCCAAGCAGCGTTTCCACTTCATCGTCGCTGACTTCCAGGGCGACCACCTGAATGCCGGGATAAAGCCGATTGAACTGGCGCAGCAGCGGCGGCAGAAACGTCGCCAGTACCATCGGGAAACTCGCCAGGCGAATCGTCCCGCGCTGGATGCCTTTGGCGGCATCGACGGTACTGCGGATGTTTTCCAGGGCGCCGAGCATGGTGCGCGCCTGCTCGATAACCGGCAGACCAATGGCGGTCGGCAAGGTCTGGCGGTTTTCCCGGCTGAACAGTTGAACGCCGAGGGTTTCTTCGATCAACGCCAGCGCCTGGCTGGCGCCGGACTGGGTCATGCCGACCCGCTCGGCCGCGCGGGTGATGTTGCCTGTGTCCGCCACCGCCACCACCATTCGCCAGTGCATCAGATTCATCATGGCAGTAGCTTTCCTTATGGCAGTTTTCTGAAAGATTAATTTTACCGAGGGCGCCGCACACTATGACACTGGCGAAAACCCCGAACCAGAGGCCTGCCGATGAAGTTGTATTACGCCCCCCACGCTTGCTCACTCGCACCGCACATTGTGCTGCGCGAGTTGGACCTGCCCTTCGCGTTGATCCGCGTGGACAACCGCACCAAACAGACCGCGAGCGGTGCCGATTTCCTTGCCATCAATCCGAAGGGTTACGTCGCGGCGCTGCAAGTGGATAACGGTGAAGTGCTGACCGAAGGCCCGGCAATCCTGCAGTACCTGGCGGGCCTGCGACCCGAGGCGAACCTGGCGCCAGCCCATGGGACGTTCGAGCGCGTGCGGTTGCAGGAGTGGCTGAATTTTGTTTCGACGGAGATTCACGGCGGGCTGGGTTGGTTGTTCAACGCGCAGTTCCCGGAGGAGGTGAAGGTGCTGATCAAGGAGAAGTTGTACAAGCGGTTTGCGGTGGTGTGCCAGACGCTGGAGCGGCAGGATTATTTGCTGGCGGGTGGGTTCAGCATTGCCGATGCGTACTTGTTTACGGTGTTGCGGTGGGCGCCGTTGTTTGCGATTGATTTGGATGAGTGGCCGGCATTGGTGCGGTTTCAGGCCAGGCTTGATGAGCGCCCGGCGGTGAAAGCGGCGTTGGCCGCTGAATCTTTGTAAGGGTTTAGTTCGCTTCGCGGGCAAGCCTCGCTCCTACAGGTACAGCGCTAGACCTGTAGGAGCGAGGCTTGCCCGCGAAAGCGGTGGAACGGGCGCTGAAGAAATTACAAACTCGCACTCACTTTTGTAGCGACCTCCCCCGGCACCCACCCCTTCCAGATCTGCGGCTGATCGCGCAAAAACGCTTCCGCGACCTGACGCGGTTGCTGGCGCTTTTCGCTCATCTGCGCCAGCGTCTGGTTCAGCAGATCGATCGGGAAATCGACTTTCTCGAAGAACGCCACCAAATCCGGATACTGCGTCTTGAACGGTGCGGACACGCCAATGGCCAGGCTCGCCGGCATCGAGCGCGTGCCTTTGGGGTTCGGGTTGTTGGCATCGGCCAGGGTCTTCCAGGCTTCGGCGTCGAACGGCGGTTCTTCGAGTTTCACCAGTTTGAAGCGGCCCAACAGCGGCGTTGGCGACCAGTAGTAGAACAACACCGGTTTGCCGCGACGGATCGACGATGCGACCTCGGCATCCAGCGCCGCGCCGGAGCCGGTACGGAAGTTCACGAAGCTGGTAGTCAGGTCATAGGCCTTGAGTTTCTGACTGTTGACGATTTCCGAGGTCCAGCCGGTCGGGCTGTTGAGGAAGCGTCCGCGGCTCGGGTCCTCGGGGTCGCGGAACACGTCCTTGTAGCGCGCCAGGTCGGCGACGGATTTCAGCTCCGGCGCCAGCGGTTTGATCCCGCGCTCCGGGTCGCCCTTGATCACGTACTCCGGCACCCACCAGCCTTCGGTGGCGCCTTTGACGGTATCGCCCAGACCAAACACTTTGCCTTCCGATGCAGCCTTGACCCACGCCGGACTGCGCCCCGCCCACTCTTCGCCAATCACCTGGATGTCGTTCTTGGCCAATGCCGCTTCGAGGCTGACGGTGCTGCCGGGCAACGTATCGGTCGGGTAGCCGTAACCTTTTTCGACGATCAACCGCAGGATCTCGGTGATCAGGCTGCCGCTTTCCCAGGTGATGTCGCCGAAGTGAATCGGCGCGGTTTTTTCTGCGGCGGGAACGTGGCTGGCCACAAGGCTCAGGGCCAGCAGCGAACTGCCGAGCAGGGTTTTGATCGATTTCATGCGGACCTCTGGTGCAAGGGTTCATTGGCGCTGTGCTGGGCGCACAACGCTTGGGAGCGGGTCATGTAGACACTGACCGAGCGCTGGGATATGCCCAGCTCGGCAGCAATTTGCGGGTAGGTCAGGCCATCGATTCGCGACAACAGGAACGTCGCCCGGACCTTGCCCGGCAAGCGCTGAAGCGTTCGGTCGAGGCCATGCAACGCCTGGGTCAGTTGCAGCAGCTCCTCGGGCGAACTCGCCTGCGGCTGATCGAGGTGTTGTAGTTGATCGAGGTGCTGACGTTCCAGATCACGGCGACGCCAGAGCTGGTAAATCAGCCGGTGGGCGATGGTGGTGAGCAGCGCGCGCGGCTCGCGAATCGGGGTCAGCCCCGGGGATTCGAGCAGTTGCGCGAAGGTTTCGGCGGCGATGTCTTCGACGCTGGAACTGGCCCCCAGATGCCGTCGCAACCGAGCGCACAGCCAGGGGTAATGGGCGCGGAACAATCCGCCCACGTCGGTGCGATGGGATAAGTCGGTGCCGGACATAGAGGCTCCAAAGGCTAGGGGTCGCTGAATGTCCGGTGGTCCGGTGACGCGAATCCTAGCAAGGAGCCTTATTCATTAATAATATTTAAAAAGCATTTTTATATGCATTTTTGGAATTTAAGATTGAAGGTGATCATACAATCGCCTTCGCGGGCAAGCCTCGCTCCTACAGGTTCAGTGTCGATCTCTGGAAAGAACCTGTAGGAGCGTGGCTTGCCCGCGAAAAATCTTCAGTCAACGCAGGCGCCCGAACCCCAACGCCTCGGCTTCTTGTTGATAGTCGAGAATGATTTGATAGTCGCTCTCGCGTGCCGGCAACACTTCCTGCAAACCAAGTACTTCAGCCACTTCAGGCAACTCCCGCAACGTCTCGTTCATCACCTGCCGCAACGCCTCAACCTGTTCATCACTAACCGTCGCCGCCGTGATATACGGCAAGGTCGGGCTGAACGCGCTACGCACCACCACTCGCAACCCCGCCACTTCCTCTTGGGCGTGGCGTGCGAGATAGGCAAAGGTCACGCTGTCGATGGCCGCCAGATCAGCTTTGTTTTCGCGCAACCAGCGCAGGCTCTCGCGATGGCTGCCGCTGATACCGACACGGGTGAAGAACTGTCCATCTTGATGCAGCGGTGCCAGTCGTTGACGCAGCAGGTTCATGCCACTGTTGGAGTCTTCGCCGTTGATCACGCCACGGCTGCCAAAAAACGCGGGCAAGGTTCGGCGTGAATCATCGGCGCGACTCAGCAGCAGGCTGCAATGGTTGCCGCCGGTGCTGTCCGGTAGTTCGTAGCGAGGCCGACCGACCACCCGGACCTGGCCACGCAATGCGGTCATCAGCGGATAGCCGCAGGTTTGGGTCAGCAGCAAGTGCGGGGACAACCACAGCTCCATCAGCGACAGCGCTTCGGCGTTGCGGCGCGTGGTGCCCAGACGTTCGAGGATTCGCGTCAGCCAGCGCTCGTTGGCCTGGCGGATCGGCTCGGGGGCGACGTACATCAGTAATTCGGCGATGTCTTGAGTCATCAAATTCTTCCCATACAACAAAATTCCACTGTGGGAGCGAGACCGGCTTGCCTGCGATGGCGGCGCATCAGTGGACATCAATGCATCTGACACACCGCCATCGCGAGCAGGCTCGCTCCCACAGGGGAATGCATTCGCAATCAGTGGAAGGGGTGTTTCGGGCTGTCGATCGCCTTTATCCCATTCTCACGCCACAACTGGCCATAACCCTGCACCAGAAACCCGCCGCTGCGCGCCACCCATTGCTCGCGGCGCGCGTGATAGGCGCGGGGCAAGTCGTACCAGGACAGGCC
Source organism: Pseudomonas hormoni (assembly GCF_018502625.1). Classification (NCBI taxonomy): domain Bacteria; kingdom Pseudomonadati; phylum Pseudomonadota; class Gammaproteobacteria; order Pseudomonadales; family Pseudomonadaceae; genus Pseudomonas; species Pseudomonas hormoni. The sequence goes on from NZ_CP075566.1 coordinate 4,256,130, forward strand.
TGGCAGGTCGTGATGCACCAGATGAAAATTCAGGTTCAGGAACAGCCAGCGCCATGGCCAGCCGGCTTCGTTGAGCACAGTGCGTTGCTCGGGTTGCGCATGGGGTCGGTGTTCGTAATAAGAGCGGATCATCGCAATCGACAGCGCCGGCACACTGATCAGCAACAGGTAATGCCACACCGGCAGCACGCTGTAGCGGGCGATGAACAGCAACATCAACAGGGTCAGTGTGCCGTGGGTCAGCCACATCAACCAGGCCTGCCGCTCACCCGTTTTCAAACGTTGCAGTTCTTCCCGCGCCAGCGCCAGCAAGGCCAGCGGAGCACCGAGGATGAAGCGACCGAGCACGGTTTTGTTCAGCCAGTGCAGGCTCTTTTCGAACACTGAGCTTCCTTGCCACCGCTCGGCGCTCAGGTAGCGGCTTTCCGGATCGAGACCCGGCAGGGTCAGGTCTTCGTCGCGGTGATGCAGCAAGTGGCTGTCGCGATACAAGGTGTAGGGATACCAGACGGCGAACGGTGCGTAGCCGAGGATTTTGTTCAGCGTGGTCCAGCGCGTGGGATGACCGTGCAGCAATTCGTGCTGCACCGACAACCAGAGCACCACCAATGGAATCAGCAACAGCGTGCTCCACCACACCCCCAACTGCGCACTGCCCAGCACGATGCTGAACCAACCGGTGTACACGCCGATCAGCAGTAACCAGGTCGGCCACTCGGTGCGAGCGGTCAGGCGTTGGCGCAGGGTTTCGATTTCTGCTCGGTGGGCGCTATCGAAGTAATGGGGCATGGCGTTGCTCAGATCGGGGACCAGTCCCCTTCTGTGCAATGGCGCAGGGAAATCTTGCAGATTATTTGGTTATTTCTTCTAAACGCGTGTGGCGAGGGAGCTTGCTCCCGCTGGGCCACGAAGTGGCCCCAAAAAGGGACTGCTGCGCAGTCCAGCGGGAGCAAGCTCCCTCGCCACAGGTTCACTGTCAGGCTCGCGGGGATCAATGGCCGAACACATCCACCTTCTTGGCCTTCTTGTCCGCGCGTTTTTCATCGGCGGTTTTCGCCGGTTTCTTCTTTGCCGCTTTTTTTGAATCCATGCCTTTGGCCATGATACGTACTCCACTCATACGGGATGTGAGATCAGGTATACACCTATCGCCGGGCGCGCGTTCTTTTATAATCGCCCGCTTTGCTCAGCGACAGATCGCATCCATGCCCGACACCCAGTACACCTTGCTCGCCGAGCCGTTATGGCCCTTGATGAACAAGTTTTATCGTGCCCATCAATCGTCGATGAAAGCGGTGCGTGACGCTCAATTGTGGGTCGCCAGGCGCGACGAGATCATTGGCGCCCTGTGTTTGCGCCCGGTCTCGGGCGGGCATTGGCTGACCGGTTTGTTCGTCGATCCGGCGTGCCGCGAACAAGGGATTGCGGCGGCGTTGATCGCCGAAGCGGTGAAAGGTCTCGAACAACCGGTGTGGCTGTTCTGCCATCCGGATTTGCGCGGATTTTATGAACGACGCGGTTTTACCTTCGATCCGGCCATGCCTTACGCCATGGTCGAACGTTTGAGTCGCTATGCGCGCAGCAAGCCGATGATTGCGATGGGGTTGGAACTGGTCGGGTAGACATGAAGATCAACTGTGGGAGCGAGACCGGCTTGCCGGCGATAGCGGTGAGTCAGTCAACCGATGTGTTGAATGTAAAACCGCTATCGCGAGCAGGCTCGCTCCCACATTTGTTTTGTGGTGAATTCGGGTTAATCGTCAGCGTTGGGATCGAGGTCCGGAAACATGACTTCGGTGAACCCGAACTTGCTGAAGTCGGTAATCCGCGAAGGATATAACCGGCCGATCAGGTGATCGCATTCGTGCTGCACCACACGGGCATGAAAGCCCTCGGCAATGCGCACGACCGGCTCGCCCTTCGGGTCGAAACCTTCGTAACGAATCTGCTGGTAACGGTCCACTGCGCCACGCAGGCCGGGCACCGACAGGCAACCTTCGAAGCCCTCTTCCATCACCGGGCTCAACGGCGTGATCAGCGGATTGATCAGAATCGTCTGCGGCACCGCTTCGGCATCCGGGTAGCGCTCGCTGTGCTCGAAACCGAAGATCACCAGTTGCAGGTCGACCCCGATCTGCGGCGCCGCCAGGCCAACGCCACCGACGCTTTCCATGGTCTGGAACATGTCGTCGATCAGTTGCCACAACTCCGGGCTGTCGAACATTTCGGCCGGGACTGGCGGAGCGACACGCAGCAGGCGCTCGTCGCCCATTTTCAGGATTTCACGGATCATTTGATGACTTCGTCAGTGTTCGGCTTGATCGAGTGATCCCGACCCAGTCCCGAAACGTGGTGTTTGTGTGCATGGTCGAGCTCGCCGGGGACCTTTTCGCCAGGGTCCTTGCCTTCGCTCGACATGTGTTCGATCACCGCATTCATCTCCGCACCGAGCAACAGCACCGCCGCGGAAATATAGAAGTACAGCAACAGCACGATGATCGCGCCGATACTGCCATACATGGCGTTGTAGTCGGCGAAAGTCTTGACGTAGAACGCGAACCCCAGGGAAGCGACGATCCACACCGCCACCGCCAGCACCGAGCCGGGGGTGATGAAACGAAACTCTTGCTTGACGTCAGGCATGACGTAATAGATCAACGCCACCGCAATCATCATCAGGACAACGATGACCGGCCAGCGGGCGATCGTCCAGACCGTGACAATGAAGTCTTCCAGCCCGACCTGCGCAGCAATCCAGCCCATCACCTGCGGCCCGAGCACCATCAACGCGGCGGCGACCAGCAACATGCCGGCAATGCCGATGGTGTAGATAATCGACAGCGGAAAACGTTTCCACGCAGGACGGCCCTCCACCACATCGTAAGCGGCGTTCATCGCGCTCATCATCAGGCGCACGCCGGCCGAAGCCGTATACAGCGCGATGACGATACCGACCGAAAGCAGGCCACCCTTGGATTGCTGGAGCTGGTCAATCACCGGGTTCACCTGCTCCAGCGCCTGGGGCGGCAGGACCAGTTCCGATTGCAGGCGCAGCCAGGAAAAGAAGTCCGGCAAGTGCAGGAAACCGATCAGGGCGATCAGGAACAGGATGAAGGGAAACAGCGAAAACAGCATTTGGTAGGCCAGCGCCGAGGCATAGGTCGACATCTCGTCGTCGACGAACTCGGTGACCGTGCGCACCATGACACGGTGCAGGCGCAGGCCTTTCATGTGAGGGAAAAACATTAGCGTCTCCTTTCGCCGCAAATTGGGTTGAGGTCGTGGCGACTCAGGGGCCGTTTTCTACATCAAAGTAGCCTACTTGGCGACTTTGAAACAATTTCAGTGTGCAAGTTCAGGCTGACACAAAAACGGCCATCCGTGGATGGCCGCTTCTGATATTCCTCCAAGGCCGAATCAAGCCTTGTCGACACCTTTTTTGATCGCGTCCTTGGCTTTACCCACTGCTTGCTGAGCTTCGCCTTTCCTTTCCTGCACCACGCCTTCGGCGCGCACTTTATCGTTGCCGGTGGCCTTGCCGACGCCTTGCTTGACGTTACCGACTGCTTCGTTGGCCATGCCTTTTACTTTATCGCCAGTGCTGCTCATGGTGTTTCTCCTGTGAACAAATCAATGAGAAAAGTTGTTACACAAGGATTGACCGGAGGCGTTTGCACGGAGTTTCATTTATTTTCACCGCGACATTTCATCGTTCCGTGCAGGTTGGGCTTTATGTTTGCGGAGCAACCCCCGAGAATGCGCAACGTATTCAGGCCGTGGCGCTGAAGATCCAATCCCGTAGGAATGTTATGAAACTCGATAAAAAGCAGGCCATTGCCCGCAGAAACCAGGAACTCGGCGGTGCTGTGCTTGGCGTCAACAACTGCCACTTCACTGAATTGAACCGCAACCGCAACATCTGGTGGTTCGATATCCCGGTGGCACGTCTGGCCGTTGGTCAGTACGAATGGATTCACCTGCTGATGCACACGCCGGACACCGATGAACTGCTGCACCTGAAGGTGCCGACGGTGTTCCTGCGCGAGAAGCTTGAAGGGCTGGTGGTGCGTAACCAGGGCAAGCGCAAGGCTGCATTGAGCCTGGAACTGAGTGCGGACAAGGATTCGTACTTGCAGGACATGCGCCCGGCGGGGACCAACGTCAATTTCGCGCCGTTCCGCCAGTAACACCGAATCACTGTGATGAGGCTGTAGTGAAGGGATTTATCTGTGGCGAGAGATCTGTGGCGAGGGGATTTATCCCCGTTGGGCTGCGAAGCGGCCCCAATAACCTGCAACCGCATTTCAGCAGGAACACCGCGCTCGCCGGTTTTACGACTGCTGCGCAGCCGAACGGGGATAAATCCCCTCGCCACAGAAGCCCGACCCTATCGCTATAAACAAAAAGCCCCGCATCTGCGGGGCTTTTTGTTTATGCGGCGTTCTTCGCCTTGATCTTCTTCAGCTCTTCATCACGCAATTCCCGACGCAGGATCTTGCCGACGTTGGTGGTCGGCAGTGCATCACGGAACTCCACCGAGCGCGGCACCTTGTAGCCGGTGACGTTGGCGCGCATGTGCTCCATCACCTGTTCCTTGGTCAGGGTCACGCCCGGTTTGGCGACGATGAAAATCTTGATCGCCTCGCCCGACTTCTCGTCCGGCACGCCGATGGCCGCGCATTGCAGCACGCCCGGCAGGGTCGCCAATACGTCTTCCAGCTCGTTCGGGTACACGTTGAAACCGGAGACCAGGATCATGTCTTTCTTGCGATCGACAATGCGCATGTAGCCGTCCGGCTGGATCAACGCGATGTCACCGGTCTTCAACCAGCCTTCGCTGTCGAGGATTTCATCGGTGGCTTCCTGACGTTGCCAGTAGCCCTTCATCACCTGCGGACCTTTCACGCACAGTTCGCCGATTTCGCCCAACGGCTGTTCCACGCCGGCATCGTCGATGACTTTGCACAGGGTCGAAGGCACCGGAATGCCGATGGTGCCGATCTGGATGTGCTGGATCGGATTCACCGTCGCCACCGGGCTGGTTTCGGTCATGCCATAACCTTCGCAGATGGCGCAACCGGTGACCGCTTTCCAGCGCTCGGCCGCGGCCAGTTGCAGGGCCATGCCGCCGGACAGGGTGACTTTCAGCGCCGAGAAATCCAGCTTGCGGAAACCTTCGTTGTTGCACAGGGCAACGAACAGCGTGTTCAGGCCGACGAAGCCGCTGAACTTCCACTTCGACAGTTCCTTGACCATCGCCGGCAGGTCGCGCGGGTTGCTGATCAGGATGTTGTGGTTGCCGATCAGCATCATCGCCATGCAATGAAAGGTGAACGCATAGATGTGGTACAGCGGCAGCGGCGTGATCAGGATCTCGCAGCCTTCGTTGAGGTTGGAACCCATCAGCGCCTTGCACTGCAGCATGTTGGCGACGAGGTTGCGATGGGTCAGCATTGCGCCCTTCGCCACGCCGGTGGTGCCGCCGGTGTATTGCAGGACAGCCACGTCGCTGCTGGCCGGGTTGGCTTCAGCTACTGGCTGGCCATGGCCCTTGCTCAACACGTCGTTGAACTTGATGGACTTGGGCAAGTGATACGCCGGGACCATCTTCTTCACGTACTTGATGACGCTGTTGATCAGCAGGCGCTTGAGCGGCGGCAACAGGTCAGCCACTTCGGTGACGATGACATGCTTGACGCCGGTTTTCGGCACGACGGTCTCGGCCAGGTGCGCCATGTTGGCGAGGCACACCAGGGCTTTGGCACCGGAATCGTTGAACTGATGTTCCATTTCCCGCGCGGTGTACAGCGGGTTGGTATTGACCACGATCAGCCCGGCGCGAATGGCGCCGAACACAGCGACCGGGTACTGCAAGACGTTGGGCAGCTGCACGGCGATTCGATCGCCCGGCTGCAAGTCGGTATGCTGTTGCAGGTAAGCGGCAAAGGCACCGGACAATTCGTACAGTTCACCGTAGGTAATTGTCTTGCCCAGGTTGCTGAATGCCGGTTTGTCGGCGAAGCGTTGGCAGGACTGTTTCAGCACTGCCTGAATATTCGGATACTCGTCCGGATTGATGTCGGCAGCAATCCCGGCAGGGTACTTATCCTTCCAGAAGTCTTCGATCATGGAAGCCCACTCCTCAGCAACGCGAATTCAAATATCGCATTTGATGCGATTATTATTGGTGTTTGATTGTTGGTGAGTCTGGCTTTACAGAAGGCCTAGATGTCACAAAACGCGCCGAGAGTAGCAGCTTTGCAAAGGGCCTACTAGAGCCAAAAGTGTCCTACAAAGTCACATTTATGACTCAAGAATTACAAGCAGTCATTTTAGAGCAAAGATTCTATACAGGTCCTGCAGGCCTCTAAAATCGGGCCTTCTGGCCCTTAAAAGCTTCGCGGGCAAGCCTCGCTCCTACAAGGTTAGTGTCGATCACACATGTGTGAGCACCTAAAACCTGTAGGAGCGAGGCTTGCCCGCGAACCGCGCAAAGTGCGGCCATTCACCGATCAGGCAATGTCCCGCAACTCCCGCCGCAGAATCTTGCCCACCGGCGTCATCGGCAACGACTCACGCAGCACAATGTGCTTGGGCACTTTGTACGCCGTGAAGTTTTCCTTGCAGTAGGCCTTCAGCTCTTCAAGGCTGACCCCCGACTCACGCGCCACAACAAACAGCTTCACCGCCTCGCCCGAACGTTCGTCCGGCACGCCGATGACTGCGCAGTTGGCGACTTTCGGGTGAGCCATCACCACGTCTTCGATCTCGTTCGGGTACACGTTGAAACCCGAGACGATGATCATGTCTTTCTTGCGATCGACGATGCGCACAAAACCGTCCGGGTCGATCACCGCGATGTCGCCGGACTTGAACCAGCCTTCGGCATCCAGCACTTCGGCGGTGGCTTCGGGTTTCTGCCAATAGCCCTTCATGATCTGCGGGCCCTTGATGCACAACTCGCCGCGCTCGCCCATCGGCTGCTCGATGCCTTCATCGTTGATGACTTTCAGCGCGGTGCCCGGCACCGGCAGGCCGACCGTGCCGATTCGCGATTTGTTGCCGTAGGGGTTGGTGCACGCCACCGGCGAGGTTTCGGTCAGGCCGTAGCCTTCGGTGATGCGGCAACCGGTCAGTTGCTCCCAGCGCTCGGCGGTGGCCTTGACCAGCGCAGTGCCGCCGGAGTTGGTCAGTTTGAGGCTGGAGAAATCCAGGGTCTTGAAATCCGGATGGTCCATCAACGCAACGAACAGCGTGTTAAGCCCGAGCAGTGCCGAGAACCGCCAGTTCTTCAGTTCCTTGATGAAACCGCCAATGTCCCGTGGATTGGTGATCAGCACGTTGTGATTGCCGGTCACCATCATGCACATGCAATTCGCGGTGAAGGCATAGATGTGATACAGCGGCAGCGGCGCGATCATCACCTCCTGGCCTTCGCGCAGCAGGGGCTGGCCATCGTTGCCGAACTGCCCCAGGCACGCTCGCGCCTGCTGCATGTTCGCCACCAGGTTGCCGTGGGTCAGCATCGCGCCCTTGGCCAGGCCGGTGGTGCCGCCGGTGTATTGCAGCACGGCGATATCGTTGAGACCGGCGTTCAGCGGCTTGATGCCCAGACCCCGGCCCAGGCGCAACGCGCTCTTGAAGGAAACGGCTTGCGGCAAGGAATAGTCCGGGACCATTTTCTTGACCTTGCGCACCAGGGTGTTGACCAGCCAGCCCTTGGCGGTGGGCATCATGTCGCCCATCTTTGCTTCGATCAAGTACTGCAGGTCGGTGTCGGGCAGCACTTCCTGGACCTTCTGCCCGAACATGTTCAGGTAGACCAGCGCCCGGGCACCAGAATCCTTGAACTGATGACGCATCTCCCGCGCGGTGTACAGCGGGTTGGTGTTGACCACGATCAGCCCGGCGCGCAACGCACCAAACACGGCAATCGGGTATTGCAGGACGTTGGGCATCTGCACCGCGATGCGATCCCCCGGCACCAGGTCGGTGTGGGCTTGCAGGTAACCGGCGAACGCGGCGCTGTAGCGTTCCAGTTCGGCGTAGGTCAGGGTCACGCCCATGTTGCTGAAGGCCGGGCGGTCCGCAAATTTTTTGCAGGAGCGCTCGAACACCTCGATCACCGACTTGTAAGCCCCTCGATCGATGTCCAGGGGTACGCCGGCCGGGCGTTTGTCATTCCAGAAATCAGGTTGCATTGTTCTTGTCCTCTTTACCTGAACCTATCCGGGGCCACTCTCTGCGCTGTCTGAAAAACAGAAAGCAAAAAGCGGAGCTTCACGGACACTAGCAGCTATGACGAAACAGGCAAATATGCCAACGTCCGTCATTGATCGTGTGAATCTTGGTGCCGTGGCGTGGCCTGATCAGACGCCCGGCGATGGATGCGCTATACAATGCACCGAGCCCATGCAAAGGAATCGCCATGATCCACGACACCTTCTGGCTGACCGCGAGTGACCGCAGCCGCCTCTTCGTCAACCAGTGGCTGCCCGCCGCGCCGTTGAAAGCGGTGATTCTGGTGGCCCACGGCATGGCCGAGCACAGTGATCGCTATGCCCGTCTGGCCGAAAAATGCTGTGAACAGGGCTACGGCGTCTACGCACCTGACTTGCGTGGACATGGCAAAACTGCCGAAAACGGGACACTCGGTCATTTCGCCGATGACGATGGCTGGTGCAAGGTGGTTGGTGATCTGGCCAGCCTCAATCAGCACATCGGTCAGCAACATCCCGGCGTGCCGATCGTGCTGCTCGGCCACAGCATGGGCAGTTACATCGCTCAGGCCTATCTGCTGCATCACAGCGCCAGCCTGTATGGCGCAGTGCTCAGTGGTTCGAATTTTCAACCCGTGGCGCTTTATCGCGCAGCCCGGCAAATCGCCCGGCTCGAACGCTTGCGCCAGGGGCCGAAGGGGCGCAGCGCGCTGATCGAATGGCTGTCGTTCGGCTCGTTCAACAAGAAGTTCAAACCGGTGCGCACCTCGTTCGACTGGCTCAGCCGCGACCCGGCCGAAGTCGACAAGTACGCCAACGACCCGCTCTGCGGCTTTCGCTGCACCAATCAGTTCTGGATCGATTTGCTTGGCGGCTTGCAGCAAATCAGCAAAGCGTCCAATCTCGCCCAGATCGATCCGGGCCTGCCGCTGCTGGTGATTGGCGGCGAATGTGATCCGGTGAGTGAAGGCAAGCGTCTGAAAGATCTGGCCGATGCACTACGTGCCGCTGGCAGCCAGAGCCTGCAACTGACGATTTACCCGCAGGCGCGGCACGAACTGTTCAACGAGAGCAATCGCGATGAAGTGACGGCCGATGTGCTGAGCTGGATCGCGCAAGCCCTGAGCCACCGCCGCCCACCCCGATCCGAATAGTTTTTTGTGGTTTTTTTATTTGTCACAGGAATTGAAACCGATGACCCAGGTTACCAACACCCCTTACGAAGCCCTTGAAGTCGGGCAGACCGCCAGCTACAGCAAGACGGTCGAAGAGCGCGACATTCAACTGTTCGCCGCGATGTCCGGTGACCACAACCCGGTGCACCTGGACGCTGAATTCGCCGCTGGCACCATGTTCAAGGAACGTATCGCTCACGGCATGTTCAGCGGTGCACTGATCAGCGCAGCCGTTGCCTGCGAGTTGCCTGGGCCGGGCACCATTTATATCGGTCAGCAGATGAGCTTTCAAAAGCCGGTGAAAATTGGCGACACGCTGACCGTGCGTCTGGAGATACTGGAGAAGCTGCCGAAGTTTCGTGTGCGCATCGCCACGCGCGTGTTCAACCAGCGTGATGAGTTGGTGGTGGATGGCGAGGCGGAGATTCTGGCGCCGCGCAAGCAGCAGACCGTGACGTTGCCTAAGCTGCCGGCGATCAGTATCGGCTGAAGCGCCGCTCCCCTGTGGCGAGGGAGCTTGCTCCCGCTGGGGTGCGCAGAGCCCCCAAAATCCGACACCGCGGTTAATCTGAATAACCGCGGTGGCAGGGTTTACGACTGCTTCGCAGCCGAGCGGGAGCAAGCCCCCTCGCCACAGGGACTTCTACCGCTCCTGCACCTGCACACTCGCCGTCATCCCCGAACTCAAATTGATCCCCTCGGGCACCTCGTCCAGTTTGATCCGCACCGGAATCCGCTGCGCCAGTCTCACCCAGTTGAATGTCGGCTCCACCTCCGCCAGCAACTGCCCATCCGGCGTGGTGTTGCGATCGGTAATCCCGCGGCTGACACTTTCCACATGCCCTTGCAGCGCCTCGCCCGCACTCATCAACCAAACCTTCACCGGATCGCCGACGCGAATCCGCGGCAGTTTGGTTTCTTCGAAATACGCCTGCACATAAAACGTCGAATCATCGATCAGCGCCATCACCGCTTGCCCGGCATTCACGTAATTGCCTTGGGCCAGACGCAAGTTAGTGATGTGGCCGCTGCGTGGCGCATGAACCTGGCTTCGGGCGAGGTTGAGTTCAGCTACCTTGGCTTCGGCCTGGGCTTCGCGCAGTTCACCACGGGCGATGCCGGCGTTGATTTGCGCGTTCTCACGCAGCTCGGCACTGATCGCCTGCGGGCCGAGGGCCGCGCGGCGACTGGCTTCGCGCTCACGCAGATTGAGTTGCTGCTGACGGGTTTGCACCACCGCTTGCGCCTTCTCCAGCGCGGCTTCGAACCGGTCGCGGTCAATGCTCAGCAACAGGTCGCCGGCCTTCACCGGCTGGTTATCGAACGCCTTGAGTTCACGCACCCAGCCCGACACATCCGGGGCGATCACCACCACATCGGCGCGAATCCGCGCATCCCGCGTCCACGGCGTGAGCATGTAGTACTGCCACAAATGGAAACCGGCAAAAATCGCCATCGCCACCAGGCACAGGGTGACCGCGACACGTACGGATGTACGCATGTTCAACTCCTTATAAAGGTCCGAGGACGACGGTGATCAGGGTCAATACACAGACGTACAAGGCGCAATCGAATAACGCTTCGTGCCAGATCCAGCGACCGGCCGGGGTCAGGCGCAACAGCAGGCGCAAGGCCCCGGTGACGAGCAGCGCCAACAGCACATAAATCAGAAACGGACTGAGCAGCACGCCGCCCACCGACCATTCACGCAAGCCCATGGCTTTGCTCCTGTTGACGGCACCACGCGCGCCAGCTGTTCTGCAATTGCAGCACGGCGCCCTGGGCCAGTTTCACGGCATCGCTGGGCGGCAACGCGTACAAGGTGTTCAAGAATTCTTCGCTGGGCTGTTCCAGGGCGTCGGCACAACCACCGCTCGGGCCTTGTTCGAGGACTTTTTCCAGCGCCTCAAGATAGCGACGCTGCGGCGCACTGACCAGCACCTGCGCCACCGCCAGGCTCAAGCGCAAATGCAGCAGTTCATCGCCGATGTCCAGACCGAGCAAACCGTCATCCCAGCGACTGCGCGCCGGCTCCGGCAGCTCCGGATAGTACCGCGCCAGTTGCAACAAACGGTCGGCCATGCGCCCGCCGAACCAGCTTTCAGCGCCAGGTAAATTGCGCCGGGTCAAACGCACGAGATCGTCGAGGGTCGCTGCCAGCAGACGTCGCCCGTGCCAGGCCGGGTTGCGCAGGATTAGCAAGTGAAACGCCAACACCGCAGCACCGACGCCGACCACCATGGCCTGAGCGCTGTTGAAGAACGTCGCGACGTCGAACTTCATCGCATTGAGCGGCGAGACCAGCACAATGAAGTGCAGGCAGAACGAAGTGGCCGTGGCGCCGATCTGCGGCTTGGCCATGCCCAGCGCGCCCAGAAACAGCGGCACGCCCATGCCCATGCAGAGCAACTCGAAACCGCTCCATTGCGGCAGCAGAATCTGCCCGACGATAAACGCCGCCGGGATCGCCAGAAAAATCCCGCGCATGAAACTCATGCCGATCTGAGCGCCATTCTCACGACTGGCGAACAGGCTGCACACCACGCAGGTCAGCACCAATGCGCCTGAGGCGGCGGGCCAGGCCGTTGCCAGCCAGAAACACGACACCACCAGAAACGCCAGGGCACTGCGCGCCCCGAACACCAGCGCCAATGAGAGGTCGCGGTGCGGCGTCAGGGTGCGCGGAGGATCAACCGTTTCCTTGCCCTCCTCCACCGCATTCAATGCCGCGTTCGCCGCCATCGCGGTATCCATCAGCAACGTGAAACGGACCAGGCAGTAACTCTGCGCGGAACTGATCTGTGGATCATGGGACGCGTCGAGCAAGCGCGGTCGCAAGGCTTGCAGCGTCGCGGTATCCGGGCTGGCGAGCGCTTCCTGAACCTCGGTCATCCACGGCCTCAACCGTTCGGCTTCCTGCGGTTCCAACTGCTTCCATTGACGGCGCACCGAACGGGCGATGCGCAGCAGCATCAACAGTTTCTGGCTCAGTCCGCTGATGGCCCGCGCACGTTGCCGGCCGAGTCCGCCTTCGAACCAGGCGTGCTCGCGCTGGGCATCCACCGCGACGATTCGGCCGAGGATTTCCAGCAGGCCCTTGCGCGCCTGACTGTCGCCGGACAATGTTGCGCGTGCGGCATTCATACCGCTCTGCCACGCGGCTCGCGCCTGATCCGCCAGTTGCCGTTCAACCCGCATTGGCCACAGCAACGCACTGGCGGCGGTGGCGCAGAGAATGCCCAGACAGATTTCCGTGCAGCGCGCCACGGCTTGATCGAACACCGTCAGCGGGTGGGAAATGGCCGGCAACGCGATGATTGCGACCGTGTAACCGGCCAGCACAAACGAATAGGACCAGGCACTGCGCAGCAAGGTCGAACTCGCCGTGCACAGCCCGAGCCACAGCGCCAATGCCAGAAGAAACAACCACGGCGTCTGTGCGAACAGACTCATGAACACCACCGACATGATCGTTCCGATCAGCGTCCCCAACAGCCGCGCCAAACCCTTTTGCACCACCATCCCGGACAACGGCTGAGCGACGATGAACGCCGTCATCAACGCCCAGGCCGGCTGCTCCAGTCCCCAGCGCAATGCCAACCACAGCGCGAGGCCGCCGCCGAGCAGGGTCTTGATCGCGAACTGCAGGGCACGGCGGTCGGGCGCAAACAAAGCCTGCAAAGTGATAGGCACGTAAAGCTCTCTTCAAAGGACGATTTAACGATAGCCGGGTTCGTCGAAGTGAATTGAAATCAAATTATTAGCTGGCTATCTATCCCCCGTCCAGCGCTAAAACCCGGGCACAAAAAAACGCCAGACTGGCTGGCGTTTTTGACAGGCTTTGCGCGCTTACGAGCGTGCGCGAGCTTGGTTACGCAGGGCTTTTACCTGATCGTGATTGCGTTGCACGCCGTGGTACTGACGCTCAACCAGGTCACGAATGCCCACCAGGTTGTGCTTGTTGATTTTTTCCATGGCTTCTTTGTAAGCCTTCAACGCATGGTCTTCACCGCGTTCGGCTTCATTCAGCACGGCTTCTTCATCCTTGCCGGTGAACATGGCTTTCACGTCGACCCAGCGACGGTGCAGATCACCGCTGACGCTGGTGGAAGTTTCCGGATCGCCACCCATCGAGCGCACCGCCGTTTGCAGTTCCGAGGCCGCAGTAGCGCAGTCGGCGGAACGGGCGATGAACAGCGTTTTCAGTTCTGGATGCTTGATGTCTTCAGCGCAAGTCTTGAACCCTTCCTGACCGTCTTTGCTGGTTTCAATCAGGTCGTTGAGTACAGAGATCGCTTCTTTATTCATGTCGGTCATTTTCAATTCCTCACGGGTTGATGAAAGATGCAATAGCTGTTGCACCCCGCATGCCAGCTTTGAATTGATAACTTATTTGTTATATTTCAATGACTTGGTTTTATCTAGAAAATCTGTATCCGCGTTATTTGCATGATCTGTCAATTGGCCTGCATGCAGAATGCCTGTATTTTCCAGACTGACTGAATCAAGACGACTGATTGATGAACCCTGAAAAGCTCGAACTGCTGATTACCCGTGAAATGCCCTTCGGCAAATACAAAGGCCGCATCATTGCCGACCTGCCCGGCCAATACCTGAACTGGTTCGCCCGAGAAGGTTTTCCCCATGGCGAACTGGGCGGCTTGCTGGCCCTGATGCAGGAGATCGATCACAACGGCCTGTCGGAGTTGCTTGAGCCGCTGCGCGCCAAACATGGCAAACCCGCCCCTCGCCACTGAGCAGTCCCCATGCCCGATAACATCCGCCGCGCCCGTGATGAAATGTTTTGGCAGACCTTTGCCGACCGCTATGCCGTCGAACCCGGCCCGATCAACCTCGAGAACGGTTACTTCGGACGCATGTCGCGCACAGTGGTCGAGGAATACCAACGCAACATCGAACTCATCAACCGCAGCAACTCGGTGCATGTGCGCCAGCGCTTCGAACAGGGCGAAAGCCTTGCGATCGCTGCACAGCTCGCGGAACTGATAGGCGTGACGGCCGATTCCGTTGCCTTCACACGCAACGCGTCGGACGCTCTGCAATCGCTGATCCGCAATTACAATCGCCTGCAACCGGGCGATCAGGTGCTGATCTGCGATCTGGAGTACGACACGGTCAAAGGCGCCATGCGCTGGCTCGCGCGTCATCGCGGTGCTGAAGTCATCGAGATCGATCACGCGTACCCCGCCAGTTTCGACAGTTTGCTGGCCACTTATCGCGATACCTTCGCGCGCTATCCAAAGCTCAAGCTGATGGCGCTGACCCACGTCACTCACCGCACCGGGCTGGTGATGCCGGTGAAGGCCATTGTCGCTGCCGCCAAAGAACACGGTATCGACGTGATCCTCGATGGCGCTCATGCACTGGGCCAGATCGAATTCAACCTCGATGACCTCGGCGTCGCGTTTGCCGGTTACAACCTGCACAAGTGGATCGGTGCGCCGCTGACCCTGGGCTTCCTGTATATCGCTCCGGACCGCCTGGCCGACATCGACCCGGACATGGGCGAGATGCATTTCCCGATCACCGACATTCGCGCACGCACGCCGTACAGCACGCCTAACATCCCGGCGTTGCTGACCCTGCCGCTGGTGTTCGAGGAATATCGGGCCATGGGCGGTTCGGCCGCCAAGGGTGCACGGCTCAATTACCTGCGTAACCGTTGGGTCAGCGCAGTGCGTGATTTGCCGGGCATCGAAGTCATGACCCCGGACGACCCTCGACTGTATTGCGGCATCACGGCGATGCGCTTTACCCGGCACGCCGATCAACAGGCAATGGCCGAACGGCTGCTCAAGGACTACAACCTGTTTACCGTGACGCGCAGCGGTGCAGCGTCTGGCCCGTGCATCCGCATCACACCGGGGCTGACCAGCACTGCGGCGCAGATGGATAGGCTGAGCAACGCATTGAACGAGTTGCGCTGACGTCACACGGTGTACTTGTCGAAGTCCTCCGGTTTGATCTGCGATGACGCCGCGAACGTGTCGATGCCGATGGTCATTTGACCGAAAAATCCGTCTTCTTTCGAGTCTCGACTGAGGGTGTGAACGGTCAGGGTCGAGGCTTCGCCGCCCATGGTTTCATAGAGAACGTCCTGATCGTTGGTCAGTGGCGCGACCGTTCGGCCGCCGTATTGCCGGGTGTTGAGCACCGAGCGCGAGGCCACTTCGGGGAAGTACAGCTGGCCAACCCAGGCGACATGCCGCTCTTCGAGATAGTTGTTGCCAGCGGTGACTCGGACTGCGACGTGGATGTGCAGCGCGCGTCCTGCATAGAAACCCGGATAGATCGTGGTAAAGCGCACGATGCCTTTCTGATCCGCGAACTGCCCGCCGCGCAGGTAGGTATCGTCGTCGGTACGCGGGATCGCGCCGATATCGCCGTCGTCAACTTCCTTGTCCGGGTCGATCCTGCTCCAGCCCGAATACGAACCGCGCGCATTGCAATGCCAGATATCGACGATGGCGCCGGTGACCGGCTGACCGGTCATCGCATCGACGATCGTCAGTTTCAGCACCAGGGGAATACCGTCGAGGCCTTCGCTGATGTTTCGTCTGATCAGTTTCGGGTTTCGAAAATACGGGCCGGCGATCTGTTCGGGTGACAGCAGGCAAGCCGGTTGTGCAGATGTAACCGAGGTGTTGTCGTCCATGACGTTCTCTCTTCCATAAGATGAACGCAGGTTAACGCCGGACGAGCGGCGAGATGCGGTAACTATGTATCGCGCGATGTCCTGTCTCTAATGACGGCCAGAGACGCAGCAATCGATGGGTGATCTGTGGCAAGGGAGCTTGCTCCCGCTGGGCCACGAAGTGGCCCTAAAAAATGGGACTGCTGCGCAGTCCAGCGGGAGCAAGCTCCCTCGCCACAGGTTCAGTGTCAGTCTTGACTGACTGTTACAGTTTTTTGCAGGCAAAAAAAAACGGTGCACCGACCAAGCGCACCGTTAAAGCCGTAGAACACACAACGAAGTGTCAGGTAAAAGCAGATCAGTCCAGCAGCGCCAAGGCCTCGGCAGTGCATTCCTGAATGCGGGCCCAGTCGCCGTTCTTGATCCACTCCGGATCAAGCATCCAGCTACCGCCCACGCACATCACGTTTTTCAACGCCATGTAGCTTTTGATGTTGGCCGGGCTGACGCCGCCGGTCGGGCAGAATTTCACTTCGCCGAACGGACCGCCCAAGGCTTTGATTGCCGCGACGCCGCCACTGACTTCCGCCGGGAACAGCTTGAAGCGGCGATAGCCCAGACCGTAGCCTTCCATGATGCCCGAGGCGTTGCTGATGCCCGGCAACAGCGGAATCGGACTGTCGACGCTGGCTTCGAGCAGATCACGGGTAATGCCCGGCGTGACAATGAACTGCGAACCCGCCGCCTCAGCAGCGGCCAGCATGTGGCGATCGAGCACGGTGCCGGCACCGGTCACAAGCTCCGGACGCTGCTCGCGCAGGATCTGGATGGCCTTGAGGCCGAACTGTGAACGCAGGGTCACTTCCAGGGCTGTCAGGCCACCGGCCGCGAGGGCGTCGGCCAGCGGCAGCACGTCCTGTTCGCGAGCGATGGTGATCACCGGCAGAATCCGCGCCTTGGCGCAGAGGCTATCGATCAGGGCAACTTTGTCCGCCATGGAAACGATCGGGGATGGGGTTGTCATAGCGGCTGTTCCTTGGCTCATGGGCACCAGTAAATCTCTAACGTAGGTTGCAGAAACGCGCGAATCGGCATGGCGGCGACATCGTCACCGGCCAATGCGGCACTCAGGGTGGTCAGCTTGGACTGACCGGAAATCGATAGAACGGTGTGTTTGGCCGAGGCCAGCAGCGCGCGACTCATGGTCAGGCGCTGATGCGGCACGGTCGGCGCCAACATTGGGTAGCAACGACGTTTGCCGTCGGATTTCAAGGCGTCGGCCAGGTTCGGGCTGTTCGGGAACAACGACGCGGTGTGGCCGTCGTCGCCCATGCCCAGTACCAGCACGTCGATAGCCGGCAATTCGGCGAGCAAACGGTCGGCTTGCTCGGCCGCTTGTTCAAGGTTGGCGCTGGCGCTATAGAGGCTCAGAAATTGAGCCTTGGCCGCCAGACCTTGCAACAGGTAACGCTTGAGCAGACCGGCGTTGCTGTCGGCGTGTTCCACCGGCACCCAACGCTCATCAGCCAGGGTCACGACGACCTTGGACCAGTCGAGTTTCTGCTTGGCCAGGTTCTGAAAAAACACCACCGGGCTGCGCCCGCCTGACACCACCAGCGTCGCGGTCCCGCGAGCGTCGATGGCGTCACTCAGTTGCTTGGCGACTTGCAGCGCCAGACCATCGGCCAGCAACACCGGGCTCTTGAACTCATGGGCGCTGACGCCCTGAGGCAGTTTCAAATTAGATATCGCCATACCACGACCTCCCGTCCCGCGTGATCAGAGCAATGGAGCTCATCGGTCCCCAGGACCCGGCCGCGTACGGCTTGGGCGCATCGCCGGATTTTTTCCACCCGGCGATCAACTGGTCACACCACTTCCACGCGGCTTCGATTTCATCTTTACGGACAAACAGGTTCTGATTGCCGCGCATCACTTCCAGCAACAACCGCTCGTAGGCATCGGGAATCCGAGCGCTGCGCCAGGTGTCGGAAAAATTCAGCTGCAACGGACCGCTGCGCAGCTGCATGCCCTTGTCCAGGCCTTGTTCTTTGGTCATCACACGCAAGGAAATGCCTTCGTCCGGTTGCAGGCGGATAATCAGCTTGTTGCTGATTTGCAGGCGCTGCTCGGGGGCGAAGATGTAGTGCGACGGTTCCTTGAAGTGGATGACGATCTGCGACAGTTTCTGCGGCATGCGCTTGCCGGTGCGCAGGTAAAACGGCACGCCGGCCCAACGCCAGTTGCGGATGTCGGCACGCAGGGCGACGAAGGTTTCGGTGTCGCTCTGGGTGTTGGAATTCGGTTCTTCCAGGTAGCCCGGCACCGGTTTGCCTTCGCTGTAACCGGCGATGTATTGGCCGCGCACCACTTGGGTGGTCAGGCCTTCCGGACTGATTGGCGCCAGCGCCTTGAGCACTTTGACTTTCTCGTCGCGAATGCTGTCGGCGGACAGGTCGGCCGGCGGGTCCATGGCGATCAGGCAGAGCAGCTGCAGCAGGTGATTCTGGATCATGTCCCGCAGCTGACCGGCCTTGTCGAAGTAGCCCCAGCGACCTTCGATCCCGACCTTCTCGGCCACGGTGATTTCCACGTGGGAAATGTAATTCTGGTTCCACTGGGTTTCGAACAGGCTGTTGGCAAAACGCAGGGCGATGAGGTTTTGAACGGTCTCTTTGCCCAGGTAGTGGTCGATGCGGTAGGTGCGGTTCTCCGGGAAGAACTGCGCCACGGCGTCGTTGACCTTGCGCGAGGATTCGAGGTCCGAACCGATCGGCTTTTCCAGTACCACGCGGGTGTTTTCAGCCAGGCCGACTTTCGCCAGGTTCTCGCAGATCGCACCATAAACGGCGGCTGGCGTGGCGAAGTAGGCGATCACTCGCTGGGCGCTGCCGGCCAATTCGGCCAGGGCCACATAGTCCTCGGATTTGAGGAAATCGACGTGCAGATAGCTCAGTCGGGCCAGAAAGCGTTCGACCACCGCTTCGTCCAGCTCTTTGGCGCCGACGTAGCGGCGCAGCTCGGAAGCGATGAACGCCAGGTGCTCCTGCTCGTTGCCGGGCTCACGGGCCAGCGCGATGATGCGCGTCTCCTCGTGCAGCAGGCCTGCGCCATCGAGTTGATAGAGGGCAGGAAACAGCTTGCGCAGGGCCAGATCGCCCAGGGCGCCGAACAAGGCAAAGGTGCACGGTTCAACCGTAATCGAAGGCATGATGTTTGTTCTTTTATCAAGTTAAGCTACAAATACCTTTTTTCAAGGCATCGCTCAAGAGAAAATGTAGTAATAACCACAACATTTTCGCAAAATACAGATTCCGAGTGGTGGTCGGTCGGAGCCATCAGTAGGATAGGCCACCGCTTGGGGCCGCATCAAAGGCCCAATTTGCATAGCAACACCCTTATTTGCATTGCAGAGCACTCTTGTAGGCGAACCTAGGAAACCATATGGACCGCGTGCGAAATTTACTGGAACAGATCCAGAATCGCCTTGAAGACCTGAACAAGGCGGAACGCAAAGTCGCCGAAGTGATCCTGCTCAACCCACAGCAGGCCACCCGGTTCAGCATCGCCGCCCTCGCCCAGGCCTCCAAGGTCAGCGAACCGACAGTGAACCGTTTCTGCCGTTCGTTCGGCGTCAGCGGCTACCCGGAACTCAAACTTCAGCTGGCCCAGAGCCTGGCCAGTGGCGCGGCGTATGTCAGCCGTGCGGTCGAGGCTGACGACAATCCGGAAGCCTATACCAAGAAGATTTTCGGCAGCGCCATCGCGTCATTGGACAGTGCCTTGCAGGCCCTGGACCCGAGCCTGATCAGCCGCGCTGTCGACCTGTTGATTCAGGCCCGGCAGATCCACTTCTTCGGCCTCGGCGCATCAGCCCCGGTGGCACTGGATGCGCAGCACAAATTCTTCCGCTTCAACCTCGCCGTCACCGCCCATGCCGATGTGCTGATGCAACGGATGATTGCTTCGGTGGCCCACACCGGCGAGTTGTTCGTGATCATTTCCTACACCGGCCGCACCCGCGAGCTGGTGGAAGTGGCGCGTATCGCCCGGGAAAACGGTGCGTCGGTGCTTGGGCTGACAGCCGAAGGCTCGCCGCTGGCCAAGGCCAGTACCTTGAGCCTGAACATTCCGCTGCCGGAAGACACCGACATCTACATGCCGATGACTTCGCGGATCATTCAGTTGACCGTGCTGGATGTGCTGGCGACTGGCATGACGTTGCGTCGTGGTGTGGATTTCCAGCCGCATTTGCGCAAGATCAAAGAGAGTCTGAATGCGAGCCGGTATCCGGTTGGGGATGAGTTCAACTGAGGCCAGTACCTCCATCGACTGTCATGACCTCATCGCGAGCAGGCTCGCTCCCACAGGAGAATGCATTCCAAATGTGGGAGCGAGCCTGCTCGCGATGAGGTCGGGCGCAACACTGAAGATCTTGGCCTAAACCCCCACCCGCGCCTGCAAACTCAAATGCGCCTTCTGCCCCGGCGCCAGGCTCAGGCTATCGGTCCCGCCGCTCGCCGCTTCCACACAGACAAATTCGGATATCTCGTTCCAACTGACGCCCAATAGCGGCCGCGTCCCCGGATGCCAGACCACCGTGTCCGCATCATCCCCGGTATCGATACACAATTCCCGCTGCCAGGCGTGATCCTTGAGCTGCAATTCGCCGTCATGCTGGAACACCCGCTGACAGCCACCCTCGACACGCAACTCGCCTTGCTGCTGGCAAGCCTGGCGGTTCAACTGGTCATAACCTTGCGCACCGTCGAGCCCAGACAGCGCTACCTCGCCGACGTCACCGATACGCCAATAGGCATGCAAGGCCTGACTCAATTGGCACGGCAGGCTGTCTTGATGCTCGGTGCTCAAGCGCAATTCCATGCGTTCGCCAAGGTGGGCATGCAGGTCCACTTGCCAGTCACACAACTGCAGTTGCCAGTGCAGGTGCACGCCCTCTTCGTCATGGCTGCTGTCGAGCAGTTTCCAGTCCAGCAACCGCGCCCAGCCATGGGATGGCCACGCGTTTTCGCTCGGATGCCGGCCATACCACGGCCAACACACCGGCACGCCGCCGCGAATCGCGCCAACATGCGGCCACTTCGCCGCGCACCAAAGCCAGGGTTTCTGCCCTTTGGGCTGGAAGTGCAGCAATTGCGCGCCCTGCCGACTGAACACCGCCTGACACAGAGGATGATCGATCACCAGCACGTCGCGCATCTGATAGCGCTCCCACGCGAACACTGGACGTTCGCGCAAGGATTTGAAGAAGCGTTGTAGCGGATGCTCATGCATGTGCCACGGTCCTGAAAATCATGGGTGTACTCATACGCCTTACTAGCAAACTTACTGTGGCGAGGGAGCTTGCTCCCGCTCGACTGCGAAGCAGTCGTAAACCCGGTGAACGCGGTTTACCTGAAATACTGTAGTGGTTGGGTTTGGGGCCGCTACGCAGCCCAGCGGGAGCAAGCTCCCTCGCCACAATTGCGCCAGACATGACATTCCTTGTAAGCCCCCCAAAAAAAAGCGGACAGCCTGGGCTGTCCGCAAAAATGCGCACATAGAGAGGAGCTTATCGCAACAGCGTTAGAACACCGACTGAATTTTCAGGCCGGCGACCAGTGCGTTGTCGACTTCATCCACACCGCCCGGGTGAGTGATGTATTGCAGGTTGGGACGCACGGTCAGCCAGTTGGTAACGTGGAAGCCGTAGTTGATCTCGTAGTTGTATTCAGTGTCACGCAGTGGCGCAAACCGCGGATCTTCGTACTGGGTGACACCATTGTCGGCGTTGACCAGCTCGGCGTTTTTCTTCACGTCATCGTTGACATGGATACGGGCGAAACCGATACCGACGTCATCTTTCGGACGCGCATCGAACGGGCCCTTGTACACAAACATCAGCGACTGATAGTTGTCGACGATGTTGGTGTCCTTGTCGTGGAACGTGGCGTTGGCCGAAACGGTCAGACCGCGGCTCTTGTCACCGTTGTGGTCGGTCAGTTGTTGCTGCGCCACGAACCAGTAGCCGGACTTGCTGCTGTGACTGCGGTAAGCGTTGCCGCTGGTTGCCGCATCATTGCCGTTGTCGTCTTCACGAACGTCATCGGCGCTGGCCGTACTTTTGTAGTAACCAACACGGTATTCGCCCGGCAGGTTGTTAGGGTTCGGCAACCAGACCAGTTCGACCGGCAACACGGTGCCCTTGGTACCACTGCCGCTGAGCTTGAAGCCGTTGCCGTGCTCCAGTTGCGACGGGTTCTGGTTGTAGGCACCGATCTGCGCGTAGAACTCAGGCGAGATGTTGTACTTCACGCGGATCGCGGCCTGACTGACCGGCCAGTTGTACCAGATATTGGTCGCCCAGTTACCCACCTGGGAACCGCAGAACGCCAGGTTCTGGAACTCGCAAGGGAAGGTGTTGAAATCTTCGCCTTCGCCGAAGTAACCGGCCTTGACGTCCAGTTTGCCGTCGAGGAACTGGTGCTTGATCCACAATTGGGTCAAACGGACCATGTGGCCACGGCCGTAGACTTCCTGGGAAGAACTCAAGGTACCGGCACGCGGGTCGCCAACACGGTCATTGGAGATGTTCTCACCGTTACGGTTGGTCAGCTGGATCTTCGCCTGGGTGTTATCCCAGCCCCACAGCTTTTGCAGGTCCAGCGCCACACCCAGGCCAAACTGGTCGGAGTAACGCGCTGTCTTGTCGTTGTTGAAGCCGCCGTGGAGGTTGCCGCCCACTTCACCGACGTAGTCCATCTTGATGTCAATACCCTGCTCGATCAGCCGGGTCCGCTCGCCACCCCAATCACCGGTCATCCATTCGGAGTCGGCGCTGAACGCGTCAGCCGCGTGCACACTGCCGGCCAGCATCATTGCCGCAATCGCCGACAACTGGCAGATAAGCTGAGCGCTGTTGTTCTTCTTCATCCCTACATCCTCGTTTTATTGTTATTAACTGTTTTTATTTAACGCGGTTACATCAGTTGCGAAGAGCGACAGGCCGCTCACCGCATATCCCCCTGTGGGAGCGGGCTTTTGTGGGAGCTGGCCTGCCGGCGATGCAAACGACTCGGTTTAACGTCGAACCGATTTGATGCTTTCGCTGGCAGGCCAGCTCCCACACAACCCCATTCCCACATTTAATCTTCAGCGGCCTTTGAATTGGGTCACGTTGGCGCTGTGCACTTCGGTTTTTGGCAGACCGGCCACCCCCAGGCGCTCCCCGGTCTTGGCATCGAACAACAACACTTTCGATGGATCGAATTGCAGCGTCAGGGTCTCGCCCACGGCCGGCGCAACGTCCGGCGCCAGGCGGCAGCAGACTTTGGTGTCATTGAGATTGACGAATACCAGCGTGTCGGGACCGGTCGGCTCGGTGACCTGGACTTCGGCGCGAATGGTCGGCAAACCGTTCGGCTCGCTGCCCGCCAGCACGATCTGTTCCGGCCGCATGCCCAGGATCACTTCGCGGTCTTCCAAACCCGCATCCTGCATGCCCAACGGCAATTCGCAGCGCGCCTGACCGCTGTCGAGCAGCGCCACCAGACGACCGTCCTTACGCTGCAAACGCAGGGGAATGAAGTTCATCGGCGGCGAACCGATGAAGCTCGCCACGAACAGGTTGGCCGGATTGTTGTAGATGTCTTTCGGCGTGCCGAACTGCTGAATGATTCCGTCCTTCATCACCGCCACCTTGTCGCCCAGCGTCATCGCTTCGATCTGGTCGTGGGTCACGTAGACCGTGGTGGTTTTCAGGCGCTGGTGCATCAGCTTCATTTCGGTACGCATCTCGACGCGCAGCTTGGCGTCGAGGTTGGACAGCGGTTCGTCGAACAGATAAATCTTCGGCCGCCGCGCCAGGGCGCGGCCCATCGCCACACGCTGTTGCTGACCACCGGAGAGCTGACCGGGTTTGCGGCTGAGCAAGTGTTCGATCTGCAACAGCTTGGCGACGCGGGCGACTTCTTCGTCGATTTCGGCGGCCGGCATTTTGCGAATCTTCAGGCCGAACGCGATGTTGTCGCGCACGCTCATGGTCGGGTACAGCGCGTAGGACTGGAACACCATGGCGATGTCGCGATCTTTCGGGCTCATGCCGCTGATGTCGGCGTCATCCACCAGGATCGCGCCGCCGCTGATGTTTTCCAGACCCGCGATGCAGTTCATCAGCGTGGATTTACCGCAGCCCGACGGACCGACCAGGATCAGGAACTCACCGTCATCGATCTTCAGTTCGATGTTTTTCAGGGTGTCCGGCAAACCGGCGCCGTAGGTCTTGTTGACATTGCGTAATTCGAGAGTTGCCATGTTTCTACCCCTTGACCGCGCCGGACGTCAGCCCACGCAGGAAATACTTGCCAGCGAATATGTAGACCAGCAGTGTCGGCAGCCCGGCGATCATCGCGGCGGCCATATCAACGTTGTATTCCTTGGCCCCGGTGCTGGTGTTGACCAGGTTGTTCAGGGCCACGGTAATTGGCTGGGCATCGCCACTGGCGAAGACCACGCCGAACAGGAAGTCATTCCAGATCTGGGTGAACTGCCAGATCAGGCAGACCATCACGATCGGGATCGACATCGGCAGCAGGATCTTCCAGAAAATCGTGAAGAAGCCCGCACCATCCAGGCGTGCAGCCTTGACCAGCGCATCTGGAATGCTCACGTAGTAGTTGCGGAAGAACAGCGTGGTGAAGGCCAGGCCGTAGACCACGTGCACCAGCACCAGACCGGTGGTGGTGTTGGCCAGGCCGAACTTGCCGAGGGTGAACGAGGCCGGCAGCAGCACGGTCTGGAACGGCAGGAAGCAGCCGAACAGCAGCAGGCCGAAGAACAGTTGCGAACCGCGGAAGCGCCACATCGACAGCACGTAGCCGTTCATGGCACCGATGAAGGTCGAGATCAAAACCGCCGGCACAGTGATTTTCACCGAGTTCCAGAAGTAGCCGCCAACGACGTCCCAGGCTTTGATCCAGCCGATGCCGTCAATCACTTGCGGCCAGCTCAGCAGGTTGCCGGTGCGGATGTCTTCCGGGGATTTGAAACTGGTCAGCAGCATCACCACCAACGGGATCAGGTAGATCGCGGCGGCCAGCAACAGCGTTGCGTAAATCGCGATGCGGCTGAAGCTGATGCCCGGTTTGCCAAGTTGATTACTCATGGCGCTTGCCTCGCAATTCGGAGTACAGGTACGGCACCAGAATCGCCAGGATCGCGCCGAGCATCATCATGGCGCTGGCCGAACCAATGCCCATCTGGCCACGGCTGAAGGTGAAGGAATACATGAACATCGCCGGCAGGTCGGACGAGTAGCCGGGACCGCCAGCCGTCATCGCCGCCACCAGGTCGAAACTCTTGATCGCAATGTGCGCGAGGATCATGAAGGCGCTGAAAAACACCGGGCGCAGGCTCGGCAGAACGATCTTCAGGTAGATGGTCGGCAGGCTTGCACCGTCGACTTGCGCCGCACGGATGATCGATTGATCGACACCGCGCAGGCCGGCCAGGAACATCGCCATCACAAACCCTGAGGCCTGCCACACGGCGGCGATCACCAGGCAGTAAACCACGCGATCCTGATCCACCAGCCAGTCGAGACGGAAGCCTTCCCAGCCCCAGTCACGCAGCATTTTGTCCAGGCCCAGGCCTGGGTTGAGCAGCCATTTCCATGCGGTACCGGTGACGATCATCGAGAGCGCCATCGGGTACAGGTAAACGGTGCGGATAAAACCTTCCTTGCGAATGCGCTGGTCCAGCAGCACCGCGAGGAACACGCCCAGGACAAGGCTGATGCCGATGAACATACCGCCGAACACCGCGAGGTTCTTGCTCGCGACCCACCAACGATCGTTGTCCATCAGGCGGATGTATTGCTGCAGGCCGACCCATTTGTAGCTCGGCATGAAGCTGGAATTGGTAAAGGACAGTACGAATGTCCAGATGATGTAACCGTAGAAACCAACCAACACGATGAGCATGCTTGGCGCGAGTACCAACTTGGGTAACCAGCGTTGCAGCGCATCGAACGGTGAGGCTTTGCTGAAAACCGCCACAGAGCTCATCGGGATAATCCATTGGAGAAGTGAGTATCTGTAGGAGCGAGGCTTGCCCGCGAAGGCGGCGTAACTGTCGACAAATATGTTGAATGTCAGACTGCTTTCGCGGGCAAGCCTCGCTCCTACAAGGGGAACAGTCCCAGAAAATTGCCGCAGGCGAGCCCGCGGCGCCTGGGATTACTGGGCAGCTTTCACAGCCGATGCCAGTTGGGCGCTGGCCTTGGCCGGGTCAGCGTCCTTGTCGTTCATGAAGTTGGTGACCACGTCGAAGATCGCGCCCTGCACGGCCAGGGAAGTGGCCATGTTGTGCGCCATGCTCGGTTGCAGGCCGCCGGTCTTCTCGTCCGCCAGGAAGTCCTTGGCCGCTGCTTGAGCGCAGGAGTCGAAGCCCAAAGCGCTCATGTCGTTGAGCATGTCGGTGCGCACCGGGATCGAGCCTTTGTTTATGCTGAAGACCTTCTGGAAGTCTTTACCCAGAGCGACCTTGGCCAGGTCCTGCTGAGCGGCGATGTCGCCCTTGCGATCAGCTTTCAACTTGAACACGGCCATCGAGTCGATGTTGTAGGTGAAGGCTTTTTCGGTGCCTGGGAACGGCACGCACTGGTAATCCTTGCCGGCGACTTTCTTGGCCGCGGTCCATTCGCTCTTCGCCCAGTCACCCATCATCTGCATGCCGGCCTTGCCGTTGATGACGTCGGCGGCAGCGATGTTCCAGTCACGACCGGCGCGGTTCGGGTCCATGTAGCCGGTGAGTTTTTTCAGCTCGGTGAACGACTTGGTCATCTCAGGCCCGGAGAGGGTTTTCTGATCCAGGTCTACCAGTGCTTTCTTGTAACCGTCGGCCCCCATGACCGAGAGCACCACGTCTTCAAACACGGTGCTGTCCTGCCAAGGCTGACCACCGTGGGCGAGCGCGATGAAGCCGGCGGCCTTGAGCTTGTCGCCGGCGGCGTAGAATTCTTCGAGGGTGGTCGGGGCTTTGTCGATGCCCGCTTTCTTGAACACTTCCGGGTTGATCCACAGCCAGTTCACGCGGTGAATGTTCACCGGAACAGCAACGTAGTCACCTTCGTATTTGACGGTGTCGGAGACTTTCTTCGACAGCAGGTCATCCCACTTTTCCGACTTGGCGACGTCTTTCAGGGTGTCGGTGCTGAGCAGGCCAGTGCTGCCCCACTCCTGGATGTCCGGCCCCTTGATCTGGGCAACGCCCGGCGGGTTACCGGCGACTGCGCGGCTTTTCAGTACGGTCATGGCCGTGGAACCGCCACCCCCGGCGACTGCGCCGTCCTTCCAGGTGAAGCCGTCTTTTTCGACTTGGGCCTTGAGGACATCGACCGCTGCTTTTTCACCACCCGACGTCCACCAGTGAACGACTTCCACTGAACCTTTGGAATCGGCGGCAAGGGTACTGAGGGGGAATGCACTGAGGGGAAGCAGCGACGCGAGAGAAATGACAGTAGCGAGGCGAGAAATCGCGTTCATCTAGAAGTACCTTTCTTGTTGTTATGCATGCAAGTCTGGTGCTTGCGCTGCATAGGATTTTAAACAGGAGTCATCCCCTCGCAGGTAACGAAGGGACGCGTGAATGTCACCGCATGGTTACATAGAACCGCTCTGGGACAACCTTGCCAAGGCACTGGCCATGCTCGGCGCCAGCGGCAGGCGCGGAATCAGTACGGCTTGCCAGGCGTGGTAAAGATCGGGTTTGCCGGCCCAGATATCGGCACTCGGGCGGTTCAGCGGATCGAGCTCGTGATACCAACCGCCATCGCAGCGGTCGATGAAATGACTGTCACAAAACTCCCAGAACCGTCGGTACCAGGTTTCGTAGTGCGCCTCGCCCGTGCGTTTGAGCAACGCGCTGGCGGCGGCGCTGGCTTCGCAATGGGTCCAGTGCAGGCGATGGCGAACCACTGCGCGGTTGTCCCAGTCGAGGGTGTAGACAATCCCGGGCAGCCCGTCGACATCCCAACCGTGGCGGCAGTTGTGCTCGAAGAGTTTTTGCGCGTCGGTGGCAAGCCAGCCCGGCGTCAGCATTCCGGCCTGCACCCGCGCCGCTTCGAGGTGCAGCAATAGCCGCGCCCACTCGAAACCGTGGCCCGGCGTGGTGCCGTAAGGCCGAAAACCGTCGGCCGGGTTGTCGTGGTTGTACTCGCGCAGCGGCTGCCAGTCGCGGTCGAAATGCTCGACCACCAGGTACTCGTTGGCAGCGGCGTGACCGTGGATCACGCGCTCGACGATCCGTTGCGCGCGGCACAACCAGCGGTTGTCTTCAGTGACATCGGCCAGCGCGAGGAAGGCTTCGGTGGCGTGCATGTTGCTGTTGGCGCCGCGATAGCCTTCTTCTTCACTCCAGTCGCGGTTGAAGGATTCGCGCATCGCGCCCTCCTCCTCGCTCCAGAAATGCGTGTCGATGATGTTGATCGCGTCATCGAGCAAGGCTTGCGCGCCGGGACGTTGCGCGACCACCGCAGAGCTGGCGGCGAGGGCGACGAACGCGTGCAGGTAGGCCGCTTTGCCGGTGTTGCCGTCGCGGTGTTCGGGGGCGGCGAACCAGCCGCCGTGTTCGGCATCCTTCAATGGGCCGCTGAGGGCCTGGACGCCGTGATCCACCAACTCGGCGAAACCTGGCAGGCCCTGGATGTGCGCCATGGCGAAGCTGTGGGTCATGCGTGCGGTGTTCATGGTTTCGGCGTGGGCGTTGGCCGGGAGCCGGCCCTTTTCATCAAGATTGCCGAAGCCTTCGGGGAGCTTCGAAGCCTTGGCAAACGCCAGCAGACGCAGGCCTTCGGCGGCGAGCCATTGCTGATGGGCAGGTGCGTTCAGCCAACTGCTGAAGGCGGGTTGGAAGGTGTCCATGGGGTGCCTTTTTTGTTGTTATGACTGCAGGCAGTCTAAACAACGGGCGCGGGCGGGCTTGTAACGAAGGGGGCGAGTTATGTCACCGAGTTGTGACATTCACAGATTTTGTGCTGAGTGATTATTTGTGGCGAGGGAGCTTGCTCCCGCTGGGGTGCGAAGCGCCCCCCCAGAGGGACTGCTGCGCAGTCCAGCGGGAGCAAGCTCCCTCGCCACAAGGTCGGTGTCAATCAGCCGAACGAGGCAACTGCAAGGTCACCCGTAACCCACCTTCACGCAAATTCTGCAGGCTGACTTCCCCGCCATGGCTATGGGCAATGTTGCGGGCAATGCCCAACCCCAACCCATAACCCTGCTGCTGCCCGGCCAGGCGAAAGTGCGGCTCGAACACCTGCTCCAGCCGCTGCTCCGGCACACCCGGCCCTTCATCATCGACATGCAGGACAAACGCGTTCTCGTCATCATCGATATGCAGGTGCGCGTTCTGCCCGTACTTCAGGGCATTGTCGATCAGGTTGCCGATACAGCGCTTGAGCGCCAGCGGTTTGCCGGGATACGCCGCCAGCGCCCGACCCTGCTGGGTCACGCGACCATTGCCGTTGGGCGCCAGATACGGCTCCACCAGGCAATCGAGCACATGGTTAAGATCCACCGGCTCGATATTTTCGTGGATGTCGGTGTCTTTCACGCATTGCAACGCACCTTTGACCAGCAGCTCCAACTCATCCAGATCGCGGCCGAACTTGGCTTGCAGTTTTTCGTCTTCGAGCAATTCGACCCGTAGTCGCAAGCGGGTAATCGGTGTGCGTAAATCGTGGGAAATCGCGCTGAACAACTGACTCCGCTCGGTCAGATATCGGCTGATGCGTTCGCGCATGGCATTGAAGGCGCGGCCCACTTCAACCACTTCACTGCCACCGCCCTCCGCCACCGGCTCCACTTCGGCACCGAGGGACATGTCCCGCGCCGCCCGCGCCAGGCGCTTGAGCGGCCGGCTCTGCCAGTGCACCAGCAGGCCGATGAACAACAACAAAAAGCCGCTGGTGAGGACGATGAACCAGACTTGCTGCGCCGGCAGGCCTTGCTCTTCAAGGCTGGTATAGGGCTCGGGCAACAGCGAGGCGATGTACAACCACTCGCCCGGCGCCATCTGGATTTGCGTGACCAGCACCGGCGGATTCACCGGTTCCAGGGTCAACGCGTAATGCGCCCAGGAGCGCGGCAGCTCATCGAGTTTCAGGCCACCGTTGAAAATCCGCAGGTCTTCGGGACTCACGAACGTCACCGAAATATCCGTGTCCTGCCCCAGCGACTGGCGCAGCACTTCGTCCACCGCTTTGAGCACCGCTTCCTTGCGAGGGGTGATCGGCAGCACTTCCATGCCCAGGGGTTTGTCGTTGAGGGTCACGACAAAACGGGTGCCGCCCATGCTGCGCAACTGGTCGAGCACCAGCGGCCTGAACGCGACCGGTAACGAGCGAAAGTAACTGACACTGGCGGTCATCGAATGCGCGAGGCTGCGGGCGCTGGTGACCAGGCCTTCAAGCTGTGTGGCGCGCAGTTGCGAGACCCAGATCACGCTCGACAGCGCCTGGGCGAACAGCACCGCCAGCAGGGTCAGCAACAACATCCGCCCGAGCAACGAACGTGGCACGGGCACCTTTGCCGCGAGCTTGCGGAAAAACTCAGTGACCATTGCTGGCAACCACATTGGCTGCCAGTTGGTAGCCACTGCCGCGCACGGTGCGGATCAGCCGTGGCGGTTTTTCGGTATCGCGCAGACGTTGGCGCAAACGGCTGACCGCCATGTCGACGATGCGATCCAGCGGCATCAGATCGCGGCCACGGGTGGCGTTGCCGATGGTGTCACGGTCGAGGATTTCCTGCGGGTGATCGAGGAACAGTTTCAGCAGGGCAAAATCGGCGCCGGAGAGAAGCACTTCTTCGCCGTCGATGTGGAACAGCCTATGGCTGACCATGTCCAGCCGCCAGTCATCGAAGGCCAGTACTTCACTGCCGGAACGTTCCTGACCGAACTGCGCGCGGCGCAACAAGGCTTTGATCCGCGCCTGCAATTCACGGGGACTGAAGGGTTTGCCGAGGTAGTCGTCGGCGCCCAGCTCCAGACCGATGACCCGGTCGGCTTCGTCGGAGCTGGCGGTGAGCATGATGATCGGCACCTGCGCCTGACGTGGGTGCTGGCGAATCCAGCGGCAGAGGCTGAAGCCGTCTTCGTCGGGCAGCATCACGTCGAGGATCACCAGATCGCTCGGCGCGTCGTTCATGGCCTGGCGGAAACCGGCGCCGTCGGGCGTGGTACGCACCTGAAAACCCGCGCGGGTCAGGTAGGTGTCCAGCAACTCGCGTATCTCTTGATCGTCATCGACCAACAAAATCGACTTGTTGACTGAGCTCACGGGGCGGCGTCCTTGTTGTTTGAATTGGGCGGATTATGCCTGATCGATCATAAATCTATGTGTCTGTGAGGGCCCCATCGCGAGCAAGCTCGGCTCCTACAGGATGGCAGCGGTCACATGAACACCGAAAACCTGTAGGAGCAAAGCTTGCTCGCGATGAAGGCCACGCGGTCTCAAGCCTGGTCCAGCGCCACACCCGCGCCAACAAGCCCGGAATACGGCGCCGTCACCAGCCACACCGGAATCCCCTTGAAGTAATCGCTCATGCAGCCCTTGTCGGCAAAACACCGGGCGAAACCGCTTTCAAGGAAGAAGTCGGCAAACCGCGGAATCACGCCACCGACGATAAAAACGCCACCGCGCGCGCCCGTGGTGAGCACGTTGTTGCCCGCCACGCGACCCAGCCAGCAGCAGAACTGCTCCAGCACTTCCAGCGCAATCGGATCGCCCGCCAAACCGGCCGCGGTAATCGCTTCCGGCGTTTCGAGTACCGGCTCATACCCATCCACCGCACAAATCGCCCGATAGACACGTGGCAAGCCGCTGCCACTCAACGCTGTTTCAGCGCTGACATGCCCGATTTCATTGAAGATGTGCTGCCACAGCTGAGTTTCACGCGGGCTGCTCAACGGCAAATCGACGTGACCACCCTCGCCCGGTAACGCAGCAAAACGGCCCTCGCCCAGGTCGAGCAAGGTGCCGACGCCCAGGCCCGTGCCCGGACCAATCACCACCGCCGGCCGCAACGGTTCCGGTGTGCCTTCGCAAACCACGCGGAATTCACCCGGCTGCAAACGGGTCATGCCCAGCGCCATCGCCGAAAAGTCGTTGACCAGCAGCAGTTGATCGACCTGCAAGGTCTGGCAGAACGCCTTGCGGCTGAGGCGCCAGTGATTGTTGGTGAACTTGAATTCGTCGCCGCTCACCGGGCCGGCCACCGACAGGCACACCGCACCGATCGAACCCAACGCCAGACCGAGCCCGCTCAGGTAGACGCCGATGGCTTCTTCCGGGCTGGCATGATCCGCCGTCGCCAGCACCTGGACCGATTCCAGCTGCTGGTTTTTCCACAACGCGAAACGTGCGTTGGTCCCACCGATGTCACCGACCAAAGCCAGTTTCAATTAAGCGTCTCCAGGGCAGAAGTAAAGGCGCTGGCGCCCTGCTCTGCGGAGCTGAAGGCCATGCGCATGAAACCAAACAGCTCGCGACCGCTGCCAATGTTGTTGGCCAACAGGCCCTTGGCAGGTTCGCGCGCGGCGAATTCGTCGGCGTCCACCTTAAGCTCCAGAGTGCCTTTGACGCCATCGACGCGGATGATATCGCCCTCTTGGACTCGCGCCAAAGCGCCGCCCACGTACGCTTCGGGACTGACGTGAATCGCCGCCGGGATTTTCCCCGACGCACCGGACATGCGCCCGTCGGTGACCAGCGCGACTTTGAAGCCGCGATCCTGCAGCACGCCAAGGAACGGTGTCATCTTGTGCAGTTCCGGCATGCCGTTGGAGCGCGGGCCCTGGAAGCGCATCACCGCGACGAAATCCTTCTCCAGCAAACCGGCCTTGAACGCATCGGCCAGATCCTGCTGATCCTGGAACACCATCGCCGGTGCTTCGACGATCTGGTTTTCCAGCGCGACGGCGGAAACTTTCATGACACCGCGACCGAGGTTGCCTTCCATCACGCGCAAACCGCCCTCTGGAGAAAACGCACGAGCAACCGGACGCAGGATGTTTTCGTCGAGGCTTTCGATCGGGCCTTCGCGCCAGACCAGCTCACCGTTATCGAGGAAAGGTTCCTTGGTGTAGCGGCTCAGGCCATGGCCCAGAACCGTGTTGACGTTTTCGTGGAGCAGCCCGGCTTCCAGCAGTTCGCGGATCAGGAACGACATGCCGCCCGCGGCCTGGAAGTGGTTGATGTCGGCTTTGCCGTTCGGGTAGACGTGGCTCAGGGTCGGCACGACTTCGGAGAGGTCGGCCATGTCCTGCCAGGTCAGTTGAATGCCCGCGGCCATGGCAATGGCCGGCATGTGCAGCGTGTGGTTGGTCGAGCCGCCGGTGGCATGCAGCGCCACGATGGAGTTGACCAGCGAGCGCTCGTCGACGATTTCGCCGATCGGCATGAAGTCGCCGTTTTGCTTGGTCAGGCGCGTGACCTGGTGCGCCGCTTCGCGAGTCAGGGCTTCGCGCAACGGGGTGTTCGGGTTGACGAAAGACGCACCCGGCAGGTGCAGGCCCATGACTTCCATCAGCAACTGGTTGGTGTTGGCGGTGCCGTAAAAGGTGCAGGTGCCAGGGCTGTGGTAGGACTTCATTTCCGATTCCAGCAGCTCTTCGCGCGTGGCCTTGCCTTCGGCGTATCGCTGGCGCACATCGGCTTTCTGCTTGTTGGAAATGCCCGAGACCATCGGCCCGCCCGGCACGAAGATCGTCGGCAGATGACCGAACCGCAGCGCGCCCATCATCAGGCCCGGCACGATCTTGTCGCAGATGCCAAGCATCAGCGCGCCGTCGAACATGTTGTGGGAAAGGGCAACAGCGGTGGACAGCGCGATCACTTCGCGGCTCGGCAGGCTCAGCTCCATGCCCGGTTCGCCCTGGGTCACGCCATCGCACATGGCCGGGGTGCCACCGGCGAACTGGCCGACGGAGCCAATCTCGCGCAAGGCTTTTTTGATCTGTTCAGGGAAGACTTCGTACGGCTGGTGCGCCGAGAGCATGTCGTTATATGACGAAACAATCGCGATGTTGGCGGAGTTCATCATCCGCAGGCTGTTCTTGTCTTCGGTGCCGCAACCGGCCACGCCGTGGGCGAAGTTGGCGCATTGCAGCTTGCCGCGCATCGGACCGTCGCTGGCCGCACCGCGAATGAGCGCAAGGTAAGCCTCGCGGGTTGCGCGGCTGCGGGCGATAAGCCGTTCGGTGACCTCAAGGATGCGGGGATGCATGTGTAGAACTCCAGGCTAACGGATGTGGCGACCTGATTGTCTATGCTGAACAAGAGCCGTTGTTGTTGGGATGACAGACGGTTTTCTTGATCGGTCGGACCAGTTGATTCAGGTCACTCGTTGTAGATTGAACAAAATATTGCCATTAAAAAGGCTTGTTTTCTATTTTTATGCGAATAATCTTGTAATTCCAACAACAAAACGACGGCGGCCCTGTTAAATGACTCTTCGAATCGCAATCAATGGTTTTGGCCGAATTGGCCGCAACGTCCTGCGCGCACTGTATACCCAAGGTTATCGTCAGGATCTGCAGATCGTTGCCATCAACGATCTGGGCGACAGCGCGATGAACGCTCATCTGCTCAAGTACGATACCGTTCACGGCACGTTCGATGCCGATGTCCAGCACGATCAGGAAAGCCTGACCGTCAACGGCGACCGTATTTCCGTCAGCGCCATTCGTAACCCGGCCGACCTGCCGTGGGCCGCGGAAAAGATCGATGTCGTGTTCGAATGCACCGGTTTGTTCACCGACCGGGCCAAAGCCGCCGCGCATATTACGGCCGGCGCACGCAAAGTGATCATCTCGGCCCCGGCCAAAGGCGCCGACGCCACCGTGGTTTATGGGGTTAACCACGACATTCTGCGCCAATCCCATCAGATTATTTCCAACGCGTCGTGCACCACCAACTGCCTGGCACCGGTGGCTCAGGTGCTGCACCGCGAGTTGGGCATCGAAAGCGGTCTGATGACCACGATTCACGCCTACACCAACGATCAGCACCTGACTGACGTCTACCACGTCGATCCTTACCGCGCCCGCTCCGCCACTCAGAACATGATCCCGAGCAAGACCGGCGCCGCTGAAGCGGTCGGCCTGGTGCTGCCGGAACTGGCGGGCAAGCTGACTGGCATGGCGGTGCGTGTGCCGGTGATCAACGTCTCGCTGGTAGACCTGACCGTGCAACTCAAGCGCGAAGCGTCGGCCGATGAAGTGAATGCGCTGCTCAAAGAAGCCGCCCAGCACTCGAAGATTCTGGGCTACAACACCCTGCCGCTGGTCTCCAGCGACTTCAACCACAACCCGCTGTCGTCGATCTTCGACGCCAACCACACCAAGTCCAGCGGCAAGCTGCTCAAGGTACTGGCCTGGTACGACAACGAATGGGGCTTCTCCAACCGCATGCTCGATAACTGCCTGGCGCTGTGCAACGCAGAATAAGGTGGGGCCGCTACCCATGATCGGAATCAGCTTCACGCAAAAGACCGTGGCGGCGCGCAAGCGTATCGCCCTGGTCGCCCATGACCACTGCAAGGTGTTTTTGCTGGACTGGGCCGCGCGGCATAAAGACAAGCTCGCGCAACATGAACTGGTCGCCACCGGCACCACAGGGTTGTTGTTGCAACAACGCCTCGACCTGCCGGTGGAGAGCATGATCAGTGGCCCATTGGGCGGCGACCAGCAACTCGGCGCGCGAATCGCCGAGCAGCGGGTCGACATGCTGGTGTTCTTCTGGGACCCGTTCGAACCGCAGCCCCACGACCCGGACATCAAGGCGTTGCTGCGGGTCGCGGCGGTCTGGAACATTCCGGTGGCCTGCAACGAATGCAGCGCCGACTACCTGCTCAGCAGCCCGCTGATGGATCAGGCGCACTTACATCGCATCCCCGATTACGCGGCGTATCTGCTGGGCCGGGCATAAACCTTCACAAATCAATACTTGACCACTCGAGCGGATGATAAGCATTATCATTCGCTCGAAATGGATCAGGTCTTCCCGTGAGTCAATCGCGCTTCAATCATGTCTTCATCGCCCAGCGGGTTTCGCTGCTGCGCACGTTGGAGCGGATGGTCAACAATCACAGCACCGCCGAAGACCTCCTGCAGGAAACCTACCTGCGCGTGACCCGAGCGCTCAGCGAGCGGGCCATCGATCACCTTGAACCCTTCGTTTTCCAGACCGCTCGCAACCTGGCGCTGGACCATTTGCGTGCACGGCGCATTCAGTCCCGCACGATGCTCGAAGACGTCCCGCCGGACGTGGTGGAAAGCATCGCCGCCCCCGCCAGCAGTGCCGAGGACGGCGCCCATGCCGAACAATTGCTGGAGCGTTTGAACGTGAGCCTCGGTGAACTCAGTGCCCGCCAGCAACAGATCTTCATCCTCAGTCGCCTGCACGGGCACAGTTATCTGGAGATCTCCGAGAAGCTCGGTGTGTCGTTGAGCACCGTGCAAAAGGAGTTGAAGCTGATCATGGCCATCTGCATCGGTGTCGCCGAGCGGTTAAACGGCGACTGAGCACGCCAGGCTTTGCTACCCTTGCCCACTTTCAGGCTTCACTAATAAAACAGCCGTGCAAAGACACTGCCGAGGAAACACCGTGACGGACACCCACCGCTCCCCTCCGCCCTCCCCGGCGCGGGACGCCGCAAGCGCGATGGACCAGGCTTTGGACTGGTTGATCGTCATGGGCAGTCCGAGCGAGGAACAGACTCGACAGTTCCACCAATGGCTGGACGCCGATCTCCTGCATGCCGAGGCATTTGCCAAGGCCCAGGCAATCTGGGATGGCCCGCAAGTCGTTCAATGCGCGCAAAACCTGGCCGCCCTGCCGCCCAAAGTGACTGTGCTGTCGCGCCTGCGCCCACACTGGAAACCGCTGGCCACCGCTGCCGTGCTGATCCTCGGTTTGTTCAGCTTCAGCAATGTGCCGATGCGCCTTCAGGCCGATCACTTGACCGTGGTCGGTGAACGCCAGCGCCTGCAACTGGAAGATGGCTCGAAGGTCCTGCTCAATACCAATTCGGCGTTCTCCAGCACCATCAATGATCAACGGCGTGTCGCCCGCTTGTATCAGGGCGAAGCGTTTTTCGAAGTGCCAGCCCATCTCGGCCAGCCATTGGAAATCGATGCCGGCCCGGTGCAGGCCAGCGTGCACGACACGGCGTTCGCCGTGCGTTACCTCGATGGCGTGACCCAGGTTCGCGTGCAGCGCGGCGATGTCGATTTGCGCGCTACTCGCGACGACGCGCGAATCCGCTTGTCCGCTGGCGAGAGCATCCGCATCGGCCCTAACGGTTTCGACCGGCCCGCCAAGCTCGACGCCGCGACCGACCTGGCCTGGGTCCAGGGCCGACTGGTGTTCGAGAACTGCCCGCTGAGCCAGGTGCTGGCCGAGCTGCGGCGCTACTACCCGGGCTGGATCATCAACACCAACGAACAGTTGGCGGACGTCGCTGTGACCGGCAATTACCGTCTCGACCAGCCGCTGGACGTGGTCCGTTCGCTGGCGCACATCACCTCGGCGCGGCT
The DNA here is from genome assembly GCF_018502625.1 of Pseudomonas hormoni. Lineage (NCBI taxonomy): Bacteria > Pseudomonadati > Pseudomonadota > Gammaproteobacteria > Pseudomonadales > Pseudomonadaceae > Pseudomonas > Pseudomonas hormoni. The sequence goes on from NZ_CP075566.1 coordinate 4,293,776, forward strand.
CCAGGAATTCCCCGCGCTGGTCATCCTGAACTAAATGAGAATTATTTTTACTCGATAGCTGAAGCTCGTACGTCTCGTTATAGCCAATGCAATTGATTCGCATCTTCAGATGCCAATCAGCACCTATAAAGATTCGTGCGACACGGAGCGCTATCGATGTCCTCTCGCCTTACCCGCCACTCCTCTTCACCGTCCCGCGTGCTCTCGCTGCTGACCGCCGCCATCCTCATGGCCGGCAGCGCGCCGCTCATGGCCGCCACCGCCGCCGAGCAACCGGCGCGCAACATGGGCGATTACGCATTCGCCATCCCGCAACAGTCGCTGGTCTCGGCACTCAATGCCTTTACCGCCGTGACGGGCTGGCAGGTCGGTTTGCCGGCCGAACTGGGGCAAGGCGTGGCCTCGCCGGGTGTGCGCGGGTCCCTGTCGCCGGAGAAAGCCCTGGATCGCCTGTTGGTGGGGACCAACCTGAGCTATCGCAAACTGGGCAACAACAACAACAACAACAACAACAACAACAACAACATCGTCCTTGAGAAGCGCCTGAGCAGCGGCGCCCTCAACCTGCAACAGGTGACCATCAGCGCCACCCGCCAGGAACAAAGCGTGGAAAGCGTACCGGGCACCGTCACTGTTCATACCCGCGAAGAGCTGGACCGCAACAACATCAACACCATCAAGAATCTGGTGCGTTACGAACCCGGTGTTTCGGTGGGCGGCGCCGGTCAGCGCGGCGGGATCAGCGGCTACAACATTCGTGGCATCGACGGTGACCGGATTCTGACCCAGGTCGACGGCGTCGAAGTGCCGAACGATTTCTTCAACGGCCCCTACGCCAAGACCCAGCGCAACTACGTCGACCCGGAAATCATCAAACGCGTCGAAATCCTGCGCGGCCCGGCCTCGGTGCTCTACGGCAGCAACGCCATCGGCGGCGCGGTCAGCTATTTCACCCTCGACCCGGACGACATCATCAAGCCCGGCAAAGACGTCGGCGCTCGCCTGAAAACCGGCTACAGCTCCGCCGACGACAGCTGGCTGAAGTCCGCCACCGTGGCCGGCCGCGCCGATCAGTTCGATGGCTTGCTGCATTACAGCCAGCGCGACGGACATGAAACCGAATCCTATGGCAGCAACAACGGCACCGGCCTGGCGCGCACCGCGGCCAACCCGGAGGACGTGCGCACCTACAACGTGCTGGCCAAGATCGGCTGGAACTACAACGACGACTCGCGTTTGGGCCTGACGTATGAAAAGTACAAGGACGACCGCGACACCGATCAGAAAAGTGCCTACGGCGGTCCGTTCGACAAGGGCAAGCCGGCCATTCCGACCAGCATCCTGCCCGGCGGCATGTACCAGTGGCGCACGGGTAACGACACCGTCACCCGCGAGCGTTTCGGCCTGGAACACAGCTTTACCCTCGATAGCCTGCTGGTCGACAACGTCAAGTGGAGCCTGAACCATCAGGTGGCCAAGACCGACCAAAGCACCGAAGAGTTTTACTACCCGATCTCGCGCAAAGTGTTGCGCACCCGGGAAACCCTCTACGAAGAAAAGCAGTGGGTATTCGACGCACAACTGGACAAGGCTTTCAACATTGCCGACACCGAGCACCTGCTGACCTATGGCACCACGATCAAGCAGCAGAAAGTCACCGGCTCGCGCAGCGGCAACGGCACCTGCTACCAGTCTTTTGGTACCTGCCGCGTCGTCGGTGCCGTCAGCCCACTGGATGTCCTGAAAAAATCCAGCGACTTCCCGGACCCGACCGTCAACACCTATAGCCTGTTTGCCCAGGATCAGATCAGCTGGGACAAATGGACCTTCCTGCCAGGCCTGCGCTACGACTACACCGAGCTCAAGCCGCACATCACCCAGGAATTCATGAACACCGTGGCGGCCGATGGCCGCGGCACTGTCAGCAACGACACCAAGACCTGGCACCGCGTGTCGCCGAAATTCGGCCTGACCTACGCCCTGACCGACCACTACACCTGGTACGGCCAGTACGCCGAAGGTTTCCGCACACCGACCGCCAAGGCGTTGTACGGGCGCTTCGAGAACACCACCACCGGTTATCACGTGGAGCCGAATCCGAACCTCGAACCGGAAACCAGCAAAGGCTTTGAAACCGGGTTGCGCGGCAATTTCGAATCCGGGTACTTCGATGTGGCGGTGTTCTACAACAAGTACCGCGACTTCATTAACGAAGACGCGGTCAGCCCCGGTTACGACGAGCTGACCTTCCAGAGTGCCAACATCAAGCACGCCACCATCAAGGGCGCAGAGGTCAAGGGTCGTCTGAACCTCGACGTGTTCGGCGCGCCGCAAGGTCTGTATACCCAAGGCTCGCTGAGCTACCTCTACGGTCGCAACAACGACAACGGCGAACCGATCAACAGCGTCAATCCGCTGACCGGCGTGCTAGGCCTCGGATACGACCAGGACAGCTACGGTGGCTTGCTCAGCTGGACGCTGGTGAAGAAGAAAAATCGCGTCGACGACAGCAACTTCAAGTCGCCGGACGGCGTCAGCAGCCAGTTCAAGACGCCGGGCTTCGGCGTGCTGGACCTGACCGGTTTCTACAAAGTGACCGACGACGTGACTGTCAGCGCCGGGGTCTACAACCTGACCGACAAGAAGTACTGGCTGTGGGATGACGTGCGCGGTTACGACGGCGTCGGCGAGGCTTCGGTCATCAGCCCGGCCAACCTGGATCGCCTGACTCAGCCGGGCCGCAACTTTGCGGTCAATCTGGTCTGGGACATCTGATCCTGCCCACTTCGCTGCGCGGTTTTTATAGAACCGCACAGTGAGGTTTTTTTACGCTCAGGCGTCTTCTTGTTCGTCTCGTTACCAAGCGCCTCTTTTCTTAAAGGATTTCTCATGACTACCCAGGACACTGCTCAACGCCCGGCTTTGCGTTCGCAACGTTTGAACCAGATCACGAACGAGCCACACACCAAACTCGACGCCTTGGTCAAAACCCACGCGCCGTTCGAAACCCAGGCCAACTTCGCCCGTTTCGTGGTTGCACAGTATTTGTTCCAGTCGGAACTGGTGGGGCTGTACAACGATGCAGAACTGATCGCCATCGTTCCTGATCTGGCGGCACGCTGCCGTGCCGAAGCGGCCAAGGCTGACCTGGCCGATCTGGAAACCGAAGTGCCGGCGCCCGTCGCGGGTGCAGTGAAGAACCCGAGCAAGGCCGAAGCGCTGGGTTGGTTGTTTGTTTCCGAAGGCTCGAAGCTCGGTGCGGCGTTCCTGATCAAGCGTGCAATCGGTCTGGGCCTGAGCGAAACCTTCGGCGCCCGTCACCTCGGCGAACCGGCCGGTGGCCGCGCTGAAGGCTGGAAAAGCTTCGTCAAGACCCTGGATGGTCTGGAGCTCACTGCCCAGGAAGAAGCGGAAATGGATAAAGGTGCAATTGCTGCGTTCAACCGCTTCACCGTGTTGCTTGAACAGGCTTACGCCACCACCGCCGAACTCGCCTGAAAACACATACCTGTAGGAGCAAGGCTTGCCCGCGAAGAATGCGCTGCGGTTTTTCAGACAGACCGCGTTATCGTTCTTCGCGGGCAAGCCTTGCTCCTACAGGGTAAGCGTCGACCTTATGACTAGCTCCGCCTCCAAACTGACCCGCATCCTGTTCGGCGCACTGGCCTACATCAGCCTGGCCATCGGCCTGATCGCCATTGTCGTCCCAGGCCTGCCCACCACCGAATTCATCCTGCTGGCCGCCTGGGCCGCGACCAAGAGCTCGCCGCGCCTGAGCGCCTGGCTGGAAAACCACCGCTTGTTCGGTCCGATCCTCAGCAACTGGCGCAACGGCAAGATCGTCGCGCGTCGCGCCAAGGTCAGCGCCACCGTCAGCATGCTGCTGTGCGCCGGACTGATGTGGGTCATGCTCGATCATGGCTGGCCGGTTTACCTCGCCATCGCCGGCATGAGCCTGGGCAATCTTTGGATCTGGTCGCGACCGGAATCAGCACCGCAACCCTTCTGAAGCACACCGCGATTTTTCCCGTTTTACGCCGCTTTTCGGCACATTTTTCCGCGCAAACGTTCAACCATGACCGTTCGTCGGAGCCACCATCATGCAACTTCGCCCCTCGCCGATTGCAGTGAATGGCGCTGAATGGACTTGGCGAACCGGGTCGACCTCGACTCACAGCCAACACCTCATTCATTCGCGAGTTCGTCCTATGTTCGACTCTCTGTCCATCCGCCTGAAAATCGTTCTGCTCTCCGGTCTCTGCCTGCTGGGCGTGGTTGTCCTGATCGTCAGCATGAACTTCTACCAGACCAATCAGAACGATGAACTGGTCAGCGCCTCCAGCCGCAAAATGCTCACCGACAGTGTGCAGGACCTGCTTGAGGCCAAGGCCGCCGAGCAGGCGGTGCGGGTGCAGAAGACGTTCGGCGAAAGCCAGCTGGTGGTGACCGCCCTGGCGGACCAGATCAAGGACATGCGCAACATGGCGGCCAAGCGTTCGCTTGAGGCCGGTGCCCTGCGGGAAGAGTTGAACCAGAGCCTGAAAACCGCGTTCGAGCGCAACAGCAAGGTGCTGGGGATCTGGCTGGCGTTCGAGCCCAACGGCCTGGACGGCAAGGACAGCGAGTTCGCCAATGACGCCGCTCGCCAGTCCAACGAAGCCGGTCGTTTCGCCAGTTACTGGAGCCGTGCCGGCGGTGCCGCGCTCAACACGATCATGGTCGAAGACGACATGACCAAAACCACCTTGAGCCTCAGCGGTACCCCTTACAACAGCTGGTACACCTGCCCTCGCGACAGCAAGCGCACCTGCCTGCTGGACCCGTATGCCGACACCGTCGGCGGCAAGGAAATGCTGATGACCACCATTTCCGTACCCCTGTTGGTGGACGGCAAATCCATCGGCGTGGTCGGTGTGGACATCGCCCTCGATGCCCTGCAGGCAGCGGCTGTCGATTCCCAGCGTGATCTGTTCAACGGCGCCGGGCACATGCTGATTGTCTCGGGCAGCGGCGTGCTCGCCGGGTACAGCGTCGACGCGAGCAAGGTCGGCAAAAGTATCGGCGACACCTTGGGCGCCGAGGGCAAGGATGTCCTGCAGTTGCTCAGCGGTGGCGTACCGAAAATTCTCGAACAAGGCGACTTGATCCGTGCGGTGTACCCGGTCAGCCCAATCAGTGATTCCAAAGCCTGGGGCGTGGTGATCGACCTGCCGAAACAAGTGCTGCTGGCCGATTCGGTGAAGCTGCAAGCGGTCCTCGATGACGCCCAGCAAAGCGGCACGATCAAAGCAGTGCTGGTGGCGGTCGCTGCCGGCCTTGTCGGTCTGTTGTTGATCTGGCTGACGGCATCGGGCGTGACCCGGCCGATCAACAGCGTGGCCGAGATGCTCAAGGCGATTGCCAGTGGCGACGGCGACCTGACGCAGCGTCTGCACTACAGCAAGAAAGATGAACTGGGGGAACTGGTCAGCTGGTTCAACCGCTTCCTCGACAAGCTGCAACCGACCATCGCCCAGATCAAACAGAGCATCACCGACGCCCGTGGCACCGCCGACCAGTCTTCTGAAATCGCCCGCCAGACCAGCGAAGGCATGCAGGTGCAGTTCCGCGAAATCGACCAGGTGGCCACCGCGTCCAACGAAATGAGCGCCACCGCTCATGACGTCGCCAACAGCGCCTCGAGCGCGGCCAACGCGGCCAAAGGTGCGGATCAATCGGCCCGCGATGGCATGTCGATCATCGAACGCAGCACTCGCGACATCAATCAACTGGCCGACGAAGTCAGCAAGGCTGTCACCGAAGTCGAAGCATTGGCGGTGAACAGCGAGCAGATCGGATCGGTGCTGGAAGTCATCCGCAGCATCGCCGAACAGACCAACTTGCTGGCGCTCAACGCCGCCATCGAAGCGGCCCGTGCCGGGGAAAGCGGTCGTGGCTTTGCGGTGGTGGCCGACGAAGTGCGCAACCTCGCCAAACGCACCCAGGACTCGGTGGAAGAAATCCGCCTCGTCATCGAACGCATCCAGTCGGGCACCCGCGGCGTAGTCGCCACCATGCATTCGAGCCAGACCCAGGCCCACAGCAACGCCGGGCAGATCCAGCAAGCCGTGCAAGCCTTGAGCAAAATCAGCGACGCAGTCACCGTGATCAGCGACATGAACCTGCAAATCGCCAGCGCCGCCGAACAGCAAAGCGCCGTGGCCGAAGAGGTCAACCGCAACGTCTCGGCGATCCGCACCGTCACCGAAACCCTGACTGGCCAGGCCACCGAATCGGCGCAAATCAGCAGCCAGCTCAACGCCTTGACCAACCACCAGATGAAATTGATGGATCAGTTCCGGGTGTAGCTCTTCGCTTTTGTAGGAGCGAGGCTTGCCCGCGAAGAATACGCCGCGGTCTTTCAGACAGACCGCGTTATCGTTCTTCGCGGGCAAGCCTCGCTCCTACAGGGGGTGATTTCATCCGGGCAGCCCGTGTTTTGATCTATGATCGAGCTCTCGCTCCGGAGGGCCTTCGATGACTGATTTACTCACGTCCATTCAAGCCGCACTCGGCTTGTCCCGCACCCCGATTCCGTTCACCTCGAGTGGCGCCCTGCCCTCGGCGTTTGCCGTCACCGACCTGGCCTGCGCCAGCATCGCCGCCGCCGGCCAGGCTGCCAGCGAATGGCTGCAGCAGCAGACCGGGCGCTTGCCCAACCTTGAAGTCGACCGGCGCCTCGCATCTTTCTGGTTCGCGACCTCGATCCGCCCCGTCGGTTGGAGCGTTCCACCGCTGTGGGACCCGGTTGCCGGCGACTACGCGACCAACGATGGCTGGATCCGCCTGCACACCAACGCGCCTCATCACCGCGCGGCCGCTGAAAGCGTGCTCGGCGCGTGTGCCGACCGCGCAGACGTGGCGAGCAAGGTTGCGCAATGGGCGAAAACCGATCTGGAACAGGCCGTGATCGACGCCGGTGGCTGCGCCGCCGAAATGCGTACCTGGGCGCAATGGCAAGCGCACCCACAAGGTTTGGCCGTGAACGCCGAGCCGTTGATTCAGTTCAGCGCCGGTAACCCGCAACAGCCGAAACTGTGGAAAGGTTCGGTGGCGCAACCGCTGGCCGGGATCAAGGTGCTGGACCTCACACGCGTGCTCGCGGGGCCCATCGCCAGTCGTTTTCTCGCGGGCCTCGGCGCCGATGTCTTGCGTATCGACCCACCGACCTGGAACGAACCCGGCGTTGTGCCGGAAGTCACGTTGGGCAAACGTTGCGCAAGGCTGGACCTGCACAACCAGGACGATCGAGCCGTGTTCGACAGCCTGCTCAAGGACGCCGACATTTTGCTCCACGGCTACCGCGCCGACGCATTGGACAGGTTGGGTTACGGTGTCGCCGAGCGCCAAATACTGGCGCCCGGCCTGATTGATGTGTGCCTCAACGCCTATGGCTGGAGTGGTCCATGGCAGAACCGTCGCGGCTTCGACAGCCTGGTGCAGATGAGCAGCGGGATTGCCGAGGCGGGGATGCAGTGGAAGAAAGCGGACAAGCCGACGCCCTTGCCGGTGCAGGCGCTGGATCATGCGACGGGGTATTTGATGGCGGCTGCGGCGATTACCTTATTGGGACGTGGTGGGTCAGCCAGATTGTCGTTGGCGCGGACGGCGAAGTTGTTAATTGAAAACGGTGCTGGAACGGATGAAGCGCTGCGGGCTGAAGACGCCAGCGATCAGGGCCTGTTGGTTGAGCAGACGCCATGGGGTCCGGCGCATCGGTTGCAAGTGCCGCTGAAAATCACCGGAACGCCATTGCAGTGGGCACTGCCGGCAGCTGAATTGGGTTCTCATCGCGCGCAGTGGTGGTGACCGTTCTGGCCCCATCGCCAGCAGGCTGGCTCCCACAGTGAATCTGTATCGATCACAAAACCTGTGGAAGCCAGCCAAACCAAATCATCAAAATCAAGACAGTTGATTTATGTCGATCACAAAACCTGTGGGAGCCAGCCTGCTGGCGATGAGGCCGGAACAAACAACTCAATCCATCCGGCTCAGCGATGTCCATAGCAACTGCGCCGCATACCCTCGAAAAGGCCGCCAAGCCTCTGCCCGCCGCAACAAATCCCGAGCCGTCAGCGGTCCACCTTCAAGCGCCGCCAGCGCATTGATAAGCCCCACATCCCCCGATGGAAACGCATCCATCTCCCGCAACTGCCGCAACGCAATGTACTGCGCCGTCCAGTCGCCAATCCCGTGCAACGCCAGCAACCGCGCCACACCGCCCTCACGCCCCGGTTCAAACAGTAACGGATCGTCAAGCAACGCCTGAGCCACACCCGACAACGTCCGGCCACGACTTTTCGGCATGCCCAGCGTCGCCAGATCCGCCTCCGCCAAAACGGACGCTTCAGGAAACACAGACGTGACACCGGGCAAAACAGACGCCAAAGGCTGCCCATACTGCGCCACCAGTTTCCCCGCCAACCGGATCGCCGCGCTCACCGTAATCTGCTGACCCAACACCGCACGGATCGCCAGTTCCAGACCGTCCCACGCCCCCGGAACCCGCAACCCCGGCCGCTCGGCAATCAACCGCGCCATCAACGGATCAGTCTTCAACTGCCGATGGATCGTCGGCAGGTGCGCATCCAGATCAAACATCCGCCGCAGCCGCACAACGATCTCCGGCACCGCCGAAGGATCGGGAAAATCCAGCACCACTTGCAACGCATCGCCCACCACTGGCTTGATCGAAAACGTACCGTGAACACCGTTCAAGCCGATGCTGCGCGAATACACGCCATCGAGCACCGTCTCCATCCCGACCACGGCCCGCGCCGACAAAAAACCCAGCATCGCCGGCCAGTCATAGGGCGGCTGGTACTCCAGCAACAACCTCACAGCGACAGCAAGCCGCTGTACAAACCGTAGGCCGCCAGCCCCGCACCAGCGATCACGCAGGTAAAAATCCCTTTCTCGACATGGGTGAACAACGGTTCGCCCTGCTCATGTTTGGCCTTGGCGAACAGAATCACCCCCGGCGCATACAGCAGCGCCGAGAGCAGCAAATATTTGACCCCGCCGGCATACAACAGCCACACCGCATAACTCAGCGCGATGCCGCCAATCAGCAAGTCTTTGGTGCGCTCCGCCGACGCATGCTCGTAGGTTTCACCCCGCCCGCTCAACAGCACCGCATAGGCCGCCGACCACAGATACGGCACCAGAATCATCGACGACGCGAGGTAGATCAGGCTGGTGTAAGTGCCCTCTGAAAACAGCGTGATCAACAGGAAAATCTGGATCATCACGTTGGTCAGCCACAGCGCATTGACCGGCACATGGTTGGCGTTTTCCTTTTTCAGGAAGGCCGGCATGGTTTTGTCTTTGGCCGTGGCGAACAGGATCTCGGCGCAGAGCAGCGCCCAGGACAACAGCGCACCGAGCAGCGAAATCGCCAGGCCAATGCTGATCAACAAAGCACCCCAGGGCCCGACGATATGCTCCAGCACCGCCGCCAGTGACGGGTTCTGCAGATTGGCCAATTCCGGCTGACTCATGATCCCCAGCGACAACACATTCACCAGCACCAACAGCGCCAGCACGCCGACAAAACCGATGACCGTCGCGCGCCCGACATCCGAACGTTTCTCCGCCCGCGCCGAATAGACGCTGGCGCCTTCGATGCCGATGAACACGAATACGGTGACCAGCATCATGTTGCGCACCTGATCCATGACGCCGCCGAAATTCGGGTTGCTGCGGCCCCAGATGTCACGGGTGAAGATGTCAGCCTTGAACGCCACGGCGGCGATCACGATGAACATGATCAGCGGCACGATCTTGGCCACGGTGGTCAGCTGATTGATGAACGTCGCTTCCTTGATCCCGCGCATCACCAGAAAGTGTACGGCCCACAGCAACACCGACGCGCAGCCAATGGCGATGGGCGTGTTGCCTTGGCCAAACACCGGAAAAAAATAACCGAGGGTGCTGAACAGCAAAACGAAGTAGCCGACGTTGCCCAGCCAGGCGCTGATCCAGTAACCCCAGGCGGACGAAAAACCCATGTAGTCGCCGAACCCCGCCTTGGCGTAGGCATACACCCCGGAGTCCAGCTCGGGTTTGCGGTTGGCCAGCGTCTGGAACACAAAGGCCAGCGTCAGCATGCCCACGGCAGTGATCGCCCAACCGATCAATATCGCGCCAGCATCGGCTCGGGCGGCCATGTTCTGCGGCAAGGAAAAAATCCCGCCGCCAATCATCGATCCCACCACCAGCGCGATCAGTGCACTGAGTCGAAGTTTTTGCGTCGGTTGCGACATCCCAGCGTCTCCTTTTTTCCTTGCACTGAACCTGTGGCGAGGGAGCTTGCTCCCGCTGGACTGCGCAGCAGTCCCTTTTTTTGAGGTCGCTTCGCAACCCAGCGGGAGCAAGCTCCCTTTGCCACAAATGGATAATTTAAATAAATAGGTAAACGGTAATAACGTTAATTCATTCATGGCAATTCACGTCTTTTATTTATAGCCGATACTTCTATAGCCACAGCCGGCAATAGCAGTCTTGTCTGTGGATCCTAATAAATCAATTCGATACTGAAACAGCCGTCAAAAAATTTGCGGAAACGGCAAAACGAACTAGCTTAAAAACTCCAAGCGATACGAGTTATTTCCGCTTGATCTGGTCGAAGGCCTCTGGACAGGGCTTTTCCGGCGATACCGTTATGCCCGGGAAAGATTCATAAGTCTTTCATCAACAATGGAATGTGCCCATGCACTGATCTAAGTCAGCTGATTGAATGGCTAACAGAATTAATCTGTTGTCTCTCTTCTCCTGCATTGGAGTCATGCAATGTCTGAATCCCCCGGAAAATTGAAACTCGGTGCTCTTGTTGCGTTGGTTGTCGGCTCAATGATTGGTGGCGGGATCTTCTCTTTGCCCCAGAACATGGCCGCCAGTGCCGACGTCGGCGCCGTGTTGATCGGTTGGGCTATCACCGCCGTCGGCATGTTGACGCTGGCCTTCGTCTTTCAAACCCTTGCCAATCGAAAGCCTGATCTGGACGGCGGTGTCTACGCCTACGCCAAGGCCGGTTTCGGCGACTACATGGGTTTCTCATCCGCCTGGGGGTACTGGATCAGTGCCTGGCTGGGCAACGTCGGTTACTTCGTTTTGCTGTTCAGCACCCTCGGCTATTTCTTTCCGATCTTCGGCGAAGGCAACACAGTGGCTGCCGTGATAGGCGCGTCGGTGCTTTTGTGGGCTGTGCACTTCCTCGTGCTGCGGGGGATCAAGGAAGCGGCGTTCATCAACCTGGTGACCACTGTCGCCAAGGTCGTGCCGCTGCTGCTGTTTGTGTTGATCGCTGTTTTCGCGTTCAAACTGGACATCTTTACGGCCGATATCTGGGGTGTGAAAAACCCGGATCTGGGCAGCGTGATGAACCAGGTGCGCAACATGATGCTGGTCACCGTGTGGGTGTTCATCGGCATTGAAGGCGCGAGCATCTTCTCGGCCCGCGCGGAAAAACGCAGCGACGTGGGTAAAGCCACCGTGATCGGTTTCATCACCGTGCTGCTGTTTCTGGTGCTGGTGAACGTGCTGTCGCTGGGCATCATGACCCAACCGGAACTGGCCAAACTGCAGAACCCGTCGATGGCCGCGGTACTGGAACACGTCGTCGGTCCATGGGGCGCGGCGTTGATCAGCGTCGGCCTGATCATTTCCCTGCTCGGTGCGTTGCTGTCGTGGGTGTTGCTGTGTGCGGAGATCATGTTCGCCGCCGCCAAGGACCACACCATGCCGGCGTTCCTGCGCAAGGAAAACGCCAACCATGTGCCGGTCAATGCCCTGTGGCTGACCAACGCGATGGTGCAGCTGTTCCTGATCATCACGCTCTTTTCGGCCAGCACTTACCTGTCGCTGATCTACCTCGCCACCTCGATGATCCTGGTGCCGTACCTGTGGTCGGCGGCTTACGCGCTGCTGCTGGCGGTACGCGGCGAGAGTTATGAAAACGCTTTGGCCGAGCGCAGGAAAGACTTGTTCATCGGCGCCGTCGCGTTGATCTACGCGATCTGGCTGATCTATGCCGGCGGCGTCAAATACCTGCTGCTCTCCGCCCTGCTCTATGCGCCCGGCGCGATCCTGTTCGCCAAGGCCAAGCTTGAACTCAACAAACCGGTTTTCACCAACGTCGAGAAGCTGATTTTCGCCGCGGTCGTCGTGGGCGCCCTGGTGGCGGCCTACGGGCTGTATGACGGCTTCCTGACCCTGTAACACCTGATTGATTTGTCATCTGGAGGATCACTGTAATGACCACGGAAAAAGTTAAGTACGGCGTACATTCCGAAGCCGGCAAACTGCGCAAAGTCATGGTTTGCTCCCCCGGCCTGGCCCACCAGCGGCTGACCCCGAACAACTGCGACGAACTGCTTTTCGATGACGTGCTGTGGGTGGCCCAGGCCAAGCGTGACCATTTCGACTTCGTCACCAAAATGCGCGAACGCAACATCGACGTGCTGGAAATGCACAACCTGCTGACCGACATCGTCGCGATCCCCGAAGCACTGGACTGGATTCTGGAACGCAAGGTCACCGCCAATTCGGTCGGCCTCGGTCTGATCAATGAAGTCGGTTCGTGGTTGCGCAGCCTGGAGCCGCGCAAGATCGCCGAGTTCCTGATTGGCGGCGTGTCCGCCGATGACCTGCCGGACAGCTTCGGCGGCAAGACCATTCAAATGTTCCGCGACTTCCTCGGCCACTCCAGCTTCATTCTGCCGCCGCTGCCCAACACCCAGTTCACCCGCGACACCACTTGCTGGATCTACGGTGGCGTAACGCTGAACCCGATGTACTGGCCGGCGCGCCGTCAGGAAACCTTGCTGGCCACCGCCATCTACAAATTCCACCCACAGTTCACCAACGCCGATTTCGAAATCTGGTACGGCGACCCGGACAAGGAACACGGCAGCTCCACCCTCGAGGGCGGCGACGTGATGCCGATCGGTAACGGTGTGGTGTTGATCGGCATGGGCGAACGCTCGTCCCGTCAGGCCATCGGCCAACTGGCGGTGAACCTGTTCAAGAACAAAGCCGTCGAGAAAGTCATCGTCGCGGGCCTGCCGAAGTCCCGTGCCGCGATGCACCTGGACACCGTGTTCAGCTTCTGCGACCGCGACCTCGTCACGATCTTCCCGGAGGTGGTGAACCAGATCGTCGCCTTCACGCTGCGCCCCGACGAAAGCAAACCGGGCGGCGTCGACATCCGCCGCGAAGAAACCAGTTTCCTCGACACCGTGGCCAAGGCCCTCAACCTCAAAGCGTTGCGCGTGGTGGAAACCGGCGGCAACAGCTTCGCCGCCGAACGCGAACAGTGGGACGACGGCAACAACGTGGTGGCGGTGGAGCCTGGCGTGGTGATCGGCTATGACCGCAACACCTACACCAACACTCTGCTGCGCAAGGCCGGTGTGGAAGTCATCACCATCAGCGCCGGCGAACTGGGACGCGGCCGTGGCGGCGGCCACTGCATGACCTGCCCGATCATTCGCGACCCTATCGACTATTAATTCTTGTGCCCTGCTTCGCGCTTATAACGCGTGAAGCAGGCGGATAACCGAAACCCAAGGAGATCCAATCATGGCTTTCAACATGCGCAACCGCAGCCTGCTCTCGCTGATGCACCATACGACTCGCGAGCTGCATTACCTGCTGGACCTGTCCCGCGACCTCAAGCGCGCCAAGTACACCGGCACCGAGCAACAGCACCTCAAAGGCAGGAACATCGCGCTGATCTTCGAAAAAACCTCGACCCGCACCCGTTGCGCCTTCGAAGTGGCGGCCCATGACCAAGGCGCCCACGTCACCTACATCGACCCGGTGTCGTCGCAGATCGGTCATAAGGAAAGCATGAAAGACACCGCCCGCGTGCTCGGGCGGATGTTCGATGCCATCGAGTACCGTGGCTTCGAACAGGACATCGTCGAAGAGCTGGCCAAGTTCGCCGGCGTGCCGGTGTTCAACGGTCTGACCGCTGAATTCCACCCGACACAGATGATCGCCGACACCCTGACCATGCGCGAACACAGCGACAAACCGCTGCATGACATCAGCTATGCCTACCTCGGCGACGCCCGCTACAACATGGGCAACTCGCTGTTGATGATCGGCGCCAAACTGGGCATGGACGTGCGCATCGCCGCGCCGAAAGCGCTGTGGCCCCACGCTGATTTCATCGCCCAGTGCAAAGCCTTCGCCGAGGAAAGCGGCGCACGCATCACCATCACCGAAGACCCGAAAGAAGCGGTCAAGGGTGTGGACTTCATCCACACCGACATCTGGGTGTCGATGGGTGAGCCGGTGGAAGCGTGGGACGAACGCATCGAGCAACTGCTGCCGTACCAGGTCAACGCGAAAATGATGAAGGCTTCGGGCAACCCGCGCGTGAAGTTCATGCACTGTTTGCCTGCGTTCCATAACAGCGAAACCAAGGTCGGCAAGGACATCGCCGCGCGGTATCCGCACCTGGCCAATGGTGTCGAGGTGACTGAAGAAGTCTTCGAATCCCCGGCCAACATCGCCTTCGAGCAAGCGGAAAACCGCATGCACACCATCAAGGCGATCCTGGTCGCGGCGTTGGCGGATATCTAACGGCTGACCTGGCCGCTCCTGCAGGAACACGGAACCTGTGGGAGCTGGCTCGCCAGCGATGGCATCACCTCGGTGTATCTGACAGACCGAGGCGACGCCATCGCTGGCAAGCCAGCTCCCACATTGACCGAGTCCTACCGGGAGACCGAGCCGCTCGCAACTTCTCTGCTTTAGAAGGACTGCATTATGCGTATCGTCGTTGCTCTGGGCGGTAACGCCCTGCTCCGCCGTGGTGAACCCATGACCGCGGACAATCAACGCGCCAACATCCGGATTGCCACCGAGCAAATCGCCAAGATTTACGCCGGCAATGAACTGGTCATCGCCCACGGCAATGGTCCGCAGGTTGGCCTGCTGTCGCTGCAAGCGGCGGCCTACACTTCGGTGTCGCCGTACCCGCTGGACGTGCTCGGCGCCGAAACCGAAGGCATGATCGGCTACATCATCGAACAGGAACTGGGCAACCTGCTGGACTTCGAAGTGCCCTTCGCCACGCTCCTGACCCAGGTCGAAGTCGACGCCAACGACCCCGCGTTCCAGAACCCGACCAAACCCATCGGCCCGGTGTACGCCAAGGCCGAAGCGGAAAAACTCGCCGCCGAGAAAGGCTGGGCGATTGCCCCGGACGGCGACAAATTCCGTCGCGTGGTGGCCAGCCCGAGACCGAAACGCATCTTCGAAATTCGCCCGATCAAGTGGCTGCTGGAAAAAGGCAGCATCGTGATCTGCGCCGGCGGTGGCGGAATCCCGACGATGTACGGCGCCCACGGCAAACTGCAAGGCGTGGAAGCGGTGATCGACAAGGACCTGTGCTCGGCGCTGCTGGCCGAACAGCTCGACAGTGATTTGCTGGTAATCGCCACCGACGTCAACGCCGCCTTCATCGATTTCGGCAAAACGACCCAGAAAGCCATTGCCCAGGCGCACCCGGACGAAATGGAAAAACTCGGTTTCGCTGCCGGCTCCATAGGACCCAAAGTCCAGGCCGCTTGCGAGTTTGCCCGCCATACTGGAAAAGTCGCGGTGATCGGTTCACTCTCGGACATCGAAGCGATCGTCCAGGGCAAGGCCGGCACGCGCATCAGCACGGCGAAACCTGGCATAACTTATTTATAAGGAGAAACGCCAATGGCAACGTTCGAGCCCGGTCATCTGCACATCGAGCGCCACGCGCTGACCCCGGATGATGTCAACTACAACGTGCACCTCGACTATGAGGTCACGCAGGATCCCAAGAAAGGCAAAGGGATGCTGTTCACCCTGCACGGCAGCATGCAGGGAAAGGACATGACGGAGACCTTCTTTCTGGCCAAGGAGGAGGCTTACAACTTCGCCAACAACGTGACGAAAATCGCCGAGAAGTATGGAATCCCGAAGACACACAGCCAGATCGGCTCGATTCACAAGCATTACGATTTAATGTTTGAAGACATCCGGAAGCAGTTGGATATGAAATCCGGCGACCCGGTAAACCTCGAGAACTTCGAATAACCTACGCCCCCTTGTGGGAGCGAGCCTGCTCGCGATAGCAGTGTGACAGTGAACATTAACGTCAACTGACACACCGCTATCGCGAGCAGGCTCGCTCCCACAGGGATCACCAATACCTTGAAATCCCGCGCAGGATTTCACCATTGGCCCGCCCCAAGGCATACTTGCCACCCTCCGCACTCCAGAACCAAAAACCGCCCCATGCGTATCCACGTCAGCTTCATCGACCGCGTCGGCATCACCCAGGAAGTCCTGGCCCTGCTCGGTGGGCGCAATCTCAATCTGGATGCGGTGGAAATGGTCCCGCCCAACGTCTACATCGACGCCCCGACCCTCAGCCCGCAAGTGCTCGAAGAGCTGCACGATGCGTTGCTCAGCGTGCGCGGTGTGCAAGCGATGACGGTGGTCGACATCCTTCCCGGCCAACGTCGGCACTTGCAGCTCGATGCCTTGCTCGCCGCCATGACCGATCCGGTACTGGCCCTGGACAGCAGCGGCAACGTGCTGTTGGCCAACCCGGCACTGATTGCCTTGTACGGACGCGAACCGGCCGGTGAAAGTGTGGCGGATCTGTTTGCCGATCCCGCCCTGCTCGACACCCTGCTGGAACAAGGCTTTCGCTTGCCGCTGCGCGAGATCACCGTCAACGGCCAGACCTTGCTGCTGGACGCCACGCCGATCACCGATGCCGGCGCGTTGCTGACGCTGTATCAACCGAACCGCATCGGCGAACGCCTCTCGGCGCTGCACCACGACCATGCCGAAGGGTTCGATGCGTTGCTCGGCGAATCCCCGGCGATTCGCACGCTCAAGACCCGTGCTCAACGCGTGGCGGCCCTTGATGCGCCGCTATTGATCCAGGGCGAAACCGGCACCGGCAAAGAGCTCGTCGCCCGCGCCTGTCACGCCATCAGCGCTCGGCACAATTCACCGTTTCTGGCGCTGAACTGCGCAGCATTGCCGGAGAACCTCGCCGAAAGTGAACTGTTCGGCTACGCCCCCGGCGCTTTCACCGGTGCGCAACGGGGCGGTAAACCGGGGCTGATGGAACTGGCGAACCAGGGCACGGTATTTCTCGATGAAATCGGCGAAATGTCACCGTACTTGCAGGCGAAACTGCTGCGGTTTTTGAACGATGGCAGCTTCCGCCGCGTGGGCGGTGATCGTGAGGTAAAGGTCAACGTGCGGATCCTTAGCGCCACGCACCGCGACCTGGAAAAAATGGTCAGCGAAGGCACGTTCCGTGAAGACCTGTTCTATCGCCTCAACGTCCTGAATGTCGAAGTCCCGCCGCTGCGCGAACGTGGCCAGGACATTTTGCTGCTGGCCCGTTATTTCATGCAGCAGGCCTGTGCGCAGATTCAGCGACCGGTGTGTCGCCTGGCGCCCGGGACCTACCCGGCGCTGTTGGGCAACCGTTGGCCAGGCAACGTGCGGCAATTGCAGAACGTGATCTTCCGCGCTGCCGCGATTTGTGAAAGCAGCCTGGTGGACATCGGCGACCTCGACATTGCCGGCACCTCCGTGGCCCGCCAGAGCGACAACGAAGTCGACAGCCTGGAGCAGGCGATGGAAGAGTTCGAGAAGACCCTGCTGGAAAAACTCTACGTCAGCTACCCCTCGACCCGGCAACTGGCCAGCCGCCTGCAAACCTCCCACACCGCGATTGCTCATCGGTTGCGCAAGTACGGGATTCCAAACAAGCCGTAGCCCCCCTGTGGGAGCCAGCCTGCTGTCGATTGCGGTGTGGCAGGCAAAAAAGAGGTCGACTGACATAGCCTCATCGCCAGCAGGCTGGCTCCCACAGTTTTTGTGTTCAGCCGAAATCCTGTTTAAAAACGACCTCCACCTGTACTGAAAGCGCTACAGCGGAACGATATCGCTACACCCTCTCCCGATCACCGCTGTGCAAGGCTTTGATCCCATTACGCTTTTTTCTTCGCTTCAGGCTGTAGCGATTTCGCTACAGGCATTCAATTCGCTCGCCCCTCATAAACACTCAAAACACTGATTTATAAGGACTTATTAACATTGGCCGCGATCTTGCTTAGTAGCCACTTATAAAGAAGGGCTTTTGCCCAAGCATTCAATCGCGTCCACCAGACGAGTCTGGCCCCCTTAGGAGTTTCCATGAGCGAGTTGCGTTTTACTGAAGATCACGAATGGCTGCGCACCGAAGCTGACGGCACCGTCACCGTCGGCATCACCGCTTTCGCGCAGAACGCCCTGGGCGACGTGGTTTTCGTACAACTGCCTGAGCTGCAGTCCTACGCCAAAGGCGCAGAAGCCGCCACCGTGGAATCGGTAAAAGCCGCCAGCGGCGTGTACATGCCACTGGACGGTGAAGTGCTGGAAGTGAACCCGGCGCTGGACAGCAGCCCGGAACTGGTCAACGAAGATCCGATGGGCGAAGGCTGGTTCTTCCGCTTCCAGCCAACCGACGCCTCGGCTGTCGCCAAACTGCTGGATCAGGACGCCTACGACCGTCTGATCAAAGCCAACGCCGAAGCCTGAGGAGCGCTGACATGACTCAAATCAATCTGACCACCGCCAACGAATTTATCGCGCGCCACATCGGCCCGCGTTCCGGCGATGAGCAAGCGATGCTCAACAGCCTCGGTTTCGACTCCCTGGAAGCCCTGAGCGCCAGCGTCATTCCGGAAAGCATCAAAGGCACCAGCGTCCTCGGTATGGACGACGGCCTGAGCGAAGCCGACGCCCTGGCGTTGATCAAAGGTATCGCCGCCAAGAACCAACTGTTCAAGACTTACATCGGCCAGGGCTACTACGGCACGCACACGCCGTCGCCGATCCTGCGCAACCTGCTGGAAAACCCGGCCTGGTACACCGCGTACACCCCGTACCAGCCAGAAATTTCCCAGGGTCGTCTCGAAGCGCTGCTGAACTTCCAGACCCTGATCAGCGACCTCACTGGCCTGCCGATCGCCAACGCCTCGCTGCTGGATGAAGCCACCGCCGCTGCCGAAGCCATGACCTTCTGCAAACGCCTGAGCAAGAACAAGGGCAGCCACGCGTTCTTTGCATCGGTGCATTGCCACCCGCAAACCCTCGACGTACTGCGCACCCGTGCCGAGCCGCTGGGCATCGACGTCGTCGTCGGCGACGAGCTTGAACTGACTGACGTAACGCCGTTCTTCGGCGCCCTGCTGCAATACCCGGCGAGCAACGGTGATCTGTTTGACTACCGCGAACTGACCGAACGTTTCCACGCCGCCAACGCACTGGTGGCGGTTGCCGCTGACCTGCTGGCCCTGACCGTGCTGACCCCGCCGGGCGAATTCGGCGCCGACGTGGCCATCGGCAGCGCCCAACGTTTCGGCGTTCCGCTGGGCTTCGGTGGCCCGCACGCGGCGTACTTCTCTACCAAAGATGCATTCAAGCGCGACATGCCGGGCCGTCTGGTCGGCGTCTCTGTGGACCGTTTCGGCAAGCCGGCCCTGCGCCTGGCCATGCAGACCCGCGAGCAACATATCCGCCGCGAGAAAGCCACCAGCAACATCTGCACCGCGCAGGTTCTGTTGGCCAACATCGCCAGCATGTACGCCGTGTATCACGGTCCGAAAGGCCTGACGCAGATTGCCAACCGCATTCATCACCTGACCGCGATCCTCGCCAAAGGCTTGAGCGCACTGGGCCTGACCGTCGAACAAGCCAGCTTTTTCGACACCCTGACCCTGAAAACCGGCGCTGACACCGCCAAACTGCACGACAAGGCGCGTGCGCAGAAGATCAACCTGCGCGTAGTTGATGGCGAGCGTCTGGGCCTGTCCCTTGACGAAACCACTTCGCAAGCCGACGTCGAAACGCTGTGGGCTCTGCTTGCCGACGGCAAGGCACTGCCAGACTTCGCCGCCCTCGCCGCTGCAGTGGTCAGCACCATCCCGGCCGCTCTGGTTCGCCAATCGCCGATCCTCAGCCACCCGGTGTTCAACCGTTACCACTCGGAAACCGAGCTGATGCGCTACCTGCGCAAGCTCGCCGACAAGGATCTGGCCCTGGATCGCACCATGATCCCGCTGGGTTCGTGCACCATGAAACTCAACGCCGCCAGCGAAATGATCCCGGTGACCTGGGCTGAATTCGGTGCCTTGCACCCGTTCGCCCCGGCCGAGCAAAGCGCCGGTTATCAGCAACTGACCGATGAACTGGAAGCGATGCTCTGTGCCGCTACCGGTTACGACTCGATCTCCCTGCAACCGAACGCAGGCTCGCAAGGTGAATACGCCGGCCTGCTGGCGATTCGCGCCTATCACCAGAGCCGCGGTGAAGACCGTCGCGACATCTGCCTGATCCCGTCGTCCGCACACGGCACTAACCCGGCCACCGCCAACATGGCTGGCATGCGTGTGGTCGTGACGGCTTGCGATGCTCGCGGCAACGTTGACATCGAAGACCTGCGCGCCAAGGCCATCGAGCACCGCGAACACCTCGCCGCGCTGATGATCACCTACCCATCGACCCACGGCGTGTTCGAAGAAGGCATCCGCGAAATCTGCGGCATCATTCATGACAACGGCGGCCAGGTTTACATCGACGGCGCCAACATGAACGCGATGGTCGGCCTCTGCGCACCGGGCAAGTTCGGCGGCGACGTGTCGCACCTGAACCTGCACAAAACCTTCTGCATCCCGCACGGCGGTGGCGGCCCGGGCGTCGGCCCGATTGGCGTCAAGTCGCACCTGACCCCGTTCCTGCCGGGCCACGCCCAGATGGAACGCAAGGAAGGCGCGGTCTGCGCGGCACCGTTCGGCAGCGCGAGCATCCTGCCGATCACCTGGATGTACATTCGGATGATGGGTGGCGCGGGTCTCAAGCGTGCTTCGCAGCTGGCGATCCTGAATGCCAACTACATTTCCCGTCGCCTCGAAGAGCACTATCCAGTCCTCTATACCGGCAGCAACGGCCTGGTGGCGCACGAATGCATCCTCGACCTGCGTCCATTGAAAGACAGCAGCGGCATCAGCGTCGATGACGTCGCCAAGCGCCTGATCGACTTCGGTTTCCACGCCCCGACCATGTCGTTCCCGGTGGCTGGCACGCTGATGATCGAGCCGACCGAAAGCGAATCCAAGGAAGAACTGGACCGCTTCTGCGACGCCATGATCCGCATCCGCGAAGAAATCCGCGCAGTGGAAAACGGCACGCTGGACAAGGATGACAACCCACTGAAAAACGCTCCGCACACCGCAGCGGAAATCGTTGGCGAGTGGACGCACCCGTACAGCCGCGAGCAAGCGGTGTATCCGGTCGCGTCGCTGATCGAAGGCAAGTACTGGCCGCCGGTCGGCCGCGTCGACAACGTCTTCGGCGATCGCAACCTGGTTTGCGCCTGCCCGTCGATCGAAAGCTACGCTTAAACCAATGAGGGGGCACTCATATGCCCCCGATTTCAAGAACACCACATAACCCTGTGGGAGCTGGCTTGCCAGCGATAGCGGTGCATCAGTCGACACTGCCTTTGCCTGACACACCGCTATCGCTGGCAAGCCAGCTCCCACAGGATCGTGACCAGTCAGTAAGATTTCCGCCAATTCCTATAACAAGAAACCGGAGAACAACCATGTCGTTAAGCGTGTTCGACCTGTTCAAGATTGGCATCGGCCCCTCCAGCTCCCACACCGTCGGCCCGATGCGCGCCGCTGCGCGTTTCGCCGAAGGTTTGCGCCGTGAAGGGCTGCTGGCCGCCACCACCTGCGTCAAAGTCGAGCTCTACGGCTCACTTGGCGCCACCGGCAAAGGACACGGCAGTGACAAGGCTGTGTTGCTCGGCCTGGAAGGCGAACACCCGGACACCGTGAACACCGAAACCGTCGCCGCCCGTCTGCAAGACATCCGCGGCAACGGTCGCTTGAACCTGCTCGGCGAACACAGCATTGCGTTCAACGAGAAAGAACACCTGGCGATGATCCGCAAACCGCTGGCCTATCACCCCAACGGCATGATCTTTCGCGCCTTCGATGCGGCGGGCATACAAATCCGCAGCCGCGAGTACTACTCGGTCGGCGGCGGTTTCGTGGTCGATGAAGACGCCGCCGGCGCCGACCGCATCGTCGAAGACGCCACACCACTGACCTTCCCGTTCAAAAGCGCCAAGGACCTGCTCGGTCATTGCACCACCTATGGCTTGTCGATCAGCCAGGTGATGCTGACCAACGAAAGTGCCTGGCGCCCGGAAGCGGAAACCCGCGCCGGCCTGCTGAAGATCTGGCAAGTGATGCAGGATTGCGTCGACGCCGGTTGCAGGAACGAAGGCATCCTGCCGGGTGGTTTGAAGGTCAAACGTCGAGCGGCAGCGCTGCATCGGCAACTGTGCAAGAACCCGGAATCGTCGTTGCGCGATCCGCTGTCGGTGCTGGACTGGGTCAATCTGTACGCTCTGGCAGTCAATGAGGAAAACGCCAACGGCGGACGCGTGGTCACCGCGCCCACCAACGGTGCAGCGGGCATCGTCCCGGCGGTTTTGCATTACTACATGCGCTTCATCCCCGGCGCCAACGAAGACGGTGTCGTACGTTTTCTGCTGACGGCCGCCGCCATCGGCATTCTCTACAAGGAAAACGCCTCGATCTCCGGCGCCGAAGTCGGCTGTCAGGGTGAGGTCGGCGTGGCCTGCTCGATGGCGGCAGGCGCCTTGTGCGAAGTACTGGGCGGCACCGTGCAGCAAGTGGAAAACGCCGCCGAAATCGGCATGGAACACAACCTCGGCCTGACCTGCGACCCGATCGGCGGGCTGGTGCAGGTGCCATGCATCGAACGCAACGCCATGGGTTCGGTGAAAGCCATCAATGCGGTGCGCATGGCCCTGCGCGGCGACGGTCAACATTTCGTCTCCCTCGACAAAGTCATCCGCACCATGCGCCAGACCGGCGCCGACATGAAAAGCAAATACAAGGAAACCGCCCGTGGCGGTTTGGCGGTCAACATTATCGAGTGCTGATGCGCGCTCACTGCATCTGCACACTTTTTCAGGAGCTGGATATGTCCACCGAACAACTGTTGAAAACCCCGTTGCACGCACTGCACATCGAACTCGGCGCCCGCATGGTGCCGTTTGCCGGCTACGACATGCCGGTGCAATACCCGCTGGGCGTGATGAAAGAGCACCAGCACACCCGTGATCAGGCCGGGCTGTTCGATGTCTCGCACATGGGCCAGATCCGCCTGACCGGCGCCAATGCCGCCAAGGCCCTGGAAACCCTGGTGCCGGTGGACATCATCGACCTGCCGGTGGGCATGCAGCGCTACGCCATGTTCACCAACGAGACCGGCGGCATCCTCGATGACCTGATGGTCGCCAACCTTGGTAACGACGAACTGTTCCTGGTGGTCAACGCGGCCTGCAAGGATCAGGACCTGGCGCACCTGCGTCAGCACATCGGTGATCAGTGCACCATCGAGCCGCTATTTGAAGAGCGCGCATTGCTGGCCCTGCAAGGTCCGGCGGCAGTCACCGTGCTCGCGCGCCTGGCGCCGGAAGTAGCGAAGATGACCTTCATGCAGTTCGCCCGTGTGAAATTGCTGGGTGTGGACTGCTTTGTCAGCCGCTCCGGCTACACCGGTGAAGACGGTTTCGAAATCTCCGTGCCGGCCGCCAGCGCCGAAGCCCTGGCTCGCGCCCTCCTGGCCGAACCGGAAGTGGCAGCCATCGGCCTCGGCGCCCGCGACTCACTGCGCCTGGAAGCGGGTCTGTGCCTCTACGGCCACGACATGAACACCGAGACCACCCCGATCGAAGCCAGCCTGTTGTGGGCCATCTCCAAGCCTCGTCGTGCCGATGGCGCACGGGCTGGCGGCTTCCCTGGCGCTGAAACCGTGTTCACCCAGCAACAAGCCGGTGTCAGCCGCAAGCGCGTAGGCCTGTTGCCGCAGGAACGCACTCCGGTGCGCGAGGGTGCAGAAATCGTCAATGAAGCGGGCGACATCATCGGCACCGTGTGCAGCGGCGGGTTCGGCCCGACCCTGGGCGGCCCCTTGGCCATGGGTTACCTCGACAGCGCCTACATCGCCATCGATACACCGGTGTTCGCGATCGTTCGTGGGAAAAAGGTGCCTCTGCTTGTAAGCAAAATGCCATTTGTTCCACAACGCTACTATCGTGGCTGATTGACTGTTTCTATAAGTAACGCGGTTGCGTTAACAGTGCACTAATGTGTAACGCAACCGCCATAAAACAGTGCATGACTTTGACTGTAAGCTTCATTTATGAACTTTACTTATAACGATCGAAAACAATTGAACAGCTCTATCGCATAAGCCAGCGCTAGTTGGCGCGCGAATGCCACCAACGCGAGCAAAACCGGGCCTCTCACAGGGCTTGTTTTTTCTCCCGTAGTTGGCGTAGAGTTTGATCACTGTGTTTGCATGGGTCGCTTGGAATCGTGACCTGGGCAGTAGCCTACAAGTTAGCTACATCCCGTTCGACGTCTTCTTACTCTCCTGCAACCAGCCCCAGTACTCTTTCATGAGAAGGAGACTGTCATTAATTTTTGCGTCAAAGGAAATAAGAAATGTCCCAACGTCAGAGCGGTACCGTCAAGTGGTTTAACGACGAGAAAGGTTTTGGTTTTATCACTCCAGAAAGCGGTCCGGATCTGTTCGTGCATTTCCGCGCTATTCAGGGCAACGGCTTCAAGAGCCTGAAAGAAGGCCAGAAAGTGACCTTCATTGCCGTGCAAGGCCAGAAAGGCATGCAGGCTGACGAAGTACAAGCAGAAGCCTAACCTTCTGTTACGAAAAAGCCCCTGATGCTGACATCAGGGGCTTTTTTGTGCGCGTAAATCCGTAAAATGGCTTCTTTTTTCCGCCGGGATCCCTGCCATGTCGAAACACCTGCTCAAACCACAGGGCGACTTTCCCGCCGCGACCCTCGGTCGTCGCCTGGCAGCGATGTTCTATGACTTCCTGTTGTGCACCGCCCTGCTGATCGTCA
The DNA here is from genome assembly GCF_018502625.1 of Pseudomonas hormoni. Lineage (NCBI taxonomy): Bacteria > Pseudomonadati > Pseudomonadota > Gammaproteobacteria > Pseudomonadales > Pseudomonadaceae > Pseudomonas > Pseudomonas hormoni. Next base: position 4,318,848 of record NZ_CP075566.1, read on the forward strand.
CCAGCGGCGTTTACAAGATGATCCAGATGGCGATCATCGGTAAAGACAAAATGCGTACCCTGACCGAAGCCGGCGCGCTGGACGGTGATCCGTTGCTGTCGACGGTGTTGTTGTTCGTGCTGTTCGGCTTTTTCGCCAAGTTCTGGACCTGGTCCGGCCAAACACTGGGCATGCAGGTGTGGTGCATTCGTGTGCAGAACGCCGACGGCTCGTCCATCAGCCTGTGGCAGGCGCTGCTGCGCTTTGTGGTGTCGATCGCGTCCTTGCTCTGCGTCGGGCTGGGGTTCTTCTGGTCGCTGTTTGATAAACAGAAACGCAGCTGGCATGACATGTACTCCAATACCCAGCTTGTGCGGATTCCGAAGAAGACCAAATAACACAGGCTATGCAAATCACTGTGGCGAGGGAGCTTGCTCCCGCTGGGGTGCGAAGCGCCCCCAAATACGGCTGCTGCGCAACCGAACGGGAGCGAGCTCCCTCGCCACAACAGCTCTCGCCACAGTAAGTATCAGGCGTTGCCCGCCAGCTTCATCCTCGCTGCTTGCGTGAAGTCGAGCATCCGCTTCAACGGCCGAATTGCCTGCGGGATCAGCGCCGGATCAACAAAGATCTCGTTCGTCCCTTCTTTCAAGCTCTTCAGCACGCGCTCAAGCGTATTCATCGCCATCCACGGGCAATGTGCGCAACTGCGGCACGCCGCGCCGTTACCCGCCGTTGGCGCCTCGATGAAGACCTTGTCCGGGCACAACTGCTGCATCTTGTAGAAGATGCCGCGGTCGGTGGCGACGATCAGCGTCTTGTTCGGCAGGCTCTGCGCTGCGGCGATCAATTGACTGGTGGAACCGACGGCGTCCGCCAGTTCGATCACCGAAGTCGGCGATTCCGGATGCACCAGAATCGCCGCATCCGGATACAGCGCCTTCATGTCTTCAAGCTGCTTGGACTTGAACTCTTCGTGAACGATGCAGGCACCGTCCCATAGCAGCATGTCGGCACCGGTCTTGCGCTGGATGTAGGTGCCCAAATGCTTGTCCGGGCCCCAGATGATCGTCTCGCCGTTATCCATCAGGCTTTCGACGATCTCCAGCGCACAGCTTGAAGTCACAACCCAGTCCGCCCGGGCTTTGACTGCCGCCGAGGTATTGGCATACACCACGACGGTACGTTCCGGGTGCTGATCGCAGAACGCCGAAAACTCGTCAACCGGGCAACCCAGGTCCAGCGAACAGGTCGCTTCCAGGGTCGGCATCAGCACGCGTTTTTCAGGGTTGAGGATTTTGGCGGTTTCGCCCATGAACTTTACGCCGGCGACCACCACGGTCTTGGCCGGGTGAGCATTGCCGAAGCGGGCCATCTCCAGCGAGTCGGAGACACAGCCACCGGTTTCTTCAGCCAGGGCTTGAATGACCGGATCACAATAAAAGTGGGCAACCAGTACCGCGTCCTGAGCCTTGAGCTCGGCGGCGATGGCAGCACGGTAATAGGCCTCTTCCTCGGCTGTCAGCGGCTTGGGCTGCTTGGCGTCGAGGTGGGCTTGAACCAGAAGGCGTTCGGAAATCTGCGTCATGTTCGCAAGACCTGCAGGCGCATTCGCGCGAAAGTCGAGTATACACCCGGCTCCGGACCCTTCAGGGGGTACCGCCGGGAAAGTGAGTATTCATCAGGCACGGACAGCGTTGAAGCTGCGCAAGGCTACAGAATATCCCTGGGAGACAAAAGACCATTTCAACCTGAATGCGATATCCAACGTTAGCGCTCCATAAACCCCACCCACTTCAAGATGGGCAGAGCGCTCAGCTAGGCGATGCCGGCGAGCAGTTCCACGGCAACAGGGCTTCGTAACCCTCAACCGAAGACGCCACTGGCAGGCATCGGGCGATGTTTTGAACCGTTCAGACTCGAGACGTTTGAGCCAAAGGCAGAAGCCGTTGCGCTCCCAGTAGAGGATTTTCACTCGGTTATGGTGGCGATTCAGAAAAACAAAAAAGACAGGATCGAATACGGCGACTTTGATATCCAGCTCGACCAGGGCGCCCAAGCCGTCGATGGATTTTCGGAAGTCCACGGGCTTGGGGTAGAGGTACACCTTTTCGACTTTGGCGTCGGGTCGCATCATGGCAGGCGGGCTCCTGAAAAATTCGAGAGCACAGCATCGGCGATCAGAGGACGGCTTTGAATGTGGGTTCATGGATCGCTTACCGAGTTACCGCGACAATCAATCGAATAACCACTTTGTCACAGAATGGTAATCATCCAATGATCACTCTCCTTCCACAGCGGATAATCTTTAGCCTTCCGCTCAAATCCTCCTGCTAGAAATAACAACACGCCTAAACTTTTTCCGCGACAAGCAGAAGCGAGCCTCCTACAGGCAAAGTCACACCAAACTTCAACAATGCTAGCTCAGTCTTCATCACCAACTCCAAGCCTTTGTTCAACCAGCCAGGAATTTGAAACTCGATCATAGGATCATATTCCCCTTTATGTTTTTTCATTCGTGACAACCACATTAAAGGAACTAAAAAACTTACAAAGGACGTCACATATTTTATCCGAAGCCCTGCCACCTCCACTTTCCCTATCAATTCCGAGCGAGTATATCGCCGGACGTGGCAAGCATACTGATCAACCTCTGACCATAGCCAGCGATGTTGAGGAACCGAAATCAATAGTGCCCCCCCTTGTTTCAATGCACGAGCCAAGTTATTAAGTACCAACTGATCTTGTTCGATGTGCTCAATAACATCAAAAGTTCCAATAACATCATAGCGAGACACTTCAGACATTACTGTTGCATCCAGTTGAGTGAATGTCGCCGACGGCAATCGCTCCCTGGCGTGTACAAGCCCTTCTTCGAAATACTCAGACCCGTGAAGCTCGGCGTTCGGGTAAGCCTTGTGAATCCCTTCCAAAACGAACGCTGTGCCGCAGCCAACCTCTAGAAAGGTATTGAATTTTCCAACTTGCTTTGCCAAAACCCAAAGAAGCACGCGATTTCTGGCACGAAACCACCAATGATTCGCTTCCGCGGCGGCAAGAGTAGCAAATGCTGTAGCAGGAAATGGAGTACGTGTGGAGGTCATTCCGGATAGCTCCTGAATACAAAAAATTTGAAGGCGACAAATAGGAATGCTGCAACGATAAAAATGGCAACAGCTTGAACAATTTGATGTGGATAGCCTAAATGCTCAACAAACACAAGTAATAACGTTAGATTTAAAAAGTACCCCACCATGTGTACTAGTACGTATCTAAATCCAGAGGCAAGGGGGCTTCCAGAATAACTAAAAGTCAAATGCCGATTCCCCACAAAACCGACAATCGCACCGACACTATAAAGTAGCGTCATCGCCAATAGTGGGGGAATACCACAATAGGTGACAAACAAGTAAATCAAGTACCCCAATACGTTACTAGCAACACCAATAGCCCCATATTTAATTAATTGCACTAAGGTGCTTTGCGTCAGCCATGATTTCAAATACACAGTATTTACCCAATTTTTCCAGTGAAACGCAAGCTACAGAAAACAGCCATAAAATAAATATAGGGAGTAGAGGTTTTCTGTTGTGGCTTTAGATCGAATTAAATAATAGCAAAAAACTCATTCACCTCACTCAAACAGTTAGGTTCCGACCATATAAAAGCAGCCACCTTGCTCTCAGCATCAATTGTGCTCCAGGATAGCCAGACCGAAACCGCTTCGACCATAACCATTCCCATTATAAAGCATGTAGCGCTCTCCTTTATGATCGAAGACGAATGGGTATTCGATCATTTCTGAATCCCAACCTTCATCACTGACATCAATACCTGCCGCATTCAAATCCAGACGCCAACCACCACTAGCCTCGGTTGTGGCAAAACCAATCCGATATTTTTCACCGTTACCACTGCGGTAAGAGAACCACATATCAAAGCCATTCCGGGAATTTTTCGCAACGGTTGGCCTCGAATATGCTTGGGCGATACCTATCACATACGGAACAGCTAAACCTTTACGACGCCAGAAATGCCCGTCAGATGATGTTGCCGAGTTAATAACGTGAATCATCTCGCCATTCCCGCCATCCCAAGTTTTGGTCGACCCGTACCACATAGCGTATTCACCGTCGTCACATTGGTGCACCCAAGGATAGGACAGGCTTAGCGCATCGGTAGCGTCAACGCCCATAAAAGGCACCTCGGAATCTAACCGCAACGTCAAGTTATCATCGACAATTAACCGACCAACGTCTCCCCGCCAATGCTGGTCGGATGGAGATTGCCATCCCATGAACAGCATGTAGCGCATATTACCAGCAACATAACAATTCCCTATGCTAACCCCGTCCGCGAAAAAACTGCCCTTTGGGCCATGCTCAAAAAAAGGTTGGTAATGCTCCTTGATAATCTCGCGCTGAACTATATCAATATCGACAGCACCAACAGAAGAACGATTATCACAGTCCCGCCCACTATAAAAGACCCGATAAGTGTCACCATCTAAATGGATCGGTAATGGATTAGCGGCGTGAGATAAAAGCTTGGGGTGCCTCCCCTCCACAGCTGGGACGTAAAGTCTCCCGAGCTTTCTCCATACCGCGCTCATAGAGTCCTCAATCTTGTGCTTGGGACTTTTGAACGCTCAGTTGCCGCACCAATATAAACACCGTTTTCTTCTGCATCAGCTAGCAACAACGTTCCCGCACCAACAACACATCTAGCACCGATATTAATATGATCCCGTAGTGTTGCATTTACTCCAATAAAACACTGTTCTCCAATGGTGACACCGCCAGAGATCACAACGTGCGACGCAATGAAAGCATGATCATTTATCTTTGAGTGATGGCCGATATGATTACCACTCCACAACGTAATGTTGTTACCGATAGTGACGAAGGGCTGAATTGTATTATCTTCCAAAATAAAACAATTCTCGCCTATTTGGGCGTTATTTAAAATCGTTGAGCGAGAACTAATGAAACTAGCCAGACGATAACCCAACGCTCTCGCCGACAGATATTTCTCTTTGCGAACTGCATTAAGCTTTGAATAGCTCAATGCAACAAAAAAGTCGTTAGCCTCGGGAGGATACTGTGTTTTTACTGCATCAAACGGAACGACTGGTAACTCGCAGAATGTTGAGCTCTCGATATATTCTGCGTCAACCGTAAAAGCTACTACTTCATAATTTGAATCCGTAGTGAAGTAAAAGTGGGCCAGCTGTGCTATATCACCCACCCCGAATATCACTAATTTTTTTTTCATTACATCTTCCTTACGAGAATGGTGAACTCATAGAGGCCATAGTCATGGAGCAGCGCGACCTGCCTGGAATATCGTTTTTTGCAAAAATCAAACAATAAACACGGATCAGCATAGTAGAGATAGTCGCGCTTTTTATCTTCGTCAGAATAGGAGGTCAAACAATTGAAGGCGAAGCCACGACGACAGGTGCGATCGAGTACATCAAGCGTGTCTTCAAGATACTTCAGCCATTCTCCGTCAGTGCGCCCCAGTCGAACGTTAAAAATTCCGCTGGCTACTCCGTAATCTGCGATGGAATCAGGTTCCGAAGCCGTGATAAATCTTGAATTCTGATGATGCTGATGACGTTGCGCTGCAGCCTGCACCATATGTTCAGAAACATCGACTCCCAAATAAGAGAGCGATGGATGTTTATCTGCCAAGAAATCGAGGAGTGCTCCATATCCACAACCCAAGTCGTTTAGCGAAAATGGCCCAGGCTCCGTGATGACCTTGCACAGTTGCTCGAAGCGCAAGGCTTGGCCCTCTTCTCCATTCCAATCTACACCACGTGGAGTCTCGCCAAATTGCGTGATTTTCTCTGAGTAATAGCTTGCAACCTCACTCAGCAGCTCAGTCTTCGGGTCATGCATATATCTGCCTCTCGATCATGTATGGGGACTTTGCTTCCTGAACCACCTTCGAGCGAATAAAAAAGCACCGAAAGAAACAGACTTAATATCAAAATACCAATACCAGTTAAAAACCTTCCGACTAACAGTCATACCGCCTATCGCCCCCCCCCCCCGCAAAAGCAGCCAACAGGGTGGGCGAAGGTCATAACCTTAGGTGCTTCATATAACGATGTGCGTCATGACCGCAATTGAACAACACATCAAGAATGGTAACTCCATGAGCGAATTCACCCCATAGCTGCGGATACTCAGAATACCCACTATAGTCGAACCAACTCAAACTTATACCCATATCATTGAATATATTTTCTTCGATGTACCCCCGAGCAGAGGGTCCGGATATATATTCAGTTCCACCCGCCTGCGCGCAAAGATCAGCTAGTCGCTCGGTCTTTCCTTCACGCAGCGTATAGTCCCAAGAACTAGTAATGACAGTCTGGATACCAAGGTAATTGCAAACAGCTTCTATCAGAACTCGATTGAGTTGTGATAGATGGGTGTAGGACTGACCGAGGTATAGTGGCTCTAACCATTCAGCAATTTCACAGAAATAGCGAGCCCGGCTATAATTTTGAACCAATGATCTCCAGTGAACAGCAGCCCAGTCTACACCGTCAATCTCAGTCTCTCGGATCTTCTGATGATACTTTCCCTTTACCAACACCGGAACCGTCAACCACTGAACACCTTGCGGAGTTTTAATCTGGTTACGGTTTCTCCAGTCTCGCCGAGTGTATTGCATATCGTCATAGAGGATGAATTCATCCACTGACGAAATCATGTCGAAGTAGCCTTTCCATGGAATATAGTTGGATTGGAGAATGGCGACTTTTTTCAAACCTCTTCTCCAGTGATAATCTTATTCTTTATCCACACCGCGAAGGCGGGAACCAATATGCAATTCGTTAACCGTTGAGAAATAGAGAAACCCCTGAAAAATCTAAGCACGCTACTTCACCAATTGCCAGGAAACTGGCATCTTAATCTGTGAGGTGGGGAACGTCACCCTTTACGCTCGTTTTTTTCTCAAACGTGGCGTGTCGATGCAAAAATGTGAGCGTGATCCCGCCGGCTCTTGCACGCAGCAGCACAGGAAGTCCTGAGCAATTACTAATGCAACCACGCCGAAATTTGGCACCTAAATGCTCACCTAGTACCAGCACCCGTATCAGCGCCTGACTCGTGATGACTCTGGACGCAGTATCAAACGGTCCATTAACCACTACATAATTATCAAGCCACTTGAACCTCTGCATAGATTCCATTGCCTCAAATCAATTTTTTTTGAGCAGAAATGCAGGTAGGGTAAGATGTGCGATTTATCGATCGAGACGCTTTAGTAATGAAATTTTCTATCGTCGCCACGCTGTACCAGTCAGCACCTCACGTTGAGGAGTTTTACCAGCGCGCTAAGCGCGTCGCCGAAAAGCACGCAGGTGATAATTACGAAATCATCCTGGTCAATGACGGATCACCCGATGCTAGCCTTGAAATAGCCGCCAATCTGTCAGCCAAAGACAAACACCTCGTTGTGCTGGACCTCTCGCGCAATTTTGGGCACCACAAAGCCATGATGACCGGCTTGGCGTACGCGACGGGCGACCAAGTCTTCTTGATCGATAGCGACCTCGAAGAAGAGCCTGAGTGGCTTTCAAAATTTCAAGCAGTCTTGACTGACGAGGATTGCGATGTTGTCTATGGAGTCCAAGCCAAGCGTAAAGGCGGATTCTGCGAGCAGTTTTCGGGCTCACTTTTTTACCGGCTTTTCCGCGCACTAACTGGAATTGAACAACCAGACAACATTGTAACAGCCCGCCTGATGTCCAGACGATATGTGAATGCCCTTCTCTTACATAAAGAAAGAGAACTGAACATCGGTGGCTTATGGGTTATTACTGGCTTTAAACAGACCCCACTGGAAATAAAAAAACATTCAACCAGCCCTACCACTTATTCTCTCGGAAAAAAAATAAGCCACTTGGTCAACGCAGTAACCTCTTTCAGCAGTTTGCCACTGGTTTTTACGTTTTACTCTGGACTCATTATATCCACAACCGCAATTGCATTTATTTCTTTACTAACCTTGAAATACCTAATAGTTTCCACAATACCCAGCGGATACACCTCCATTGTGTGCTCCATCTGGCTGTTCTCCGGACTAATAATTTTCTTTATTGGCATTCAAGGAATTTACATATCAAAAATTTTTATCGAAATCAAACAAAGACCCTATACAATCATTCGTCAAGTTTATAGCACAAAAGGCATTAACGATGACCACCAAAAATAATCCTCCGCAGTCGGCCTATGGAATACTGGAGAGGGTCGTTACAACGACACACGCTGACGAGGTTGTAGAGCAAGTACAAAATGTCGGATATGCTATTTTTGAGGCAGGACTTTCAGAAGAGCAGTTGGACGGGCTACGCGTCAGCTTCCAAAAAACACGCGAACTTTACATAGACACGTTTGGAGCTGAATTCCTTAAGAAGCTTGACGAATACCACACCATTCGAGCGCCAATGTTCTATGGTGATAGTGCCTTTCTTGGCCTTGCACTAAACAGAGATCTAATGACCATTGTAGGCCGACTCATCAAAGGTAAATTTATACTCAATCAACAGAACTGCCTAATTAACCCCCCCAACAAAGACTACAATCAAGGAGCATGGCACCGGGACTTACCGTACCAACATTTTGTTTCGAGCTCGCCACTAGCTATCAACGCACTGTTTTGCATCGACGATTTCACCACGAGCAATGGAGCCACCTACGTATTGCCTGCATCACACAAGTCAGAGGAATTTCCATCTCCAAGCTACATTAAAAATAATGCGATTCAGATATCAGCAAAAGCAGGATCATTCATCATACTGGACTGCATGACATTTCATTCCGGCGGCTTTAACTCCACGCCCATAGAGCGACGCGCTATCAATCACGTATTTACAATTCCATATTTCAAACAACAAATTAACATCCCAGCAAACTTAAACCCAGAAAACCTTGACGACATAGAAAAGCAAATATTAGGTTTCAACTATACCGAACCAAAATCTGTGACTGATTATTTTTCAACTCGATAGAACCAGCCAACTTACAAAAAAGAAACTACAAATGACCAAAACATTAGAATCTCTTCAAAAACCCTAAAACAAAAATACTCCGCAGAAAGGATAGACCAAGACTCAATGTGAATACACCCGCTTAATCACACAACAGAGAACGCTCGTTATTAGCAATCTCCAGAGACATGCCAGAGGGTAGCAATTTAAGAATCTACCTACGGGATTCTGGTCGAGCTTCGCAGTAAAGCACCATAGCACTGCTTGACCCGCTGAATATTTTCTGAAGTATATGGAGTGGATAAAGGACTCGCTGATTAAGTAGCAATCCAAGCGCTTTGGGAAAAGTTGTTTTCATTCCAACATTCCGTATTCCTGATTGCTTCGTTCGCTCGACCATAGACAACGACAGCTTCTTGGCCTCGCTGCGCCTCACTAAATAATTAGACAAAGGGTAAAGGATATTGGAAACCGGAAACGTGAGACCAGCAGTATGAACTACGTTCATCCCCTCATCTGCGAGAGTCTTTGATACAGCTTCTTTCGTATACCGTCGATAATGACCCGCTATCTCATCCTCTATCCCCCAGTGCTTCAAAGACCCAGGAACGATAGTTATCATTACTCCATTTTCATTTAGACTATCCTTGCCTCGCTGGATAAATGCCCGCTCACCCTTGTCATCAAAATGCTCCATCACCATACACGAGATAACCAGATCGTAAGCTCCTACAGTATCAGAGCTGAGCCAGTCTTCGTTAACAGCCTGGTACTGGCCGTTTTGAATTTCGACGGAGAACCTGCTTCTTAAGGCAGACACAGTACTTGACTCAAGATCATAAGCCTTGCCAGTCCAACCCATGGACAAAAGCAATGCGGAGATATTCCCCGCCCCAGCACCGATTTCAACGAATGTCCCCGGCTCAAGCTGCCTGAGACGATCCTTCAAATACATGAGCTGCAAAATAGTACCGGGGGGAAGAACGTTCATTTTTGTCTCATTTTTTCCGTGTTCGTAATTCTGGCAGCTCCAGACCTCAATCGTCTATGCCCGATCAGCGTCGGGCACGAAAGTCATGCCCGGATTATACGTAAGCGCTCCATGAACTCCACATTCAAAGCGCTTAGCTGATCCCGGATGCTTTGCTCCCGATTCCCTCAGGAGCCAGCCCACCATGATGCGAGCCGATGCCAAAGTCGAAAAAGTCTATCTCTGCGAAGATGCAGTCCAGAGTCGGTTTTCTCGAAGAAGAAAACGCACTGCTGCATCAACGCCTGTTTGGACGCAAGTCCGAGCAAACGGCTGATCCGGCAACGCCGCAGTCGGCCCTGTTCAATGAGGCGGAAAGCGTCGTAGAGCCCATCGATGACGCCTCTGAAGAAGAAGTTGTTGCGCCGCCCCAACGGCGTGGCAAGCGCGAGCCGCTGCCGGCCGATCTCCCTCGCATCGAAGTCATCACGAACTGCCCGAGCATGAACTGACCTGTGCCTGCGGCTGCCGCAAACACGCCATCGGCGAGGAGGTCAGCGAGCAACTTGAAATCGTGCCGATGCAAATCCGTGTGATCAAACACGCTCGTAAGATCTACAGTTGCCGTGCCTGTGAAACGGCACCGGTCACTGCGGACAAGCCCGCTCAGTTGATTGAAAAAAGAATGGCCAGCCCAAGCGTGCTGGCGATGCTGCTGACCACCAAATACGTGGACGGTTTACTGCTTCATCGTTTCGAAAAAGTACTGGGCCACCATGGCATCGATATCCCGCGTCAGACCTTGGCCCACTGGGTTATCCAGTGCGGCGAACACTCGCAGCCGCTGCTGAATTTAATGCGCGACCAGTTGCTGGAAAGCCGCATCATCCACTGCGATGAAACCCGCGTGCAGGTGTTGAAAGAGCCTGATCGGGAGCCAAGCAGTCAGTCCTGGATGTGGGTGCAAACCGCCCCCCCCCCGAAAAACCTGTGATCCTTTTCGACTACTCCACCAGCCGGGCGCAGGAGGTGCCGACGCGCCTGCTTAATGGCTATCGCGGCCAAAATATTGCCTCACTGCACCCTCATTATTGGCATAAGCACCATGAACCGCCCCTTACACCAACAAACTACAGTGCAGTTTTTTCCGATAAAAACACCAATCAACCAATAGCCCGAGCCAAAACATCCACGACTTGATCTTGCTGTTCCGCCGTCAGACCGACCCAAAGAGGCAGCCGCAATAAGCACTCAGAAAGCGTATCGGTAACTTCCATCGAACCATGAACTCTTCCATAGCGTTGACCACCCGGCGACGAATGAAGAGGAACGTAATGAAATACCGCCGATATATTATTACGCTTCAATCCTTCCAGCACAGATTGGCGATCAACTCCTGGAGCCAGTAACACATAGTACATGTGCGCATTATGCTGACAATCATCAGGCACAAACGGCCGACGCAATAGCCCCTTTTCTTCCAAAGGGGCAAGAGCGGCATGGTAATAGTCCCAAATGGTCAAGCGTTTATCAGTGATGCTACTGGCCTCTTCCAGTTGCGCCCATAGAAATGCCGCGATCAACTCCCCAGGCAAAAATGAAGAACCGACTTCTTGCCAAGTGTACTTATCTACCTGGCCTCTAAAGAAACGACTTCGATCCGTACCTTTTTCACGGATGATTTCAGCGCGCAAAGAAAGTTGCGGATCATTTACTAGAAGCGCTCCCCCCTCGCCTGATATGACATTCTTAGTTTCATGAAAGCTGAATGCACCGATATCGCCAATACTCCCGAGCGCACGCCCCTTATAGCTGGACATCACCCCCTGAGCAGCATCTTCTACCACCTTTAAACCATGATTACGTGCGATATGCATAATCGTGTCCATCTCACAGGACACCCCAGCATAATGAACCGGAACAATGGCCTTGGTACGTGGAGTAATGGCAGCCTCAATCAGCTTTTCATCTAGGTTCAATGTATCTGTACGAATATCCACGAATACAGGAATAGCCCCACGCAACACAAAGGCATTGGCGGTTGAAACAAAGGTATATGAAGGCAGAATCACTTCATCGCCAGGCTGAATATCCAGCAATAACGCGGCCATTTCAAGCGCGGCCGTGCAGGAGTGTGTAAGGAGCGCCGTATTACAACCTGTGCTTTGTTCAATCCATTGATGACAGCGTTTGGTGAAAGAACCATCTCCAGCCAGCATATTTCCAAACTTTGCCTCTGCGATGTAATACAGCTCTTTACCTGTCATGTATGGACGATTGAAATGTATTTTCTCAGTGCTCATGCATGCTCCGACTGGGTAAGTTATGGCGATGGCTCAGTAGGTTTTCGGAGTCGCACTGAAAACCATGGCTAAAAAATTGATACCTCTATCGACTACACGACCGCTGGAGAGGCACCGATCCGAGTTTTCAACTTTTTATATCCTGTGCCACTTCCACTTTACGACAGTATGTCAGATGGGCATGAAATACTGAATATGCACATCGAAACCGGCCCTACCATGGCCAATCGCGTCCGAACGCGGAATTGAACAAATGCGATGCTGATTGCAAGCTACGTACCTACGCCTGGATCGCGCAGGATTTTTTCGCGGGCAAAAAAAAATCCGGAAATCCTCACTTGCGTGGGCCTTCCAGACTTTTAAAACTGCTACAAAAATGGTGGGTCGTGTGGGATTCGAACCTACGACCAATTGGTTAAAAGCCAACTGCTCTACCAACTGAGCTAACGACCCGCTGTGTGGTGGCGCGTATAATACTGATTTTTAAGGACTATTCAACACCTAATTTGAAATAAATCAAAAATAAGGTGTTGGGTCGCCGATTCCGGCCGCTGCGAAGCCTTCAGCACGCAGTCTGCAGCTGTCGCATTTGCCGCATGCACGGCCATTATCGTCGGCTTGATAGCAGGAAACGGTCAGCCCGTAATTGACACCCAGCTTCACGCCCGCCTGGACGATCTGCGCCTTGCTCATGTTTTGCAGCGGCGCCTGGATGCGGAAACCATTGCCTTCTACACCGGCCTTGGTCGCCAGGTTGGCCATGCGCTCGAAGGACTCGATGAACTCGGGACGACAATCCGGGTAACCGGAGTAATCGACGGCGTTCACGCCGATGAAGATGTCACGCGCGCCCAGCACTTCGGCCCAACCCAGCGCGAGGGACAGAAACACCGTGTTGCGCGCCGGCACGTAAGTCACCGGAATACCTTCGCCTGCTTCCTCCGGCACGTCGATGCTGGCGTCGGTCAGTGCCGAGCCACCGATGCCGTTCAGGTTCAGACCGATCACCTTGTGTTCGACTACACCCAAATCCCGGGCAACACGCTCAGCGGCGTGCAATTCGGCATGTGACCGCTGACCGTAGTCGAAACTCATGGTGTAGCAGCTGTAGCCTTCAGCACGGGCCATGGCGACGACAGTGGCCGAATCCAGGCCGCCGGAAAGCAAAATGACCGCACGTTTTTCAGCAGTGTTCAGTTGTTCCGTCATATCAGCGCCCCGGCTCGTCATTCCAAAGATATTTATGCAGCTGCAATTGCAGGCGCACTGGCAGGTTGTCCGCCACCACCCAATCCGCCAGATCCCGAGCATTCAGGTCATGGTGGCTTGGCGAGAACAGTACTTCGCCGGCACGCTGGTCCAGACCGTACTGAATCAGCTTCGATACGGCCCAGTCATAGTCTTCCCGCGAACAGATGACAAATTTCACCTGATCGTTGGGCGTGAGCAGTTCGATGTTCTCGTAGCGGTTGCGATGCGCTTCCTTCGAACCCGGGGTTTTCAGATCGACAACGCGACTGACCCGTGAATCTACCGCCGAGATATCAAGCGCACCACTTGTTTCCAGTGACACTTCGTAACCGGCGTCGCACAACTGCTTGAGCAATGGGATGGCGTTGGGTTGTGCCAGCGGCTCGCCGCCGGTGACACACACATAACGCGGGCGGAAACCGGCCACTTGCTCGAGGATATCGTCGAGCGTGCGGACGGTGCCGCCAGTGAACGCATAGGCGCTGTCGCAGTATTGGCAACGCAGTGGACAACCGGTCAGGCGCACAAAAACAGTGGGCAGCCCGGCAGTCCGCGTTTCACCCTGCAACGAGTAAAAAACTTCGGTGATTCTCAATGTGTCTTGCATAGTCGCCACGGGCGTAACAGCTAAACAGGCTGTCCGCCTCCGTCAGGCACTTCAAGGAACCCCCGCCAATGCGCAGATCCCAAAAAGCGTGTTTCATAAAAAGGGCGTGAATTCTAACGAAAAAACCCGCGACAAGCGCGGGTTTCTTCGAAACGGGTCAAGCAGGCTTACATGCGCTGCAGATCGCGTTGGGCCAGCTGAGCGGCGGAAGTGCCCGGATATTGGGACACTACCTGCTGCAGAATGCCTTTGACCTTGTCGGGATGACCGAGGCGGCGTTCTACATCAGCCAGCTTGTACAGCGAGTCAGGCACTTTGTTGTGCTTTGGATACAGCTGCGACACCTTGGCAAATGCCTGACCTGCACCTTGCAGATCGCCTTTGGCCAGGTTCACTTCGCCCAACCAGTACTGGGCGTTGCCCGCGTACTGGCTGTTCGGGTACTTGCGCAGGAAAGCGGCAAAAGCCTGGCTGGCCTTGTCGAAATCCTTGGCCTTGATCAGGTCGAAGGCTGCATCGTAATACAGTTTTTCCTTCGCCGGATCCGCCGGTTCGCTACCCGCGGCCGGGGCTTGAGCGGCTGCCGCCCCTGCACCTGCGCCAGCTGCTGCACCGGGGGCGTTCAAATCGCCTCCGGTGGAAGAATTCTCAGGAGTCGCGGCTGGTGCAACGCCGGTTCCTATGCGCCGATCAAGATCCTGATATCGCTCCAGGTTTTCCTGTTTCATGCGCGCTACATCATTTTGCAGAACTTCGATGATGCCTTGTTGGCGCGAGATCTGCTCCTGCATCGATTGCAGTTGGTTGAACAGCTCGCCCTGTGCCGAGACAGGGGCCGAAACCCCTCCCCCGGCATAGGCGCCGTTCGTACCGTAACCCGCAGGCGGATAAGTACTCCCGCTATTGTTATAGCCGGAGTCGTTATCGACCACAGGAACCGCAGCCCACACCGCAAGCGGTGCGAGGCTGAGAGCCAAAACAGTTACAGCACGACGGCACGTTCGCATGACGAATTACTTACGCAGTTCGACGCGACGGTTTTGAGCCCAGGACTGCTCGTCGTTGCCGGTAGCAACTGGACGCTCTTCGCCGTAGGAAACCAGTTCCAGCTGAGCTGGGGAAACACCTTGCAGTACCAGGTAGCGTTGAACGGCTTTCGCACGACGCTCGCCCAGTGCCATGTTGTACTCACGAGTACCACGTTCGTCGGTGTTGCCTTCCAGAACAACGCGAGCGCCGTTTGCTTTCAGGTCTTTGGCGTGAACGTCCAGAGCGCGCATGGCTTCTGGCTTCAGGTCCGAGCTGTCGTATTCGAAGTAGAAGGTGGTGATTGCGCGCAGAGCAGCTTCTTCGCTCAGGGAGCCATCAACAGCACCAGTGTTAGCGCCGTAACCAGCGTTTGGATCAACAGCGCCTTCACCGGCGTTGTCGCCGCCTTTGGACGAGCAACCTACAGCTACAGCCATGGCCAGAGCCAGCGCAGCAAATTTACCAAACTTCAGCATTTCCATCGTGAAACTCCTAATGAACCCCAGTGTGTTAAGTAAAACGTGTAGCGCCGCGTCAGTTCAGGTAAGGGGACCAGGAAGGTTCTCTGACTTCGCCTTGTGCGGTAGGAAGCGGGAGCCTTACGCGTCCATTAATGGACACGAGCATCAAGACTCCCCGGCCCTGCTGGCGGGTGGCGTAGATTACCATGGTGCCGTTGGGCGCAACAGTAGGCGACTCGTCCAGAGTGCTATCAGTGAGGATTTTTACGCTTCCGCGCTGCAAATCCTGGGCCGCC
Source organism: Pseudomonas hormoni (assembly GCF_018502625.1). Lineage (NCBI taxonomy): Bacteria > Pseudomonadati > Pseudomonadota > Gammaproteobacteria > Pseudomonadales > Pseudomonadaceae > Pseudomonas > Pseudomonas hormoni. The sequence goes on from NZ_CP075566.1 coordinate 4,334,757, forward strand.
ACCTTGAAATTAGTGAAGCCATCCTGGCGGTGAATCATCACCAGGGTCTTTTCATCAGCCGAAAGTTTAGGGTTGGCGTTGTAGTTACCGATAAAGGTCACACGCTCCGCACCGCCGCCGCTAACGCTGGATTTGTAGATCTGTGGCTTGCCGCCACGGTCTGAAGTGAAGTAAAGGGTCGAACCATCCTTGCCCCAGAACGGTTCGGTGTTGATGCCGGGACCGTTGGTGACACGAGTGATCTGACGCGAACCCAGGTTCATCACGTAAATGTCCGGGTTACCGTCTTTCGACAGCACGAACGCCAGGCGATTGCCATCCGGCGACCAGGCTGGTGCGCCATTCAGGCCTTCGAAGTTGGTGATCTGCTCACGGCGACCGGTGTCGATGTTCTGCATGAAAATACGCGGACGCTTCTGCTCGAACGACACATAAGCGATGCGCTTGCCATCCGGTGCGAAACGCGGCGACAGGATCGGCTCGCGCGACTGCAGCAGGGTTACAGCGCGAGCACCGTCATAATCCGAACGTTGCAGCGTGTAGCGCGTGTTCTTCTCGGAGAAACGCTCTGCAGTCACGTACAGCAGACGAGTCGAGAACGCACCTTTGATACCGGTGAGTTTTTCGAACGACTGGTCCGCAATGTAGTGCGACATGTCGCGCAGTTGATCAACGCTGCCCGACACGCTGCCGGTCAGCACTTGCTGTTCGGTGGCGACGTTGAACAAAGCGTATTGAACCTGCAGGCGGCCGCCCGCCGGAGCAATGCTGCCGACCATGACGTACTGGGCACCCAGCGCCTTGAAGTCACGGTAGATGATTTCGCTGGCCTGGCTCGGCTGGCTGATCATGTTCTGCTTTGGAATCGGCGAGTAGTAACCCGAGTTGCGCAGGTCGTTACCGATGATTTCGGCCATGTCGTCCGGCAGCACGCTACCGCCCTGGTTGCCGAACGGTACAACGGCGATCGGGGTAGCCCGATCGCTGCCGCTGGTAACCAGAATGTTTTTTTCATCTGCCGCCGCTATCCCTGCCATGCAGCAGATAACGACAAGCATTCCTCGAAGAAGGTTTCTCACTGGGCTAAATCCTCAGGTGTGAATGTCATCTTGAATGAACGATATGGAGCGAAATCACTCGACTTCATTCCCTGCATTTCTACCAAACGTCCAATATTCTTGACTGCCGCTACAGCCGAAGCGTCAAAAGGAGCATCGCCACTGGACTTGGACACGCTGACCGAAGTCACCGTACCGTCCGGCAACATGCCGATTTGCAGCACGACCGTCATGCCTTTACGTGCCGAAGGTGGACGAGTCCAGCCCTCTGCTGCACGCACACGAATCAGGTCATCGAAACTGCCGGCGACTTCGTCACCCTGCTCATCCGCCAAGGCCTGCTGGCGCTGCGGCGTGTCGGAAAGCAAATCTGCCAAGGCCTGAGCCTTCTTCTCTTCGGCGGATTTACGTGCCGCTTCCTGCGATTTCTTCTTCGCAGCATCGGCAGCAGCTTTCTTCTTCGCATCTTCGGCGACTTTCTTTTTCGCCTCTTCAGCTTCAGATTTCTTCTTGGCGTCTTCCGCGGCTTTCTTCTTCGCGTCTTCGACGATCTTCTTCTTGGCTTCTTCCGCGGCCGCTTTCTTGGCCTCTTCTTCAGCCGCTTTCTTGGCTTCTTCTTCAGATTTCTTCTTGGCTATATCAGCCAATTGTTTCTCTTCGGCCTTTTTGGCTTCGGCGGTCTTTTTCGCTTCATCGGCTTTTTTGGCTTCATCAGCCTTTTTAGCCTCTTCCGCTTTCTTGGTCTCGTCGGCCTTCTTGGATTCTTCGGCTTTTTGAGCCGCGTCTTCCTTCTTTTGTTCCGCGGCTTTGATCGCTTCCTGCTCGATCAACTTCTGCTCCATCTGTTCGACTTCGGTCTGGCGCGCGGCGGATTTCTTCGCCTCACCCGCAATCTTCTGATTGGTCTGGGTGGTCGCCTGACTTTTCGACTTCAGTTGGTACAGCGTTGCCTGGACAATCGGCTTGGCTGGCGGCAGTTCCGGTGTGAAGGCAAAACTGACGAACAGCATGCCGAAAACCAGCACGTGCAAGACAATCGCCCAGACACTAGGCCAGAAGTAGCTTTCCGAGGCTGTTGGCTCTCGCTGTTGCTGCATCAGGGCGCCTCGGTAATCAAGCCAACGTTACCGACTCCGGCTTTCTGCAACCCGCCCATCGCGCCCATGACGGAACCGTAATCAACGGTCTTGTCGCCGCGGATGAACACCTGGGTACGCTTGCCGCCTTCAGTACCGGCGCGAATGATCTTGGTCACGGCGTCAGTCATTTGCGGCAAGGTCATTGCCTTGTCCTGCTGCTTTTGCGTGTCGACTTCGCTGCCAAGGTTCCAGTAGTAGGTCTTGTCAGCCTTGATCGAAATGGTCAGGACCTGGGTGTTGTTGTCCTGCGGCAAGGCTTCGCTGGAAACCTTGGGCAGATCAACTTTCACGCCCTGATTGAGCATCGGCGCGGTCACCATGAAGATGACCAGCAGTACCAGCATCACGTCGATGTAAGGCACCACGTTCATCTCGGCGACCGGCTTGCGCTTTTTGCGAGCTCGAGCGATTAAAGCCATTGGAAATTACCTGCTTATTCTTCGCTGGTGTGCACTTTGCGGTGCAGGATCGCCTGGAATTCATCGGCGAAGGTGTAGTAACGGCTGATCAGCGTTTCGCTGCGAGCGGCAAAACGGTTGTAAGCGATAACGGCCGGGATGGCTGCGAACAGACCGATCGCGGTGGCAATCAGTGCCTCGGCGATACCTGGAGCCACAGTGGCGAGGGTCGCTTGCTGGGCAGTCGCCAGACCACGGAAGGAGTTCATGATGCCCCAGACCGTACCGAACAGACCGATGTAAGGGCTGACGGAACCGACGGTTGCGAGGAACGGCAGGCTCTGCTCGAGCTTTTCTTCTTCGCGGGAAATGGCTACGCGCATGGCACGGGCAACGCCTTCCATGACCGCTTCCGGGTCAACGCCTGGCTGCTGGCGCAGACGGGAGAATTCCTTGAAACCGGCACGGAAGATCTGCTCTACGCCCGAATCCGGATCAGGGTTGCTGCCGGCCTGACGGTAGAGCTTGGACAGGTCGATGCCCGACCAGAAGCGCTCTTCAAAGCTCTCCAGGGCACGTCGACCGGCGCGCAGCAAGTTGCTGCGCTGAAAGATCATGATCCATGAGGTCACCGATGCGGCTACCAGGATCAGCATTACCAGTTGCACCACGATACTGGCATTGCTGACCAGGCTCCACATGGAGGAATGGTCGACGACGTTAGCTTCCACGCTTTATCTCCTGCTTTGAGTGTGTACCCGCGCCGCTCACGTCGGCAAAGGCCGCACGTAGAGCTTCGGGAATGGCCCGGGGTTTTAAACTTTCAGTGCGCACACAGGCCACCAAAAACTGCCCTTCGCAGAGCAGCGCATTATCCGTGGCTCGCCTGACCTGCTGTTTGAAGCGCAGGCTGACACGGTTCAATTCGATTACTTCAGCGCTTACCAGGAGTTCGTCGTCCAGTCGCGCCGGCGCGTGATAACGCGCTTCGCTGGAATGCACGACAAACAACAGGTCCTCTCCTGCCAGCTGGGATTGGGCAAAGCCCAGCTCCCGGAGCCGCTCGGTTCGAGCCCGTTCCATAAACTTGAGGTAATTAACGTAATACACGATGCCGCCCGCATCGGTGTCCTCGTAATAAACGCGACAACGATGTGCGAACGGCTCAAGCCCGTTTTGCGCGCGCATACTCTAGTGCTTACTCCTCAGGTTGCCAATCCGGCCAGGCAACTGTTTTTCATTGATTCACGGCTTTCTCGCGAAAGTACGGTCCTAGGACAGCACAATGCCCGAAAATTCTGCCCGCAAATGTTAATTAATCGTCCACGGCATCGAGGAACTCGTCTACCACGGGCATCTCGCCCAATCGTGACGGAATATTTAAACCAAAATGCAGATAGGCATGCCGAGTGACCACTCGCCCCCGCGGTGTGCGCATGATGTAGCCCTGCTGGATCAGGTACGGCTCCAGCACGTCTTCGATGGTGTGTCGCTCCTCGCTGATCGCGGCGGCCAGACTGTCGACGCCGACCGGTCCACCGTCGAACTTCTCGATCATGGTCAACAGCAGACGTCGATCCTGGTGGTCGAAGCCACGCTCATCGACATCCAGCAGATTCAAGGCAAGATCGGCAATCGGCTTGGTGATGTGGCCCTTGGCGCGAACTTCAGCGAAATCACGCACCCGACGCAACAAACGGTTGGCAATTCGCGGCGTACCACGGGCACGGCGAGCGATTTCGAAGGCGCCTTCCGGGTCCAGTGGCAAGCCGAGAATGGTTGCCGAGCGGCTGACAATCGTTGCCAGATCAGCCGTGCTGTAAAACTCGAGACGCTGGACGATCCCGAAACGGTCGCGCAACGGATTGGTCAGCATGCCGGCGCGGGTGGTCGCCCCCACCAGCGTGAACGGCGGCAAATCCAGTTTGATCGAACGCGCAGCCGGCCCTTCGCCAATCATGATGTCGAGCTGGAAATCTTCCATGGCCGGGTACAGCACTTCTTCGACAATCGGCGACAGCCGATGGATTTCGTCGATGAACAGCACGTCGTGAGGCTCAAGGTTGGTCAGCAGTGCAGCCAGGTCACCGGGACGCTCAAGGACCGGGCCGGAGGTGCTTTTGATCGACACGCCCATCTCCTGGGCGATGATGTTGGCCAGGGTGGTTTTACCCAGGCCAGGCGGGCCGAAGATCAGCGTGTGGTCCAGGGATTCGTTACGCCCACGGGCAGCCTGGATGAACAGCTCCATTTGCTCGCGAACGGTCGGCTGACCAATGTATTCGGCCAGACTGACAGGACGAATCGCCCGGTCCTGGACTTCCTCGCGGTCGCGAGGGCCAGGCGTGGCGGCTATCAGACGATCAGCTTCAATCACTTAGATCATTCCCTTCAGGGCACGACGAATCATGTCTTCACTGCTCAAACCTTTCTCCTTGATCGCGGAAATCGCCTTGCTGGCTTCCTGCGGCTTGTAGCCCAGGGAGATCAGCGCGCTGACCGCATCATTTTCGGCGGTCGCGACCGGATGCGGCGCATCTGGCCCACCCGGCTGGTTTGGCACCAGGGCAAACATCGCCGGCACGGTTTCCCAGGCCTTGAAGCGATCCTTGAGTTCCACCAGCAAACGCTCGGCCGTTTTCTTGCCCACGCCAGGCACCTTGGTCAGCGCCGAGGTGTCCTGGGATTGCACGCAACGTACCAGCTCATCGACTTCCAGGCTCGACATCAAGGCCAGCGCCAGTTTCGGCCCCACACCATTGAGACGGATCAACTCACGAAAAAAGTCTCGCTCACGCTTGCTGGCGAAACCATAGAGTAACTGCGCGTCTTCGCGTACGACCAAATGGGTGTGCAGCGTCAGCGGTTCACCGACCGACGGCAAGCGATACAGCGTGGTCATGGGCACTTCCAGCTCATACCCCAGACCGTTTACATCCAGAATCAGGTGCGGCGGCTGTTTCTCAGCCAGTGTGCCGCGCAAGCGTCCAATCACGTTTCAGATCCTTGAGCGTTGGCCAGACCGGTGCTGGCGACTGACAGAACAAGGGTTTTGCGCCGACAACACAGGCGCAAAACCCTCATTCCGTAAAAAATGACTGCTGATGCTATCAGAGACGCAGGCGCCCGCCACGACTGCGTGCCGTGCCCAAGCCATGTGGCAGCAGGCTGGAACGGGTGTGAGCATGGCATATGGCAATCGCCAGGGCGTCCGAGGCATCGATTTGCGGCTTGCTGATCAGTTTCAGCATGTGCATGACCATCATCTGCACCTGCTCTTTATTGGCTGCGCCGGTCCCGGTCACGGCCTGCTTGACCTGGGTGGCGGTGTATTCAGCGATTTCCAGGTTTTCTTCGGCACCGGCAACGATTGCCGCGCCGCGGGCCTGGCCGAGTTTCAACGCAGAGTCGGCGTTGCGTGCCATGAAGACCTTTTCGATACCCATGGTGACCGGGCCGTAGGTCTGGATGACTTCCCGCACGCCGCGATAAACGATTTGCAACCGCTCATGCAGTTCGCCGGAACCGGTGCGAATGCAGCCCGACGCCACGTACACGCAGCCACGCCCGGTATCACGTACCACGCCGTAACCGGTGATGCGCGAACCGGGGTCGATGCCAAGAATTAAAGTCATAACGCCTGCGGTTAAGGTAAGAGCACCATTTTCAATACAGCGAATAACAAATGTGGGAGCTGGCTTGCCTGCGATGGCGTAGGCACATCAAACAATGATGTAGCCTGACACGACGCCATCGCAGGCAAGCCAGCTCCCACATTAGATCTTAGTCGTGCCTGTCAAAGCTGTGCGGCGACTGACTCTGGGATGTCGGCGTTGGAATAGACGTTCTGCACATCATCCAGATCTTCAAGCATGTCGATCAGCTTGAGGACTTTCTCGGCACCTTCCAGGTCCAGTTCGGCGCTGGTGGTCGGCAGCATGACGATTTCCGCATCATCACCTTTGAAACCGGCCGCTTCCAGTGCGTTACGCACAGAGTAGAAACCGGCGAACGAGGTGAACACGTCGATGGAACCGTCTTCGTGGGTGACCACGTCATCGGCGTCGGCTTCCATGGCCGCTTCGATCAAGGCGTCTTCATCAACGCCCGGCGCGAAGGAAATCTGCCCCTTGCGCTCGAACAGATAGGCCACCGAACCGTCGGTACCCAGGTTGCCCCCGCACTTGCTGAACGCATGGCGAACAGCTGCTGCGGTGCGGTTACGGTTGTCGGTCATGCACTCGACCATCACCGCCACGCCACCCGGGCCGTAGCCTTCGTAGCTCAGTTCGACCATGTCGTCGGTGTCGGCGGCACCGGCACCGCGGGCCACCGCGCGATCGATGATGTCGCGGCTCATGTTCGCACCCAGCGCCTTGTCCAGGGCCAGACGCAGACGCGGGTTGGAGCCCGGATCACCGCCGCCCTGACGGGCCGCAACGGTCAGTTCACGAATCCACTTGGTGAAAATCTTGCCCTTCTTGGCATCCTGACGTTCTTTGCGGTGCTTGATGTTCGCCCACTTGGAATGACCCGCCATAACTCGCTCCGAATTCTCTTTGAAACGTTGCCCGCTGTGCACGATGCGCCAGCCAGCAATACAAAAATCTCGACCTAAAGAAAAGGCGCATCCGGGAAGGATGCGCCTTTGCGGTCAGCCTTACTCAGCCTTTGGCGTTTCGCGCAGACGAATGTGCAGTTCGCGCAATGCCTTGGCATCTACAGCACCCGGAGCCTGAGTCATGACGTCAGCCGCGCTCTGGGTTTTCGGGAAAGCGATCACTTCACGGATCGACTGGGCGCCGGTCATCAGCATCACCAGACGGTCCAGACCGAAGGCCAGGCCACCGTGCGGCGGCGCGCCGTATTTCAGGGCGTCGAGCAGGAAGCCGAATTTCTCTTCCTGTTCCGCTTCATTGATACCCAACAGGCGGAATACGGTCTGCTGCATTTCCTTGCGGTGGATACGGATCGAACCGCCACCCAGCTCGGTACCGTTCAGAACCATGTCGTAGGCACGGGACAGCGCGGTCGCCGGGTTGGCTTCCAGTTCTTCCGGGGTGCATTTCGGCGCGGTGAACGGGTGGTGCAAGGCAGTGAAGCTGCCGTCGTCGTTCTCTTCGAACATCGGGAAGTCGACGACCCACATTGGCGCCCACTTGCAGGTCAGCAGGTCCAGGTCGTTGCCGACCTTGATCCGCAACGCGCCCAGGGCTTCGCTGACGATCTTGGCCTTGTCGGCGCCGAAGAACACGATGTCGCCATCGACCGCACCCACGCGATCGAGGATCACGTTGAGGTTGGCTTCAGGGATGTTCTTGACGATTGGCGACTGCAGACCTTCAACGCCTTTGGCGCGCTCGTTGACCTTGATGTACGCCAGGCCCTTCGCACCGTAGATGCCGACGAACTTGGTGTAGTCGTCGATCTGCTTGCGCGGCATGCTCGCCGCGCCAGGAACGCGCAAGGCGGCAACACGGCATTTCGGATCGTTGGCAGGACCGCTGAAGACCTTGAAGTCGACTTCTTTCAGCTGGTCGGCAACGTCCACCAGTTCCAGCGGGTTACGCAGGTCCGGCTTGTCGGAACCGTAACGACGCATGGCTTCTTCGAAGGTCATGTGCGGGAAGTCGCCGAATTCCAGGTCCAGCACTTCCTTGAACAGGTTGCGGATCATGCCTTCGGTGAGGCCCATGATGTCTTTTTCATCGAGGAAGCTGGTTTCGATGTCGATCTGGGTGAATTCAGGCTGACGGTCGGCACGCAGGTCTTCGTCGCGGAAGCATTTGGCGATCTGGTAGTAACGGTCGAAGCCGGCCACCATCAGCAATTGCTTGAACAGCTGCGGCGATTGCGGCAGGGCGAAGAACGAACCGGCGTGAGTACGGCTCGGCACCAGGTAGTCACGTGCGCCTTCAGGCGTGGCACGGGTCAGGATCGGCGTCTCGACGTCGAGGAAGCCGTTTTCGTCCAGGTAGCGGCGGATGCTGGTAGTCATGCGCGAACGCAGACGCAGCTTCTCGGCCATTTCCGGGCGACGCAGATCAAGGAAGCGATAACGCAGGCGGGTTTCTTCACCGACGTCGGAGAACTCGTTCAGTGGGAACGGCGGGGTTTCCGACTCGTTCAGCACTTCCAGCTCGTAGCCCAGGACTTCGATCATGCCCGAGGCCATGTTGGCGTTCGTGGCACCGGCCGGACGCAGGCGAACCTTGCCGGTGATCTTCACGACGTACTCGCTGCGCACGCGGTCGGCGGCGGCGAAGCTCTCGGCGCGGTCCGGGTCGAACACCACCTGGGCCAGACCGTCACGATCACGGATATCGAGGAAAATCACCCCACCGTGGTCACGGCGACGGTGAACCCATCCGCAAAGGGTAATTTCCTGGCCTTCCAGGCTTTCGTTCAGTTGGCCGCAATAATGGCTGCGCATCATGGTCGTGTTTTCACTTCTCGTAATTCGAAATTCGGTTGGAGGCCTTGCACTGCAAGAGCTCGCACGTGTCGTTCAACTCAGGTTCCAGACCCTAGTCGGCTTTGTCGCCGCCGGCCAGATTCTTCTTGGAACCGGTCTTGAAATCGGTTTCGTACCAGCCGGTGCCGCTGAGGCGGAAGCCCGGCATGGACAGCATCTTCTTGAGCTCTGGCGCCTGGCAGGCAGGGCAGTCGACCAGCGGTGCTGCGCTGATCTTTTGAATGGCTTCCAACTGATGACCACAGGAAGCACATTGATAGTCGTACATCGGCATGGGGGTTGTCTCGGCGATCAGATTGCTACCGCACACGCTGGGTTTTGCGGCAAAGAGCGGGATTATATCCATTAAATGCAGCCTGTGCAGCCGTAAGACTGCACAGACCGACACTCGACGCATTCCGCCGCCACGGCTACGCCATGACGACGCAACTCCCCTCCTTCAAGCTGTGCACAACGCAGACAACCCGCACCAACCCGCTGAAGTTCTTCACCCCGCCGTGCCGCAGATGCACTTCGCGATCCACATGGGACAGCAGGGCACTGACCGAGCAGCAATTGATCCTTGCCATTTCCCTCAAGATATCCCAATAAACCTGTTCAAGTCGCAAGCAGGTGGCAAAGCCATTCAAACGTACCGAGCGGGATAATGGCCGAGCCAGTCCCATGTCGAATTCACTGACAAACGGATCGATCCTTACTTCCTTGAACGGACCCAGCCTCCCCTCGTTTAACCTGCTTTCATAAACCATCCGTTGACACTCCTTTGCCATCCCTGGTTTCTATAAGAGCCATGTTGCGGGTCTTATAAAAGCGCAGGCGCAAAGTTATATCCAGATGACTTTATGACCATCGACGTAGGATAAGCCAACAACTGAAGGCGGATCATGGAGACCGTCCTAGTCGGGACAATGTCCTACACGATCGGGTGCAAGATCATTCAACGAACAGGCTTCGAAAAACAGGGCGCGAACAACACCGGGTAGCGTCATCCGCGCACGGGCAGCGTTACTGGTCCAGCAATGAACGCAGCATCCACGCGGTTTTCTCGTGAACCTGCATGCGCTGGGTCAGCAAGTCCGCCGTTGGCTCGTCGCTGACTTTGTCGAGCAAGGGAAAGATCCCGCGTGCAGTCCGCGTGACAGCTTCCTGCCCTTCGACCAGTTGCTTGATCATGTCTTCCGCACTGGGCACACCCGCTTCTTCCTTGATGGAAGAAAGGCGCGCATAAATCGAATAGGCGCCCGGAGCAGGAAAGCCAAGTGCACGAATTCGTTCGGCAATCGAATCGACCGCCAGGGCCAACTCGTTATATTGCTCCTCGAACATCAGGTGCAAGGTCCGAAACATGGGACCGGTGACATTCCAGTGGAAGTTATGGGTTTTCAAATAAAGTACATAAGTGTCCGACAGCAGACGCGAAAGTCCGTCGACGATGGACTTGCGGTCCTCTTCACTGATACCGATATCGATTGCCATGTTTTTCCCCTAAAGGTGATGAATTTCATCCGACAGGTGCAGGACCACTCTAGCAAGCCTGTCGCGCAACCGCAGCCCGGATTGCCCCCGAGACCTGCGACAAATCGCCCCCAATGCACCGCTGGACTCCCTGATTTGAGTAGCTGCAAGCTTTGCTGTTAAATAGACAGTGTGTCGCTGGCGCCTATTTTTTCGGGGCGCTGCGCATAGGCTGATACCGGGTGCGTGCCCAACGCCTCTTATAGTTCTGAAGCGAACCGCGCCCCATCAGCTCTTCCTTGCGATCCGTCTTAACGTGAGTTAATCAAAATGTTGAAAATCGTCCACCTGCTAATGGGCGCAGCAGCCCTGCTGCTGTCCTTCATCCCTAGCCTGCGATCCGAAGCTGTTCCTTACCTGCAACAACCCGATGCGCTGTACCTGGCCTTCTTCGGCCTGCTCAACCTTACCCTCGCACCTGTCATTCCATACTGGAACAAAGGTCCGCGTCATCAACTGCAAAACCTGGTCAGCGCCCTGCTGGTTCTGACTGTCGTTCTGCAAACGCTGACGCTGCTCGCGCCGATGCCTGTCATCGCCGGTCAACCTGCCGTTCTGTTCAGCCTGGTGGCTGCCCTGATCGCCGTTCTTCTGCACCTGGCCATCAGTTTCTACAAATCCTCACCGGCCACCGCTTCGCCAAGCTACGACATGAGCAACCGCGATACCGGCACCGTAAAGTGGTTCAACACCTCCAAAGGCTTCGGCTTCATTTCCCGAGATTCCGGCGATGATATTTTCGTGCATTTCCGGGCCATCCGTGGCGAAGGCCATCGCGTTCTGGTCGAAGGCCAGCGCGTGGAATTCTCCGTCATGAATCGTGACAAGGGCCTGCAAGCCGAAGACGTGATCGCCGCGCTGCCGCGGCGCTGATTCAAGGCTAAAAAAAACCGCGAGCAGCCTGGCTGTTCGCGGTTTTTTATTGCCTTTTGTCTAACAAAAGGCTTTGAAACAAAAGCTAGTAGTGCGGCGGTGGCGCTTCTTCTTCAAAGGTTTCGAACTGACCGGCCATTTCCTCCTGCCGCTTGAGCAGGGCAGCCATTTGCAGTTGCAGACGCTCCACTGCGCGCTGCTGCGTCGCCAGCACATCGCTCAATGCCTGGATGGTGTCATCCTGAAACGCCAGCTGGCTCTCCAGATCGGTAACGCGTTCTTCCAGGCTCATGATTCAACCCTCCAGAAACGTGAAGTCTTCGGTCAACACCAGACGCAGCCGCTCGCGAATGACCGCGATCTGCTCCGCCGTGTACGGTTTGGCCGGGTGCTTGCCCCACACCGGCGCGGGCCAGGCGGCATCCTCGTGTTTGCGCACAATCACATGCATATGCAACTGACTGACAACGTTACCCAGGGCCGCGACATTCAACTTGTCCGCGTCGAACGAGTCCTTGAGCATTTCCGCCAGCGCGGTCGTTTCCTGCCACAGCTGCCGCTGATCGGCAACATCCAACTGAAATATCTCGCTGATATCGTCGCGACGCGGTACCAGGATGAACCACGGGTAGTTCGAATCATTGGACAACAGCAACCGGCTGAGCGGGAAATCCCCGATCGGTAACGTGTCTTGTTGAAGTCGTGGATCTAAAGCGAACACTGCGCGCACTCCCGGCTACTCATCATTTTCAGCTTAGCCCCCATCCCGAGAGACGGCGCACCAAGCGACAGGAAGGCAGCATACCTGCGAACGTCGCTGGCTTCACGACGTACGACTGTCGAAGCGCAGCCATCACCCATCAGAGCGCTCCGACATGAGACATTTTTTGCGCGAGCGCACCATTACAGAACCGCCAGCCACGCAAAAAACACTGAAGTGACCAATAAACCAAGGCCTGTTCACGTTTCGCAACAGGCACCACTGTATGAATTCAGTACAGTGATTAAGATTTTTTGCACCAAAACCGCACAGTGCGTCTACGCTCAGTGCGTCGGGCATCCGCCAAGTACTCACTGACGGGGTGAACCGGTAACGTTTTTGGTTGTCACGCAGTCGGCCAGGGAGGTGCAACACGATGCAAACCATGGCGTCAAGCCCCATCAAAAGGTGCTTGTAACCCCCGGTTTTATGAGGTTTTTACGGTAACAGGCAGGCGTTCAGAAAAAAAAACAGCGAATTGCTGATTTGTGCACGCTTGTTGCATTCACACTCACATCGCCTTCAAAGCGTCCGCTGGAAGTGGAAGCCTTCAAGGCAATAAAAACAGTGGCAGGGTTGCCCGATGGAGATTCACACGTTTCACCAAGGACTCTTTTTACCGATGCTCAAGCCCTGGAAAACAGCGTTAAAGTTGTCATTCCTATTGCATTGGGGCTGTAAATTTGCGACATCTACCAAGCCAATTGCGACAGGGTCGTAAAGAAGCTGAAAGGTTAGATGCGCAAGTATCGCCAACATGGTCGGCGTGATATAAGTTTGCGCCGACACAAAAAGAAAGAGCCGCCCAGATAATAAATCAGGTGGGACGGCAGTACTCTTCTAAAACCAAAGGAGCAAATCACGATGCGCGTGATGAAGTGGAGCATGATCGCACTGGCAGTTGCAGCAGCAGCCAGTACTCAAGTGGCTATGGCCGCACCTTTCGTAAGTGACCAGGCTGAAGCCAAAGGTTTTGTTGAAGACAGCTCGCTGAACTTGCTGGTTCGCAACTACTACTTCAACCGTGACAACAAAGATGGCGCCCGCGACGTCAAAGACTGGACCCAAGGTCTTTGGGGCACCTACAACTCCGGTTACACCCAAGGTCTCATCGGTGTCGGCGTTGATGCGTTCGGTTACCTGGCCATCAAACTGGATGGCGGCGATGGCACTTCCGGTTCGGGCAACATGAGCCGTAGCGACACCGTCAACGCCAACGGTGGCCGCGACGTCAACGACAGCCAGGGTAAAGCTGGCGCGGCGGTTAAATTCCGCATCTCCAAAACCGAGCTGAAATTCGGCGACATGTCGCCGAGCACTGCTCCAGTGTTTGCTGTTGGCGGTTCCCGTATCCTTCCTCAAGTTGCCAGCGGTTTCCAACTGCAGAGCAGCGAAGTCAAAGACCTTGACCTCGAAGCCGGTCACTTCTACTCGGGTTCCAGCCAGGACAAAAACGCCCGTGACGGCGACCTGTGGGCAAACTACGCCGGCGTGAAAGCCAACAGCATCGACTATTTCGGTGGCAAGTACGGCATTACCGATAACCTTTCCGCATCGCTGTATGGCGCCAAGCTGGAAGACATCTGGAACCAGTACTACGCCAACATTAACCTCACCACTCCGTTTGGTGGTGACACGTCGCTGAACACTGACTTCAACATCTACCGCACCACCGATACCGGTGATTCGAAAGCTGGTGACATCAGCAACACCGCGTACTCGCTGGCCACTGCTCTGTCGTTCCTGAAAGCACACACCATCACCCTGGCCTTCCAAAAGGTTAATGGCGATACCCCATTCGACTACGTCGGTATCGGCAAGAACAACCGCGGCGGCGACTCGATCTTCCTCGCCAACTCCATCCAGTACTCTGACTTCAACGCCCCTGGCGAGAAGTCTGCCCAGATCCGTTACGATCTGAAAATGGCTGAGTACGGCGTTCCTGGTCTGAGCTTCATGACCCGTTACGTGAAAGGTTGGGACATCGACGGCACCAACACTCCAGCAGGCAGCGCTTACACCGGCCTGTACGGTGACAATGGCAAGCACAACGAAACCAACTTTGAAGCCAAGTACGTTGTTCAGTCTGGCCCGGCAAAAGATCTGTCCGTCCGCTTCCGTCAAGCTTGGCACTTTGCTAACGCCGACGAAGGTGAAGGCGACGTGAAAGAGTTCCGTGTGATCGTTGACTACCCGCTGTCGATCTTGTAATCGCATCCAGTTAGTTTGCGGTAACAAAATAAAAGGCCCATCTTCGGATGGGCCTTTTTTGTTGCCGTTTGTTGCTTACTGCACTGCAGATTCCTGAACCACTCGAATCACCCGCTGTGGAAACGGGATATCGATGCCGGCCGTTTTCAACCGGTCCCGGGACTGTTCGTTAAACATGAACATCACATCCCAGTAATCCGCCGTCTTCACCCACACCCGCAGGGAAACAGTAATCGAACTGTCGCCCAGGGTAGAAATGACTGCTTGCGGAACGGGTTCAGCCAGGATGCGCTCATCCTTGGCCAGATCCAGCAACACTTGACGAGCTTTCTGCAGGTCCGCCTCGTAATCAACACCCACATCAAACACAACCTTGCGGGTTGGCTGACGGTTAGTGTTGGTGATGATGCCGTTCGACAAATTGCCGTTAGGCACGATGATGGTTTTGTTATCGCCTGTACGCAGCACGGTGTGGAAGATCTGAATGCTGTCGACCGTACCGGCCACCCCTTGCGCTTCGATCCAGTCACCAATACGGAACGGACGGAACAGTAGAATCAGCACGCCACCGGCGAAGTTCGCCAGGCTGCCCTGCAATGCCAGACCTATGGCCAGACCCGCCGCACCGATCGCTGCGACGAAGGAAGTCGTTTCCACGCCGATCATCGAGGCCACGCTGACGATCAGCAAAACCTTGAGAATAATGTTCGCCAGGCTGCTGATGAACCCTTGCAGCGCCAGGTCGGCGTTACGCAGCGCGATCAGACCGCCCAGTTTCTGCGTCACTTTGTTGATCAGCCACCAGCCGATGGCCAGGGTGATAATCGCCAGCAGCACGCGGCTGCCGTATTCCATGATCATCGGAATCCAGGCTTGGGATGCCTTGACCAGGTTGTCCACTTCAGCATTCAAGTCCATCTACGTTCTCCTGATTTCCGGCTACCCGGCACGCGAAAAAATGAACGGCAGAAAGACTGGCCCTTGCGGGTCCAATCGTTTCTGCCGTTACTGGGGCCTCGGACGCCGAAAACGCCGAGAGGTTCCCGCCTGACCAGTCAGTCGCGGAAGTTATTGAACTGCAGAGGCATGTCGAAGGTCTTGGCGCGCAGGGCCGCGATGGCTTCCTGCAAATCGTCACGTTTCTTGCCGGTGATGCGCACTTGCTCGCCCTGAATGGCCGCTTGAACCTTCAACTTGGCGTCCTTGACGTGAGCGACGATTTTTTTCGCCAGCTCTTTGTCGATGCCTTCCTTGAGGACAGCTTCCTGCTTCATCAGCTTGCCCGATGCATAGGCGTCCTTGACTTCAAGGCACTGCACGTCGATTTTGCGCTTGACCAGCGCCAGCTTGAGGATCTCAATCATCGCTTCGAGCTGGAAATCGGCTTCAGCGGTCAGGTTGACGGTCAGGTCCTTTTCCTTGAACTCGAAGGTGCCTTTGCCTTTCAGGTCATAACGACGATCGAGTTCCTTGACGGCGTTCTCGACCGCGTTGGTGACTTCGTGTTTGTCCAGTTCGGATACCACGTCGAACGACGGCATGTAATCTCTCCAATAAAGGGCGCGCTCGATCAAGATGGAGCACGCCTGGCTTGCGGTTAAAATCCGCGCTGATTATAACGGGTCTTTCCCATCATTCACTGCGAGCCTCCGATGCGCGCCTCAAACAGAGCAAAAAGCTGATGTCCACCACCTGGCATGTTCTGGGCGCCGGCAGCCTCGGCACCTTATGGGCCACGCGTCTGGCGCGGGCCGGGGTGCCGGTCAGGCTGATTGTGCGGGATGCGGCGCGTTTACAGGCTTATCAGGCGGCGGGCGGGCTGACGCTGGTGGAGCACGGCGAAGCAACAACCTGGGACATACCGGGCGAGACTGCCGACAGCGACGAGCCGATCAACCGCCTGCTGGTGGCCTGCAAAGCCTACGATGCCGAGCAGGCCGTGGCCCAACTGGCGCCGCGTCTGGCGCCCGACGCCGAATTGATATTGCTCCAGAACGGCCTCGGCAGTCAGGACGCTGTCGCCGCGCAGGTTCCACAGGCACGCTGTATCTATGCGTCGAGCACCGAGGGCGCGTTTCGCGATGGCGACTGGCGCGTGGTGTTCGCCGGCCACGGTTACACCTGGCTGGGGGATGCCGGTCATCCTGTGGCGCCGATCCTGCTGGATGACGTGGGCGCCGCCGGCATTCCCCACGAATGGAGCACCGACATCCTCACCAGGTTGTGGCGAAAACTCGCGCTCAACTGTGCGATCAATCCGCTGACGGTGCTGCACGATTGCCGCAACGGCGGCTTGCAGGACCATCATTGCGAAGTGGCCACGCTCTGCGGCGAACTGACCGAGGTGCTTGAGCGTTGCGGCCAGCCGGCAGCGGCCGAGCACCTCCAGCAGGAAGTCGAGCGGGTGATTCACGCCACCGCGGCGAATTTCTCCTCGATGTATCAGGACGTCGCGAATCGGCGCCGAACCGAAATCAGCTACCTGTTGGGCTACGTCTGCAAAGTTGCCTCGCGCCATCAGCTGAACCTTCCGCACCTCAACCAGTTGCAACAGCGGCTGATCACCCATCTGCACAGCCTTGGATTGCCCAGCGACTGAGCAGCGGCTACGCTGGCCACTTGTTCCTTTTCAGCGATAAAACTGATGCCATTGCGCCAGCGCCTTGAAAACCTTCCGGTCGGCCAGAAACTGCTGGCCGCCCTGCTGGTGCTGTTGACCACCGTTCTGCTGGTCGCCAACCTGACCTTCATCAGCGCCGCGTACTACATTTCCCAGGAAAGCATGGCGCCCCAAGCCTTGCAGACCATCGGCCGGCTGGTGTCCAACCCGAGCCTGGTGTCCGAAGCACTGGCATCGCCACAAAGCGCGCAACGCCTGCTCGATGAACTCAACAGTTATTCACCGTTACGCGCAGCGGCCTTGTACGACGGCAAGGGTGAACGGCTGGCGCAGCTGCAACATGGCGATCATCTGAACCTGCCGGAGCGCTTCCGCCACATCGAATCCTGGCAAGCCACCGAATTTCGCAGCAATCAGGTGATCACCCTGCCCCGCCCCGGCACCGCGCCCGGCCACTTGTTACTGGTCGCCAGCAGCGAATTGCCGATGGCCTTCTACACCGGGACGTTGACCGCCAGCCTCGGCATCCTGATCTTCAGTGTGCTGTTGTGGCTGGTGATCGCCCGGCAGATCAAACGCCTGATTACCCGGCCGATCCATCAGCTGGAAGAGCTGTCCCGGCAAGTGACCCGGGAAGAGAACTACGCCCTGCGCGCTTCCCGCGGCAATCACGACGAAATCGGCAGTCTGGCCGAGGCCTTCAACACCATGCTCTCGCGGATCGAGGCGCGGGAGCAGCAACTCAAACGCGCGCGGGACGACTCCCAGGCGGCTTACGATCAGGCTCAGGGGCTGGCCGAAGAAACCCGTCACACCAATCGCAAACTGGAACTCGAAGTCCAGGTGCGCAGCAAGATCGAGAAGAAACTCACCGGGTTCCAGAACTACCTCAACAGCATCATCGACTCCATGCCCTCGGCGCTGATCGCCCTCGACGAGCAGCTCTACGTGACGCAATGGAATCAGGAGGCCAGCGCCCTTTCCGGCACGCGGCTGGACGAAGCGCTGAATCAGCCGATCTTCCTCGCCTTCGAACCACTCAAGCCGTTTCTGCCGCAGCTCAAACAGACCGTCGAGCAACACACAGTGGCGAAGATTGAGCGCGTGACCTGGTTTAAGGATGACGAACCCAAGCACTACGCCCTGACCTTTTACCCGCTGATGGGCGGCGCCGGGCGCGGTGTGGTCATCCGGATCGACGACATCACCCAGCGCCTGTCCCTGGAAGAAATGATGGTGCAGTCGGAAAAAATGCTCTCGGTCGGTGGCCTCGCCGCCGGCATGGCCCATGAGATCAACAACCCGCTGGGCGCGATCCTGCACAACGTGCAGAACATTCGCCGGCGCTTGTCCCCCGATCTGCCGAAGAACCTCGAGCAAGCCGAGCAAATCGGCATTGAACTGGACACGGTCAACGAGTACCTGAAAGCACGGGAAGTGCCGCAGTTGCTCGACGGCATCCAGCAGGCCGGCGCCCGGGCAGCGAAGATCGTTACGCACATGCTCAGTTTCAGCCGCCGCAGTACCCGGCAAATGGCCCCGTGCGATCTGCCGGCGCTGATCGATCAGGCCGTGGAAATCGCCGGCAACGATTTCGACCTGGCGATCGGCTTCGACTTCAAGGGCCAGGCGATCATTCGCCAGTTCGATCCGGCGCTAGGCCCAGTGCCCGGCACCGCCAACGAACTCGAACAAGTGCTGCTCAACCTGCTGAAAAACGCCGCGCAAGCCATTCACCAGCGCGAAGATGACCGTGAGCCCGGGCGGATCATCCTGCGTACCAAACTCAATCCGCCGTGGGCGGAAATCCAGGTCGAGGACAACGGCATCGGCATGAGCGAGAGCGTGCGCAAACGCACCTTCGAGCCGTTCTTTACGACCAAGGAAATCGGTCAGGGCACCGGGCTTGGCCTGTCGGTGTCGTATTTCATCATCACCAACAACCACAAGGGTCAGATGGAAGTGCAATCGACGCTGGGCCAGGGCACGTGTTTCACCTTGCGCCTGCCATTGGCGAGCACCCCGCTTGTCTCTCAAGAACTCAATCAGCTATCGAGGTAACCATGGGCTTTCGCTTGTCGAAGATTTACACCCGCACCGGCGACAAAGGCGAAACCGGACTGGGCGACGGCCGCCGCGTGCCCAAGGACCATCCTCGGATCGAGGCCATTGGTGAAGTCGATACGCTGAACAGTCAGGTCGGTGTGTTGCTGGCCGGGCTGGAAGCGGAAGTTGGCCAATTTCCAGGGTTGAACGAAGTGATCGAGGTGTTGGCGCCTTGTCAGCATCGGCTGTTCGATCTGGGCGGTGAGTTGGCGATGCCGGTGTATCAGGCGCTGAACGCGGCAGAAATTGAACGCCTGGAAGCGGCGATCGATGTGTGGAATGAAGAGCTGGGGCCGCTGGAGAACTTCATTCTGCCGGGGGGTTCCGCGCTGATTGCCCAGGCTCATGTGTGCAGAAGTCTGGCGCGCAGTGCCGAGCGGCGGTGTCAGCAGTTGAATGCGATTGAGCCGTTGGCCGGGGTTGGGTTGGCGTATATCAATCGGTTGTCGGATTTGTTGTTTGTGGTGGCGCGGTTGATTGCGAAGCGGCAGGGGATTGCGGAGATTCTTTGGCAGCCGGCGGCGAAGCCTGAGGTTTAGCTGATTTCCACAAGGACGCCTTCGCGGGCAAGCCTTGCTCCTACAGGTTCACCTGAATCCTGTAGGAGCGAGGCTTGCCCGCGAAGAGGCCAGTAGCTACACCAAAGAATCAGGCCAGAACGCTCGAATCCCCGCCACACCCTGAGCGCCCGCCGCCCAAGCCTTTTGCTGCTCCGCCGGCCCAACACCACCGAGCAAAAACACCGGTTTGCTGAACCCCTCGATCAACGCCGAAGCCTGTTCCCAACCCAACGGCTGAGCCCCCGGGTGCGTCAAGGTCGGCTGCACCGGCGACAGGGTCACAAAGTCCACGCCCATCTGCTCCGCCAACGCCAGTTCTTCAGCGTTATGGCAGGACGCCGCCAACCAGCGCGACGCCGGCAGCGGACGGCCGGCAGCCGCGTGTTTGCGCAGTTGTGCCGAGGTGATGTGCCAACCGGCCGACGGGAAATCGCCCAGCCACTCGAACGGCCCCTTGATCATCAACTGCGCCTTGCCGGCACACAGCCCCGCCGCATCCACCGCCAGATCGCGGTACTTCGGGTCGTAGCCGTTGGGCGCCCGCAGCTGGATCAACTTGATCCCGCCGGCGATAGCTTTCTGGATACCGCGCAGCAGTGCCGGCGTTTCCAGATCTTCAGGAGTGATCAGATACTGCGCAGGCAACCGTGCGGCGGCAACGATCGGCTGGTTGGCTGCCGGAAATTCGTAGCCCGGCAGATCACGCGGCGCTACCCACTCCAAAGGCTGGCCTTCGGCGCCGTGAGGTTCGCCGGTGAAATTCGAGACTTCCCAGACATCCAGCAACACTTGCTTGTCCGGATAGTCATGGCGGACCTTGATCAACGGACGTGCCGCGCTGACCACAATCCCCAACTCTTCGTGAAGTTCGCGAGCCAGCGCGGTTTCGACTGACTCATCAGCCTCGACCTTGCCACCGGGAAACTCCCACAAACCGCCTTGATGCTGAGTATCGGCACGGCGTGCGATGAGAATTTTGCCGCTGCTATCACGGATAACGGCGGCGGCTACGTGTACTCGTTTCACTGCCCGATCTCCTCCAGACCCGCCTTTTGCCACGCCTTGAAGGCTGGCCATTGGTAGATCGTTTCGACGTAGGCCTCATCCGCCGCCGGCAATTTCACCTGATAGGTGCGCAGGCGTACGGCAATGGGTGCAAAGAAGGCATCGGCGAGGGTCGCGCTGCCAAACAGGAACGGACCGGTTTCGGTCGCGACTGCGCGGCACTCGGCCCACAACGCCAGCATGCGCTCGATGTCCGCCTGGACGTCAGCCGGGGCCGGTGACAGCGGTGCGTCGCGGCTCAGGTCGAACGGCATGTTGCCACGCATGGCGAAGAACCCGGCATGCATCTGCGCGCACGCCGAACGTGCCTGGGCGCGGGCGGCGACGTCTTTGGGCCAGAGGCCGGCGTCAGGGAATTGTTCGGCCAGGTACTCGGCAATCGCCAGGGAATCGGCGATGGTGCCGTGTGCGGTTTTCAACAGCGGGACTTTACCGGTCGGCGAATGCTTGAGCAGACGTTCACGGGTGTCCGGCTGGTTCAGCTTGATGAGCTCTTCGGTGTAAGGGGCGCCGGCCAGATCGAGGGCCAGTGCGCCGCGCAGGGACCAGGAGGAAAGCAGTTTGTCGCCGATGATCAGGTGGAGGCTCATGTTCGGGCGCCTTTTGGTAAGTGGAACAGGCCAGAAGCTTTAGTGTCTGGTCGGCCGCCTTCGCGGGCAAGCCTCGCTCCTACAAGGAACAAGTCGTTCGCGAATTTTCTGAACGACATCGATCCTGTAGGAGCGAGGCTTGCCCGCGAATGCGATCTAACTTAAGTGCGGTACTCGGCGTTGATCTTCACGTATTCGTGGGACAGGTCGGTGGTCCAGATGGTTTCGCTGCAGTCACCGCGACCCAGTTCGATACGGATGGTGATCTCTTCCTGCTGCATCACCGCCGCACCCTGGGCTTCGGTGTAGGTCGATGCGCGGGCGCCACGGCTGGCGATGCACACATCGCCGAGGAACACGTCAATCTTGCTCACGTCCAGGTCCGGCACACCGGCACGGCCGACGGCGGCGAGGATGCGGCCCCAGTTAGGGTCGGACGCGAACAATGCAGTCTTGATCAACGGCGAGTGCGCCACGGTGTAACCGACGTCCAGGCATTCCTGGTGATTGCCGCCGCCGTTGACTTCAACGGTGACGAACTTGGTCGCGCCTTCGCCGTCGCGAACGATGGCCTGGGCCACGTCCATGCACACTTCGAACACGGCCTGCTTCAACTTGGCGAACAACTCACCGCTCGCGGAAGTGATTTCCGGCAGTGCCGCCTGACCGGTGGCGATCAGCATGCAGCAGTCGTTGGTCGAGGTGTCGCCGTCGATGGTGATGCGGTTGAACGACTTGTTGGCGCCGTCCAGCAACAGGTTCTGCAATACATCGCGGGAGACTTTGGCGTCGGTGGCGATGTAGCCGAGCATGGTGGCCATGTTCGGACGGATCATGCCCGCGCCTTTGCTGATACCGGTGACAGTGATGGTCACGCCGTCATGCTGGAACTGGCGGCTCGCGCCCTTCGGCAGCGTGTCGGTGGTCATGATGCCGGTGGCGGCCGCTTCCCAATTGTTCACCGACAGGTCGTCGAGGGCGGCTTGCAGCGCGCCTTCGATCTTCTCGACCGGCAGCGGCTCGCCGATCACACCGGTGGAGTACGGCAGCACCAGGCTGGCATCGACGCCGGTCAATTCAGCCAGTTTGGCGCAGGTGCGCTCGGCGGCGGCCAGGCCGGGTTCGCCGGTGCCGGCGTTGGCATTGCCGGTGTTGGTCAGCAGGTAACGCACCGGACCTTGCACGCGCTGCTTGGCCAGAATCACCGGAGCTGCGCAAAAGGCGTTCAGGGTAAACACGCCAGCCACCGTGGAACCTTCGGCGCAGCGCATGACCACGACATCCTTGCGCCCAGGGCGCTTGATGCCGGCCGAGGCGATACCGAGTTCAAAACCGGCAACCGGGTGCAACGTTGGCAAAGGACCAAGACCAACAGCCATGAATGCGCTCCTTAATAAATGATGTCAGCACCGCTTTCAGGAAGAACGGTGGTGTAAATGGCAAAACGCCGCGACGGCTGATGCCGGTCGCGGCGCGGGTATTTCAGCGTATGAAACGGGTTTTACTGGATCTGCCCGTGGCAATGCTTGAATTTCTTGCCCGAACCGCAATAGCACAGTTCGTTACGGCCCAGCTTCTGTTCATTGCGAACCGGTGCGGTGGCGAGGGCTACATCGACCTCTTCACCGAGCAGTTCCGGTTGCTCGAGACCAGGTGCTTCGTCGTGCAGGAACTGCATGCGCGCTGCCAGTGCTTCGGCCTCCTGACGCAGGCGTTGCTCTTCTTCGATCGGGTCTTCGCGGCGAACCTGAACGTGCGACAGCACACGGATCGAGTCGCGCTTGATCGAATCCAGCAGCTCGGAGAACAGCGTGAACGACTCGCGCTTGTACTCTTGCTTCGGGTTCTTCTGGGCGTAGCCACGCAAGTGGATGCCATGACGCAGGTGGTCCATGGTCGACAGGTGGTCTTTCCACAGGTCGTCCAGAACGCGCAGAACGATTTGCTTCTCGAAGGTGCGCAACGCATCGGCGCCGGCCTGGTCTTCTTTCTCGTTGTACGCCGCAATCAGCTCCTGCATCAGCTTCTCGCGCAGGGTTTCTTCGTACAGGTGATCGTCTTCGTCGAGCCATTGCTGGATCGGCAGTGCCACACCGAAGTCGCTCTGCAACGCCGCTTCCAGACCGGCCACGTCCCACTGCTCAGGCAGCGATTGCGGTGGAATGTGTGCGCTGACGGTCGCATTGAGCACGTCCTGACGGAAGTCGGCGATGGTTTCACCGATGTTGTCGGCGGCCAGCAACGTGTTACGCATGTGATAGATCACTTTACGCTGTTCGTTGTTGACGTCGTCGAACTCGAGCAGTTGCTTGCGGATGTCGAAGTTGCGACCTTCAACCTTGCGCTGGGCCTTCTCGATGGCGTTGGTCACCATGCGGTGCTCGATCGCTTCACCGGACTGCATGCCCAATGCCTTCATGAAGTTCTTCACCCGGTCAGAGGCGAAGATGCGCATCAGGCTGTCTTCCAGCGACAGGTAGAAACGGCTGGAACCGGCGTCACCCTGACGACCCGCACGACCACGCAACTGGTTGTCGATACGGCGCGATTCGTGACGTTCGGACGCGATCACCTGCAAGCCACCCGACTCCAGCACTTGCTGGTGGCGTTTCTGCCAGTCGGCCTTGATCTGGGCAATCTGCTCCGGCGTTGGATCTTCCAGGGACGCGACTTCCACTTCCCAGTTACCGCCCAACAGGATGTCGGTACCACGACCGGCCATGTTGGTGGCGATGGTCAGTGCGCCTGGGCGACCGGCCTGGGCAATGATCTCGGCTTCTTTTTCGTGGAACTTGGCGTTCAGGACCTTGTGCTCGATACCTTCCTTCTGCAGCAACGCAGACATGTGTTCGGAGGTTTCGATGGTGGCAGTACCCACCAGCACCGGACGGCCGTGAGTCATGCATTCCTTGATGTCGTTGATGATCGCCGCGTATTTCTCTTCGGCGGTCAGGAACACCAGGTCGTTGTAGTCTTTACGCGCCAAAGGCTTGTTCGGCGGGATGACCATGACCTGCAGGCCATAGATCTGGTGGAATTCGAACGCTTCGGTGTCCGCGGTACCGGTCATGCCGGACAGCTTGTTGTACAGACGGAAGTAGTTCTGGAACGTGGTCGACGCCAGTGTCTGGCTTTCGGCCTGGATGTTCAGGTTTTCCTTGGCTTCGATGGCCTGGTGCAGGCCTTCGGACAAACGGCGACCCGGCATGGTACGACCGGTGTGTTCGTCGACCAGGACAACCTGACCGTCCTGCACGATGTATTCGACGTTGCGATTGAACAGCTTGTGAGCGCGCAGGCCGGCATAAACGTGGGTCAGCAGACCAAGGTTGTGCGCCGAATACAGGCTCTCGCCTTCAGCCAACAGGCCGACACGGGTGAGCATGTCTTCGATGAACTGGTGACCGGCTTCGTTGAGTTCGACCTGGCGGGTCTTCTCGTCAACGGTGTAATGGCCGGCCTTGGTGACTTCGCCCTCGACTTCTTCGACGTGCAATTGCAGCTGCGGGATCAGTTTGTTGATCTCGATGTACAGCTTGGAGCTGTCCTCGGCCTGACCGGAAATGATCAGCGGGGTACGGGCTTCGTCGATGAGGATGGAGTCGACTTCGTCGATCACGGCAAAGTTGAGTTCGCGCTGGAATTTTTCTTCCATGCTGAACGCCATGTTGTCGCGCAGGTAGTCGAAACCGAATTCGTTGTTGGTGCCGTAAGTGATGTCGGCGGCGTAGGCCTGACGTTTCTCTTCCGGCGGCTGGAATGGCGTGACCACCCCGACCGTCATGCCGAGGAATTCGTACAGCGGACGCATCCAGTTGGCGTCACGGCGGGCCAGGTAGTCGTTCACCGTCACAACGTGCACGCCCTTGCCGGACAGCGCATTGAGGTAAACGCCCAGTGTGGCCACCAGGGTCTTGCCTTCACCGGTACGCATTTCCGCGATCATGCCTTCATGCAAGGTCATGCCGCCGATCAGCTGGACATCGAAGTGGCGCATACCCATGACGCGCTTGCCGGCTTCGCGGGCGACCGCAAAGGCTTCTGGCAGCAGCTTGTCGAGGGTTTCCCCTTTGGCGATGCGGGCCTTGAACTCATCTGTCTTGGCACGCAATTGATCGTCCGAAAGGGCCACCATTTGCTCTTCGAAGGCATTGACGAGTTGCACCGTCTTGAGCATGCGTTTGACTTCACGCTCGTTCTTGCTTCCAAAAAGTTTCTTTAACAAAGGCGCAAACATATCGGCAGGATCTTCCACACTAAAGGGATGGAGGGCGGCCCCGTGAGTCGCCCGTGCAGCCCTCATGGCCGCATGCGAACGAGCATTCTACCCGGAAACGATGGTGAGGAAAGTGGCGTTATTCCACGATGCATGCACTGCGTTGTAACGGGGCTCACTTAAAATAAGGGCTTTTTGCTGAACTTCAAGCCAGTTACGGCAGAAGTTACTTGTTGATTTAATGGGTAAAGCGCGCGCAAAGCAATGGGTCGGGTGCATCCAGTGCTTTCTGCTACCATGGCGGCTCTGTTACTTCAGGTGTCTGATCATGGCATTTCGCCCTCTTACGGCCAGAGCACCCGCCGTTCTGCTTCGCGAAGCCAAACCGCTGAAAGCCATTTTTGGCCATGCTCAACGCCTGGGTCATTTACAACGTCTGCTGGAAAGCCAATTGCAGCCCGCTGCCCGCGAGCATTGCCATGTGGCCTCGTGGCGCGAAGGCAGTTTGTTGCTGATTGTCACCGATGGTCACTGGGCAACTCGTCTGCGTTATCAACAGAAGCGTCTGCAACGGCAGTTACAGATGTTCGATGAATTCGCCAGCCTGACCCGGATTCTGTTCAAGGTGCAACCACCGACCGTTCAGCAAGGGGCGGCCGGGCATACCATCAGTTTGTCCAGCGATGCGGGCGCGACCATTCAGGCGACGGCTGAGGGGATCAGTGATCCGAATCTGCGGGCGGCGCTGGAGCGACTGGCGGCTCACGCCAAACCCAAAGACTGAAGAATTCACAAACGCCCCTTGTAGGAGCGAGGCTTGCCCTCGAAGCTTTTAGCGGCCTCAAGGGCCTCTTCGCGGGCAAGCCTCGCTCCTACAGGGATTGTGCATATTCAATGACTTTCAGCGACGTTTGCTACCGCCGAGCAACGAACCCATCAACCCGCGCACCAACTGCCGCCCCAACTGATTGGCCGCCTGTCGCATCGCCGATTTCAGTGCCTGCCCTGCCGCCGTGCCGAGGAACTCCCCGGCCTTGTCAGTGAAGCTCGGTTCCTCCGCTGCAGGTTTGCCCGGCGCCGCTTCGGGCTCTGGCGCCAACCCTTTACGTCCCATCAACACTTCATAGGCCGATTCACGATCAACCGGTTTGTCGTACCGCCCCTTGAACGGCGAGCCGGCGATCAGCACCGTGCGTTCAGTCTCGGTTAGCGGCCCGATCCGCGATTGCGGCGGTGCGACCAGGACGCGCTGGACCATTTCCGGCGTGCCTTTGTCCTGCAACGTGCCGACCAACGCTTCGCCAATCCCCAGTTCAGTCAACACCGACAAGGCGTCGAATGCGGGGTTCGGGCGAAAGCCTTCGGCCACGGCCCGAAGGGATTTCTGCTCCTTGGCCGTGAACGCGCGCAAGCCATGCTGGACGCGCAGGCCAAGTTGAGCCAGCACGTCATCCGGCAAGTCGCCCGGCGACTGGGTGACGAAATACACGCCCACGCCTTTCGAGCGAATCAGCCGCACCACTTGCTCCAGACGTTCCTGCAACGCCTTGGGTGTATCGGCAAACAATAGATGTGCTTCGTCGAAAAACAGCGCCAGCAGCGGTTTGTCGGCATCGCCGCGTTCCGGCAGTTGCTCGAACAGTTCGGCCAGTAGCCACAAGAGGAACGTCGCGTAGACCTTGGGCGCCTCGTGCACCAGACGACTGGCATCCAGTAAATGGATACGCCCGCGACCCTCGGCGGTTGGCTGCAAAATGTCTTCAAGTTGCAGCGCCGGCTCGCCGAACAGCGCTTCGGCGCCCTGTTGTTCCAGAATCGCCAGACGTCGCAACAGCGCCTGACTCGACCCCGTGGTCATCAGCGCGGCGTCGTCCCCCAGCAATTCGGGGTGGTCACGCAGGTGATTGAGCAGTGCCTTGAGGTCTTTCAAATCCAGCAGCAGCAAGCCTTCGCGGTCCGCGACCTTGAACGCCGCGTACAACGCCGACTGTTGACTGTCGGTCAGCTCCAGCAAGGCGCCAATCAATAACGGTCCCATTTCGCTCAAGGTGGTGCGCAATGGATGACCGGACTGACCGTGAATGTCCCACAAGGTGACCGGATAGGCCTGTGGCGTGTGGTTCAGCCAGGGCATCCCGGCGATGCGCTCGGCAATTTTGCCTTGAGGGTTGCCGGCCGCGCCGAGACCGCACAGGTCACCTTTGATATCCGCGGCAAACACGGCCACGCCGGCATCACTGAACGCTTCGGCCAGCCGTTGCAAAGTGACGGTCTTGCCGGTCCCGGTAGCGCCCGCGACCAGACCGTGACGGTTCGCCAGGCGCATGGCCTGGGCGATCGGTTGCCCCGTGAGATCGGCACCGATAACGAGTTGCGATGAATCAGGCATTTGGTCACCTTTGGTTAATCTTTGATCCTGCGCGGTCGATACAAAAGACTGAAAAGCATCGGTTATCCCCCTAAGGAGAGGACGGAAATATCAGCTTGTTTTCATGACCGCCCACTGTGCGTTTCTTTATAAAAGCACGCCTTGGGCATTAAGACCTTAGCGGAACCCAAGCCATGAACAAAAACCTGCGCTTCAGCCATAAAATCCTGCTTGCCGCCGCCCTCATCGTCATTGCCGCGTTCGCCTCGTTCACGCTGTACAACGACTATCTACAGCGCAACGCCATTAGCAAGGACCTGGACAACTATCTGCAAGAAATGGGCAGTGTGACTGCCAACAATATCCAGACCTGGCTGACCGGCCGCAGTCTGCTGATCGAAAACCTTTCACAAAACGTCGCGCTGAACGCTGACACCGGCAACGTCTCCAAGTTGCTGGAGCAGAAGGCGGTGACGTCGACCTTCATGGGCGCCTATCTGGGCAACAAGGATGGCACCTTCCTCATTCGCCCGGACAGCAAAATGCCGGATGGCTATGACCCTCGCGCCCGTCCCTGGTACAAAAGTGCCCAAAGCACCAGCGGCTCGGCACTGACCGAACCCTACATCGATCTGGCCTCCGGCCAACTGGTCATCTCCATCGTCAATAGCGTCCTCAAGGACGGTCAGAACATCGGCGTGGTCGGCGGCGACCTGAGCCTGCAAGTGATCGCTGACAGCCTGAATGCGCTGGACTTCGGCGGTATGGGTTATGCGTTCCTGGTCAGCGCCGACGGCAAGATTCTGGTGCACCCGGACAAAGCGCTGGTGATGAAACCCCTGACCGAGGCGTATCCGAAAAATACACCGCGCATCAGCAGCGATTTCAGTGAAATAGAAGCCGATGGCAAAACCCGCATCGTCACCTTCACCCCGATCAAAGGCCTGTCTTCCGTCAACTGGTACATCGGTCTGTCGGTGGATAAGGACAAAGCCTTCGCGAAGCTCAGCGAATTCCGCGCCTCGGCGGTCGTTGCGACCGTCATCGCGGTCGCGATCATCATCGCCCTGCTGGGTATGTTGATCCGCATCCTGATCCAGCCGCTGCACGTCATGACCCGCGCCATGGCCGACATCGCCGACGGCGAAGGCGACCTGACCAAACGCCTGACTATCCAGAACAACGACGAATTCGGCAGCCTCGGCACCGCGTTCAACCGTTTCGTGGAGCGCATTCACGGTTCGATCCGCGAAGTGTCCTCGGCCACCGGCCAGGTCAACGAAGTGGCACTGCGTGTGGTCGCGGCTTCCAACTCGTCGATGTACAACTCCGACCAGCAAGCTTCGCGTACCAGCAGCGTCGCCGCCGCCATCAACCAGCTCGGTGCCGCAGCCCAGGAAATTGCGCGCAACGCCGCACAGGCCTCGAGTCAGGCCAGCGATGCCCGCAGCCTGGCCGAAGACGGCCAGCAAGTGGTGGATCGCAGCATTGTCGCGATGAACCAACTGTCGAGCATGCTCAGCGCCTCCAGCACCAACATCGAATCGCTGAACAGCAAAACCGTGAACATCGGTCAGATTCTCGAAGTGATCACCAGCATTTCCCAGCAAACCAACCTGCTGGCGCTCAACGCCGCTATCGAGGCCGCCCGTGCCGGTGAAGCCGGGCGTGGTTTTGCCGTGGTGGCCGATGAGGTACGCAACCTGGCGCACCGCACACAGGAATCGGCGCAGCAGGTGCAGACCATGATCGAGGAGCTGCAAGTCGGCGCCCGCGAATCCGTCAGCACCATGAGCGACAGTCAGCGTCACAGCCAGGACAGCGTGGAAATCGCCAACCTGGCGGGCGAGCGTCTGAACAGCGTGACCCTGCGCATTGGCGAGATTGACGGGATGAACCAGTCGGTGGCCACGGCGACCGAGGAACAGACGGCGGTGGTCGAGTCGATCAATGTCGACATCACCGAGATCAACACGCTGAACCAGGAAGGCGTGGAAAACCTGCAATCGACATTGCGGGCGTGTTCGGACCTGGAGCAGCAGGCGGCGCGTCTTAAGCAGTTGGTAGGCAGTTTCCGTATCTAGTGCCTGAACCGGCCCCTTCGCGGGCAAGCCTCGCTCCTACAAGGACTGCGTAAACCTGTAGGAGCGAGGCTTGCCCGCGAAGGCGGTCTGTAACAAACCGCATAAACCTCGCCAACATCCCCGCCACAAAACCCCAACCGAACATCTATCCTTCATAAAGGTCAACCAAGGGAGAACAACGGACCGGAGGAATGCTAATCGTGCATATCGCTGACATCACCATGTTCTACGCCCCTGCCAGCGGTGGCGTGCGCACGTATCTGGATGCTAAACACCGTCGCCTGGGGAGTAAGCCGGGCATTCGCCACAGTCTGCTGATCCCTGGGTCACACCTGAGTGAACAGGATGGCGTTTACACGGTTCCGGCCCCCGCCCTGCCCTTCGGCAAGGGCTACCGTTTCCCTCTCCGTCTCGCGCCCTGGCGCAATGTCCTGCAGGATTTGCAGCCCGATCTGATTGAAGTCGGCGATCCGTACCTCACGGCCTGGGCGGCGCTCGACGCCCGGCGGCAACTCGATGTGCCGGTGATCGGCTTTTATCACTCGGACCTGCCGCTGCTGGTCAGCAACCGCATGGGCAACTGGGTCACCACCAATGTCGAGGCCTATGTCAGCAAGCTCTACGGTAATTTCGACCGGGTGCTGGCGCCGAGCCGGATCATGGCCGACAAACTGATCAGCCTCGACGTGAAGAACGTTTTCGTACAACCGCTGGGTGTCGACCTGCACACCTTCCATCCCGATGCCCGAGACCCGGGCCTGCGCGCAGAACTGGGTATCGATGAAAATACCCATCTGCTGATTTTTGCCGGACGCGGCTCCAAGGAAAAAAACCTGCCGGTGCTGCTCGACTGCATGAAACGCCTGGGCCGCCGCTATCACCTGCTATTGGTGGGTTCGTCGATGCCGGCGGCGGTGCCGGATAACGTGACAGTGGTCGATGAGTTCTGCCCGTCGACACAAGTCGCAAGACTGATGGCCAGTGCCGACGCGCTGGTACACGCCGGCGATCAGGAAACCTTCGGCCTGGTGATTCTCGAAGCCATGGCCTGCGGCATTCCGGTGGTGGCCGTTGCAGCCGGGGCCTTTCAGGAAATCATCAACGCAGACTGCGGCCTGCTTTGCGCGCCGAACAACTCGATGGCGATGGCCAACGCCGTACGGGAACTGTTCGGTTCGGGCAGTGCCGTTTTAGGTCAACAGGCCCGCAGTCATGTCGAGCAACGTTATTCCTGGGACACGGTGGTCAACAGCCTGCTGGGCCATTATCACGCCGTCCTCGGCAGCCAATGGCCGCGGATCGCCAATGGCTGAACCCATGAACGCGCCCGGCCTGCTATTGGTGTTGCACGACGTCGCGCCACAAACCTGGGCCGATTACCAACCCTTTGTCGAAGCCATCGACGCCTTGGGCGAGGTGCCGATGACCTGGCTGGTGGTGCCGGATTTCCATAGGCACAACGATCTGGAGGCCCATCCGGGATTTCGGCGGATGCTCACCAGCCGTGTCGCCCGAGGTGACGAACTGGCGCTGCACGGCTATTTTCATTGCGATGAAAGCCCGCCGCCTCACACACCGCGAGACTGGTTTATGCGCCGCATCTACACCCACGAAGGCGAGTTTTACAGCCTGTCTCAGGACGCCGCCCTCGCACGCCTGCGTGCCGGCATTGACATGTTCCGTCGCTACCATTGGCCGCTGGAGGGTTTCGTCGCCCCGGCCTGGCTGATGAGCGAAGGGACACGCCAGGCGTTGCGCCAGCTACCCCTGAGTTACACCAGCGATCCGCAGCATCTCTATCGCCTGCCCGATTTCACCCCGGTCGATGCGCCGGGTCTGGTCTGGAGTGCACGCAGTGCCTGGCGTCGGGGCGTGTCGAAGCTGGTCAGCGATCAGCGTGAACACCGCTGGCGTCAAGCGCCGGTGATTCGCCTGGGCTTGCACCCGGTGGACATGCGTCATCCCTTCTCACGCAATTATTGGCTGCAAACCCTCAAGCGCCTGCTCGCCGAGGGCCGCGTGCCGTTGACCAAGGCGCGGTGGCTGGCGCAGTACAACGACCGTGCCGGTCGCGCCGCATGAGCCGTGCAATTCTGTTGTTTGTCGCGCTGCTCGCTGCGGTGCTGATTCCTCTGTTACTGGGCGGTAACCAGACCTGGTCGCGACTGCAGAGCTTTCCATTGAACTGGCTGTTGATCATGTTCGGCATGATCCTGCTGTGCTGGGTGGTGAACACGATGCGTTTGCGTCTGTTGCTGGGTGATCAGCGCGACAAGGTCAGCCCGGTCAAAAGCCTTGGTGTGGTGATGGCGGCCGAGTTCGCCTACTGCGCTACACCGGGCGGCAGCGGCGGACCGCTGACGATCATGGCGCTGCTGGCACGCAACGGCGTGCGCCCGGCACGGGGTAGCGCGGTTTTCGCCATGGATCAACTGAGCGATCTGCTGTTCTTTCTCTGCGCGTTAAGCGGGATTCTGATTTATGCGTTGTTCCAGCACCTCAGCGAACGCATGGAGTGGCTGCTGACGGTCAGCGCCATTTCGATGTTCGGCGGGTTGCTCAGTTGCGTGGTGATCGCGCGCTACCATCGGCTGCTGATTCGGCTGAGTGGGCGTTTGCTCGTGCGCTTGAATGTCAAAGGCAGCACGCGAATACGTTGGGCGCGAAAACTCCTGCATTTTCTGGCGGCGTTTACTGACACGCTGAAGTTGCCCGTTCAGACGTTGATCAAGGTGTTTGTCCTGACCTGTGTGCATTGGGTACTGCGCTATAGCGTGTTGTATCTGGCGCTGCGAGGGCTCGGTGCGGATTTGCAGTGGGCCTGGAGTTTTCTGATTCAGATGCTTTCGCTGAGCGCGGGGCAATTCAGTCTGTTGCCGGGTGGCGCAGGGGCGGCGGAATTGACCTCGGCCGCGCTGCTGGCGCCCATGGTGGGAAAATCCACTGCGGCGGCAGCGATTCTGATTTGGCGGGCGGTGACTTATTACTTTTATCTGGTGGTTGGGGGACCGGTGTTTTTGTTGATGCTTGGGCGGCCGTTGTTGAAGAAGTTGATGAGGTTTAGGCAGGCCTAGGGGGTGTTTTTTGTTGTGTACATATCCATTTCTGCGGTAACGGCGGCTATTGGTTCCGCCCTTACGGCGGGTTACTTGGAAAAACGGAACGCCGCCCGGCGCCAAGTAACCAAGCGCCTGCGCCCCTGACGTACGGTGGCTCGCTTAGGCTCGCCATGCCCTCGCTCCGGTCCTGCTCCGTGGGCCCGCCGCCATCGGCCATCCATGGCCGGGGGCGGCTAACCCGGCATCCCTGCCGGGTTGCCCACTGCGCAGAACCTGCGCTCGGCCTTCCGACGGGGCAGATCAAGATCAAAAGCCAGATCAACAGCCAAAGCGAGGCGGCCTGATAGCCGACCTGAAGTCCGTCAGGATCATCGGGGTGAACACCCATGTCATGCCCGCCAACACTCCCTGTGGGAGCTGGCTTGCCAGCGATGAACGTCCAGACACCGCATTCATTCAGACAGCACGCATCATCGTTAACGACCATCGCTGGCAAGCCAGCTCCCACAGGGGAACGCGAACGCTTCAAACGACAGGCCGGCCGGTAGGCCGCCTCGGTTGCATTGGCGGTGGTCGCCCCCTCACGCCCTGAGCCTGTCCGTCAACCTGTGACTACCTCCATCGGCGCCTCTACCAACGTTGATCTGCGCCGCGTTAAAGCCTGCAAGTAAGCCATCTCGTCATAGACAGTGCTGGTTTTCCAGCACTGATAGACGATTCTGATCCACTTAAAAGCAAGTGCTCTCAGCGCCGCTTGGTATGAGCATCCTTTTGCCCGCTGCTGCCGATAGTAAGCCTCGGCCCACGTTGATTGAGTGATGCTGTGAGCGGCCCATTCGACAAAAGTCTGGCGCAAGAACGTTGAGCATTGGTAGCGCCAATGCACCACTTTTTTCTTCCCACTGCGCTGTGTAACCGGTGCGATCCCGGCATATCGCTGCATCGCATTGGCGTCGCTAAATCGATCACGTTGTTCACCAAAAGCCACCATCAGGCGCGGCGCAAGATGCTGGCCGGCGCCAGGGAGCGCCTTAAAGATCGGGTAATCGGCCAAGGTGTTGGCCGTTTCTTCGATCTCGCGATCAAAATCCTTGATGGTGGAAATGAGCCCTTTGAGTTGCGACGCCAAGGCTGTCGCGTACAGCTGCGAAGGACGTATCACCCCCGGATCCTGCGTCAAAGGCATCGCTTTGGTGATGATTTCCCAGCGCGTTTGATTGAGTTGAGCATGACGAGCGTTGTGCTCATTAAAGAACTTGAGAAAAGTACTCTGGCGAGAACGCTTGATGTGCTCAAGCGTGGGCCAGCGCATTAGAAAGTCACAGAACACCACGGTGTCATGATTGCCAAACAGCTCCAGGGCCAATGGATAATACTGTTTGAGCGTGCAGATCAAGCGGTTGCTGACCTTCACTCGCTCATCAACCAGTGCACGTCGATGTTCTGTCAGGCTGGCCAAAATACGCATGGCTGGACTTTGCGGCATCAACTGGGGAAATCGTAGGGGATGAGTGAGCAACAGCTCAAGCGCCCATTGAGCATCGCTCGGATCATCCTTGGCACCGCTGCCGACAAAGGTTTTACGGTGTCTGGCCAAGGTGCTCGGATTAATCGGAAACAGGCAGAAGAACTCGTATTTTTGCAGGGCTGCCACCAACGGACCCTTGTTGAGTTCAAGAGCAATCGCAATCGGAGCGCCGTAGCGCTCAAACATCGATTTTGCCCAACGATCAATCGATTGGGGCGTGTGATCGATGACAGAGAAGTGCCGCTGGGTTTCCCCACCGACCTGCAAACACACGTCGTGCTTGGTATCTGCCCAATCTATTCCGATATAAGCAGTAAATTTCTGAGACAGGAGCGTTTCCATCAACAACCTCCACAGGCGCTAAAGTACATGCAGGGACATGCATGCTTACGTCCAGCGAAAGCGATATAGAGAGCCGTGTCGGGCTTTCCCTGAGGATTCGTTAGAGGGCGCAAGCACACCTGTGGGCTCGAAGGTGAGGAGGTAATCATCGCGTGCTTGAGAGGCATATTCGTAGCCCACAGGTGCATGTTCCTTCCTTGATTAAAACTGACTTCCAGACACCGAAGGATGGAAGAGGAAAGGAACGGACAACCTATATCGAGAGGCTTAGTTCCGGTTCTGCGTAGTGGGCACCGCGGCAGGGATGCCGCGGTAGCCGCCCCCGGCCATGGATGGCCGATGGCGGCGGGCCCACGGAGCAGGGCCGGAGCGAGGGCACCCTGAGCCTAAGCGAAGGGCCGAACGAAAGGGGCAAAAGCGCTTGGTTACTTGGCGCTTCTCCAAGTAACCCGCTGTAAGAGCGGAACCAATAGCAGCCGTTACCGCAAAAACGGATATGTACACAATCAAAGCGGCCCCGCGCCAAACCTCAAGGCCGCTTCACCGGCAATCCAGTTCCTTCAGGGTCAGAATCCGGATGCAACTCCTCCCACAACTCCACCGCCCCCGGAAACTCCGTCCCATCTTCAGGGCTCAAGTCATCCGGATCGTAGCGGCTCAAACACCCCTCCCCCAATGTGGCGGGGGCTTTGGAGGTGGCTTTGTCCAGTGGATCAGCCATGGTCAAATCCTCAGTGCAGAAACGGCGAAGGGCCTGAGCGATTGAACGCCCAGGCCCTTCGAATTTCAACCGTGCCGTGCGGGTATCAGAACACTACAGTCTTGTTGCCATGCACCAGCACCCGATCTTCCAGGTGATAACGCAGACCACGAGCCAGCACCATCTTCTCGACATCACGCCCGAAACGCACCATGTCTTCGATGCTGTCACTGTGGCTGACACGCACCACGTCCTGCTCGATGATCGGGCCGGCGTCCAGCTCTTCAGTGACGTAGTGGCACGTCGCACCGATCAGCTTCACCCCACGCAGGGAAGCCTGGTGATAGGGCTTGGCGCCGACGAACGACGGCAGGAAGCTGTGGTGAATGTTGATGACCTTGTGCGCATATTCACTGCACAACTCGGGTGGCAGGATCTGCATGTAACGGGCAAGTACCACCACTTCGGCTTCGTGCTGTTTGACCAGGCGCGAGACTTCGGCGAACGCCGGTTCTTTATCCTGTGGATTGACCGGCACGTGGTAGTAAGGAATACCGTGCCACTCGACCATGCTACGCAAATCGTCATGGTTGGAAATCACGCAGGAGATTTCGCAGTCCAGTTCATCGCTGTGCCAGCGGTGCAGCAAGTCGGCCAGGCAATGAGACTCGCGGCTGGCCATCAATACCACGCGTTTTTTCTGCGCGGTATCGGTAATGCGCCAGTTCATCGAGAACTCTTCGGCAATCGGCGCGAACGCTTCGCGGAAGGCCTCGATACCAAAAGGCAGCGAATCGGCTCGAATTTCGTGACGCATGAAGAACCAGCCACTGAGATTATCCGAGTGATGGCTCGCTTCAGTGATCCAGCCGTTATGTGACGCCAGAAAGTTACTGACTTTAGCAACGATGCCGACGCGGTCCGGGCAAGCAATCACCAGCCGAAAAGTGCGCATGGGGGGGAAACTCCAGAACTTCGCAAAGGCCGCCATTCTAGCGACTGCGCGGAAAAACTGCAGTATAGATGACACCTTGCATTGCACGAGGGCGGCTGACACAAGCGTTGAAAGCGCCCCCTCACCCGCGCAATGGTGCTCTTGTTGCCAATCTTCAAGTACTCAATTG
This sequence comes from Pseudomonas hormoni, assembly GCF_018502625.1. NCBI lineage: Bacteria > Pseudomonadati > Pseudomonadota > Gammaproteobacteria > Pseudomonadales > Pseudomonadaceae > Pseudomonas > Pseudomonas hormoni. The sequence goes on from NZ_CP075566.1 coordinate 4,371,548, forward strand.
TGAATATCTGTGATACCTGCGTCACACTATTTAACTGCACATCCCGCATGTGCCCTATTCACGACAACTAATTTAAATAAACTCCGGTTTAATGTTTACTTGATGAAACACCATGACTATTATTGCCGCACTGTCCCCTGCCATCCAGCGCCCTAACATAAGGTAGTCCCCATGTCCTTGATCAACGAATATCGTGCCACCGAAGAAGCTATCAAAGAGCTGCAAGCCCGTTTGAAGAACCTGTCCCAAGACGACAAACTGCAAACCGAGCTGGAATTCGAAGGCAAACTGCGCACCCTGATGGGCGAATACTCCAAGTCCCTGCGTGACATCATCGCGTTGCTGGATCCAGAATCCAAAACCAAGGCACCACGTGGCGGCGCAGTAAAAACTACTGGCACCAAGCGTGCTCGCAAAGTTAAACAATACAAAAACCCGCACAACGGCGAAGTCATCGAAACCAAAGGTGGCAACCACAAAACTCTGAAAGAGTGGAAAGCCAAGTGGGGCGGTGACGTGGTTGAAGGCTGGGCTACCCTGCTGGGCTAAGCCGCAACGCTTTTCGCTGCAAAAAAAGAACGCCAGCAAACGCTGGCGTTTTTTTATGCCTGGCATTCAGTGCCGGGTATTTATCATTTTCAAAGATTCAAACGTTTGCGCAATACCTGGACATAATTGTTCCACTCGTTGAGCACCCCTTGCTGGAACGATGTCGCCGTAATGTTCAATTGGGCTGCGGCCTCTGCAAAAGTCTCCAGCGTATTGGGCGCTCCCCACTCGGGATCTGACAAACGTTGCTGACAGAATATTCGCCAACGCTCTTGCTCTTCGAAATTCAACGTATCGGGAAAGTTACGCGCTCGATATCGAAACAATAATTCGGGTAAACGTTCATCATCGAAAGGCCATTGTTCCTTTGCTAATTGCGCCGGATCAGCCGCTCGGACTTGCTCACAAAGACGCCGGTCCCGATCACCAAAAAAACCATCGTATAACTGTTGCTCGGGGTCCTGGCTCTGGGTGAAATCCTCGCTGGCATAAATGGCCTGAACTTTATTTCGCCAAACTTGCTGTGCGTCACTTAGCCGCAGCGTGCGCTCCTGATATAACGCCATGTCCAGCCCCAGGCGTTGCTGATCAACGGGACGAAGTACCGACAGGGGCGCGACCACTGGGCATTTGTTGATGTGGATAAGCTTGAGCGGCACCGGCAATTCGCCCTCGGCCAGATCATCGCGTCGGGTATACAAGCGTTGGCGCAAGGCGTCGGCGTCCAGATCAAGCAAGCCCTGGGGATCCAGGTGCAGGTCGCAGACAATCAATGCATTCTTGTTGCGCGGGTGCCAGGCCAGCGGCAGCACCACGCCGACATAACTGCGTGCCGCCGAAAAGCGCCCGGAAATGTGCACCATCGGCTGCAACAGCCGAATCTGATCCATCACCTTTTGTTTACCGCGCAACTGAAACAGCCAGTCGTACAGCTTTGGCTGTTTTTCCCGAATCAGACGGGCCAGCGCGATGGTTGCGCGAACGTCCGACAGCGCTTCGTGAGCATTGCCGTGATCGATGCCGTTGGCGGCGGTCAGGCGTTCGAGTTTGAGCGTTACCCGCCCCTCGTCATCCTTGGGCCAGACGAGGCCATCCGGACGCAAGGCATACGCCGCACGCACCACATCGATCAGGTCCCAACGGCTGTTGCCGCCCTGCCATTCGCGGGCATAGGGGTCGAAAAAATTGCGATACAGGCTGTAACGAGTCATCTCGTCATCGAAACGCAAGGTGTTGTACCCCGCGCCACAGGTGCCCGGTGCCGCCAGTTGGGCGTGCACTCGGGTCATGAAATCGGCTTCGCTCAAACCGTGCCCGCTCAATTGGCCTGGTGTGATGCCAGTGATCGCGCAGGCCGCCGGATGCGGCAGGATGTCCTCACTGGGCTGGCAGTAAAGATTGACCGGCTCGTCTATGACATTGAGATCGAAATCCGTGCGAAGGCCCGCCACTTGCAGCGGACGGTCGCATCGGGGGTTGATGCCGGTGGTTTCATAGTCGTACCAGAAGATCGAGGTCACGGGCTATTCCTGAACTGAAGATCGGCGAAGTCTAGGCGTTTGCATCCCGCCCCGGCCAGCAATCTTGCATTCAACCACCTCTGGCCACGCACCGTGCAATACATAGTTATGTCGTTTCCCCCCAAGAGGCTGCTAGCATCGGCCGCACAGAGAATCCCGATCAGGCCACATCATCAGGTTGCCCATGCTCGAGACCACAGCACTGCCAAGGAAAGCGACGCTGTCCCCGCCACTGGATACGCGGTATCAGGTTGAAACGCCGGAAGGCATCGACTTGCCACTGCGCCCGGCGGGGCTGATGGTGCGTGCGCTGGCGTTCTCCATCGACCTCGGACTGCGCGGGTTGATTCTGGGTCTGCTGTTTATTGTCCTCGCGTTTCTGGGAAAACTCGGCGCCGGGCTGGGCTCGATCCTGCTGTTCGTAGTGAGCTGGTGGTACATGGTGCTGTTCGAGGTGCTCAATCAGGGGCGCTCGCCGGGCAAGCAATGGATGGGCCTGCGTGTGGTGCAGGACGACGGTACGCCAATCGGCTGGTCCGCTTCGTTGTTGCGCAACCTGCTGCGCTTTGTCGACCTGTTGCCGTTCGGCTATTTCCTCGGCGTCATCAGTTGCCTGCAACACCCCAGCTTCAAACGCCTCGGCGACCTGGCCGCCGGCACGCTGGTGATCTACCGCGAACAACCGATCACCCGGCCGCAACTGCCTGACGCCGAGCCACGGCGTCCGTCGTTTGCCCTGACGCTGCCCGAGCAACGCGCCATCCTCGGGTTTGCCGAACGCCAGGGCGAACTCTCCGAAGCGCGGGTCACGGAACTCGCGTCCATCCTCGCGCAACCGTTGAAGGTTTCAGCGCCACGCGCCGTGGCGGAACTCAACGGCATCGCCCGCGGCTTGTTGGGCCCCGCATGAAGCAAAGTCTTTTCGAGAATCGCCACAAGGCTGAATGGGCGCAATTTTCCCTTTTGCTCGACAGGCTGGAACGGAACAAGGACACCTCACGGATCGCCAGTTTCCCGAAAGATTATCGAAGGCTCTGCCAGCATTTGGCGCTTGCCCAGGAACGCGGCTACAGCAGTTTTCTGATCGACTCGTTGCAGCAACAGGTCCTGCGCGGGCACCAACAGCTTTATCAGCATCGCAGCCGACTGGGTGCCAACGCGCTGGGTTTCATCCTGGCGGATTTCCCGCGACTGGTACGTGAGCAGTGGCGTTTCGTGCTTGCCGCCAGCCTGATGTTTTTTGGCAGCCTGATCGGCTTTGCATTGTTGGTGTATCTGTTCCCGGACCTGGTCTACAACCTGATCCCGGCCGAACAGGTCAGCGAAATGCAAGGTATGTACGACCCTGTCGCCGGCCACCTTGGGCGCTCGGCGGAACGGGCGGCCAGTGAAGACTGGGTGATGTTCGGTTTCTACATCATGCACAACATCGGCATTGCCTTTCAGACCTTTGCCAGCGGTTTGCTGTTTGGCCTGGGCAGCGCGTTTTTCCTGTTCTTCAACGGTTTGATGATCGGCGCGGTGGCCGGGCACCTGACTCAGATCGGCTACGGACAAACCTTCTGGTCGTTCGTGATCGGCCACGGCGCCTTCGAACTCAGCGCCATTGCCCTGGCGGGTGCCGCTGGCCTGCAACTGGGCTGGGCCTTGATTGCACCGGGACGACTGCCCCGCGCCGAAGCCTTGCGTGTGGCGGCGCGCAAAAGTGTGCTGCTGATTTGCGGGGTCATGCTGTTTCTGTTGATCGCGGCGTTTATCGAAGCCTACTGGTCGTCCTTGACCGGCCCTGCACCGATGACCAAGTATCTGGTCGGCGCGACGCTGTGGTTTTTGGTAGCGATGTATCTGCTGTTTGCCGGACGGACCCGCCATGCGCCTGAGTGACGCGACCGTGGTGATCCGCCCTCGAACCACCTGGGAAGCCATGGACCTGGGCGTGCTGCTGAGCCAGCGGCACCGACGCCTGCTGATGACCAGTTGGGCCATCGTGACCTTGCCGGTTTTCGCCCTGCTCACCTTGCTGTTGTGGGATTCCCCCTCCCTCGCCGCGTTTATCTTCTGGTGGCTGAAACCGGCGTTCGAGCGCCTGCCGCTGTACATCCTGTCCAAAGCGATGTTCGGTGAAACGCCCACACTGAAACAGGCGCTGCGCCAATGGCCACGCCTGCTCAAGCCACAATTGCTGGCCAGCCTGACCTGGCGCCGCTTGAGCCTGAGTCGCAGTTTCCTGTTGCCGGTGGTGCAACTCGAAGGCTTGAGTGGTCTGGCACGACAACAGCGTTTGCAGGTGTTGTTGCAACGCGACGGAGGGGCGGCGCGTTGGCTGACCATCATCGGCGTGCATCTGGAAAGTGCGCTGTGGATCGGCCTGATGGTGCTGTTCTACCTGCTTCTGCCGCCACAAGTCGAACTCGACTGGAGCTGGCAGACATTGCTGTCCGCCGCCACACAGGACTGGCGCTGGCTGGAGCACCTGACCAACGGGTTTTACGTGTTGGTGCTGGTGGTGTGGGAACCGATCTACGTGGCCTGCGGCTTCAGCCTCTATCTGAACCGGCGCACGGTGCTGGAAGCCTGGGACATCGAACTGGTGTTCCGCCGCCTGCGCCAACACTTGAGCGGAGCAGCCCTCACCCTGCTGCTGGCGGCTTTTCTACTGGCGCCAACCGGGCAAAACGTCTGGGCCGCCGAGCCGGCCATTTCCCCTGACAGTCCGCGTCTGCTGGACCAGCCACTGACCAGTCAGGCGTCCCGTGACAGCATCAAGGCGATCCTCGATCAGCCCCCGTTCAAGAACAAGGAAACGGTCACGCGCTATCGCTTTGGAGAGGACAAACCCGCCGCCAAGACCCCGGACGATGACGAAGAACCCGAATGGCTGAAGGCCCTGCTCAAGTTGCTTGATAACCAGCGCTTCGGCGCATTGGCGACCTTGATTGAAGTGGTGCTGTGGGGCGCAGTCATCGGCGCGATCGGTGTGTTGATCTGGCGTTACCGGGAGTGGTTGCAGGCTTTCGTCAGTCGTCGACCGGCGTTGAAGGGTAAAGTCGCGCGGCCGTTACCGCAGCAAGCTTTCGGCCTGGAACTGAGCCGCGAAACCCTGCCCCACGACATTGCCGCCAGCGCCGAAAGTCTCTGGCAATCCAACCCTCGCGAGGCGCTCGGGTTGCTCTATCGCGCCTTGCTCAGCCACTTACTGCACGATTACAACATGGCGCTGAAACCCGCCGACACCGAAGGCCAGGTGCTGCAGCGCGTCGAACAACTGCAACAACCCGCCCTGTTGGCCTTCAGCAAAAACCTGACCGGGCACTGGCAGAACATGGCCTACGGGCATCGCCTGCCAGCGGCGCATTTGCAACAGGAACTGTGTGACGGCTGGCGGACCTTGTTCGGTCCGGGGGCTACGCCTTGAACCGGCGATTGTGGCTGGTCGCCGGGGTGCTTATCGCCGTGCTGTTGGGCGCGTTGAGTCTTTATCTCTACGCCAGGGCGACGCCCTATCAGGCAGACATCGATCACGGCCCGTCGCCCGAAGCCCAGGCCAACCCTTATCTGGCCGCTGAACATTTCCTGCGCAAACAGGGCCTGACCGTTAGCCATGCCAACAGCCTGGACATCCTGCCCACGCTGGAGCCTCGGCAACGCAGCCTGTTGTTGCTCGGCGACCGCTCCGGCATGACCCCGCGCCAGATCGATCAAGTGCTGAACTGGACACGCGCCGGAGGACGTCTTTTATTCATCGCCGAGTCGTTGTGGAATGAAAAACTGGGCCAGAGCAATGACCTGTTGCTCGACCGGGTCCAGGTGCACCAGTCATTGAGCAAAGACCTCAAGGACCCGCCGCCCGACATCGGCAAGGATCCCTACCCCAAACTGACCAAGCTGTACCTTGAGGACGAAGACGCGCCGGCCTATGCCACCTTCGATACCGCGTTCCATCTCGAAGACCCGAAAAATCTCGCGCAAGCCTGGGCCAACAGCGGCAAGGCCACGCACATGATGCAACTGAACCACGGGCTCGGTTCGATCATCGTCGTCACCGACGCCGACCTGTGGAAAACCCCGGCCATCGACCAGTACGACAACGCCTGGCTGCTGTGGTACCTGACCGCGGACACGAACGTGACCCTGCTGTTCAACACCGACCACGACAGCGTGCTGACCTTGTTACTGCGCTATTTCCCACAGGCGCTGGTTGCCCTCATCGCCCTGATCGGCCTGGGTCTCTGGCATGTCGGCGTGCGCCATGGCCCGTTGATCGAACCCGCCCCTAAAGCCCGTCGGCAACTCCACGAGCACCTGCGCGCCAGCGCCGATTTCATGTGGCGCCGCACCGGTCAAGCCAGCCTGTTGCAAGCCTTGCAGCACGACATCCTGCGCCGGGTGCGGCGCCGTCATCCCGGTTTCGAACAACTCGGCGTCGCCGAACAATGGCTGGTGCTCGCACGCCTGACCGGCCAACCCACACGCGCTATCAGCCAGGCCATGAGCCCGCGACCGAAGCAACGGCTGTCCAGCGTTGAATTCAGTCGTCAGGTCGCCCACCTGCAAACCTTGAGGAACGCCTTATGAGTGAACAGATCGAGCCCAGCGCACCGAGCCACGCCGCGCAGCAACGCCAGCGCGCCAGTCAGTTGGCCCAAGCGGTAAGAGCTGAATTGCAAAAAGCCGTCATCGGCCAGAACACGGTGATCGACGATGTACTCACCGCGCTGATTGCCGGCGGCCATGTGCTGCTCGAAGGCGTGCCGGGGCTGGGCAAAACCTTGTTGGTCCGCGCCCTCGCCCGCTGCTTCGGCGGCGAATTCGCGCGCATCCAGTTCACCCCGGACCTGATGCCCAGCGATGTCACCGGGCACGCGGTGTACGACCTGCAGACCGAGCAATTCAAACTGCGCAAAGGTCCGTTGTTCACCAACTTGCTGCTCGCCGACGAAATCAACCGCGCCCCCGCGAAAACCCAGGCCGCGTTGCTTGAGGCGATGCAGGAACGCCAGGTCACTCTCGAAGGCCGTGCCCTGCCCATCGCGCAGCCGTTCATGGTGCTCGCCACACAAAACCCCATCGAACAGGAAGGCACGTATCCCCTGCCGGAAGCCGAGCTGGACCGCTTCATGCTCAAGGTGCGCATGGACTACCCCGACGCCGATCAGGAGTTGGACATGGTGCGCCAGGTCAGCCGCTCGACCCGGGCCGACATGCTCGACGTGCAACCGCTGCGCACCGTGTTGCAAGCCAAGGACGTGCTGGCCTTGCAACGCATCGCCAGCGATTTGCCGCTGGACGACCAGGTCCTCGATTACGCCGTACGCCTGGCGCGCACCACCCGTAGCTGGCCCGGCCTGACCCTCGGCGCCGGGCCTCGGGCCTCCATTGCACTGGTGCGCTGCGCTCGGGCGCGCGCCTTGCTGCGCGGCGGCGAATTCGTGATTCCGGATGACATAAAGGGCTGCGCGCTGGCGGTGTTGCGCCATCGTGTACGCATCGCGCCGGAGCTGGATATCGAAGGGCTGGAGGTCGATCACGTGCTGCAGCAATTGCTCGATCAAGTACCGGCGCCGCGCTTGTGATCACATCCCTGTTCAACGCAAACCCTGTGGCGAGGGAGCTTGCTCCCGCCGGGTTGCGCAGCAGCCCCAAAACCGGGCGACGCGCAATGTCAGGCGAACCGCGCCCACCTGTTTTACGACTGCTACGCCCGGGCGCGGATCGGCCGACGGGAGCAAGCTCCCTCGCCACAAAAAGCACTTTGGCCACAAAAGGTGTGCGCAGATGAAACCCTCGCGCCTGCTCCTGATCTGGTTGGCACTGCTGCTGGCCATTGGCATCGTGCTCGGTGCATTGCGGGCGCTGGATATCGCCGTTCCATCAACGCTGTTGTCGATCAACTGGGGGTTGCTGCTGGCGCTACTGGCCCTGGCAATACTCGATGCGGTCCGCCTTAAACGCTTGCCCTCGCCCCGAATAACAAGACAAATGCCCGGCAGCCTGGCGCTCGGCCGTTGGAGCGAAGTGCAACTGGAGGTTGAACACGACTTTCCCCAGCCACTGACTATCCGGATTTTCGACCACGTGCCCGACGGCCTGACCTTCGAAAACCTCCCCTTGTCAGTCGAGCTTCAGCCGGACAGGCACACCCGGACCGGCTATCGCCTGCGTCCACTCAAGCGCGGCCACTTCACCTTTGAACACTGCGAAATCAACCTGCCGAGCCCGTTGGGCCTGTGGTCCGACAAACGCCTGCCAAACGTGCCCGACCACACCCGCGTGTACCCTGACTTCGCCCGCCTCTACGGCGGCCAACTGCTGGCCGTGGACAATTGGCTCAGCCAGCTCGGCGTGCGCCAGCGGCAACGACGCGGCCTGGGCCTGGAGTTTCACCAGCTACGGGAATTTCGCGAAGGCGACAGCTTGCGCCAGATCGACTGGAAAGCCACCGCCCGCCAGCGCACACCGATTGCCCGGGAGTACCAGGACGAACGCGACCAGCAAATCATTTTCATGCTCGACTGCGGTCGACGCATGCGCAGCCAGGATGGGGAACTGGCGCATTTCGATCACGCGCTCAATGCCTGTCTGTTACTGAGCTACATTGCTCTGCGCCAAGGTGATGCGGTGGGGCTCAGCACCTTTGCCGTCGAGCAACCGCGCTATCTCGCACCCGTGAAAGGTGCCGGGCAACTCAACGTATTGCTCAACACGGTCTACGACCTGAACAGCACCCAACGCAGCGCCGACTATCAAGCGGCGGCGACTCAACTGCTGGTCCGGCAAAAACGCCGCTCGCTGGTGGTGCTGGTGACCAACCTGCGGGACGAAGACGATGAAGAATTGCTCACAGCCGTCAAACGCCTGAGCAAGCAGCATCGGGTGCTGGTCGCGAGCCTGCGTGAGAACGTACTCGACAGCCTGCGTCAGACAACCGTGCAAACCTTGTCCGAAGCGCTGGTCTATTGCGGGACGGTGGACTTCTTGAACGCACGGGCCGAACTTCATGAACGGCTGAATGCCCATGGCGTGCCGGTACTGGATGCAAGTACTCATGAACTGGGCGCCGCGCTGGTGACGCGGTACCTGGAATGGAAGAAGGCCGGGGTGTTTTAGTGGCGGTGACGCAGGTTTGAACTGCTCGCGTAGGCGTCAGATCAAACAACGCTGTCGTCAAGCAGACGCCGGCAACGGCTGAAAGCTGAAGTACTGCTTCAGCGCCTCCACCAATTGCCCATACTCCGGCGGTACCCGTTGCAGGCTGAACCCGGCGTCGTAATGGTGGGGGGTGGCGTCTTCATGGCACCACAGGCAGCAGCCGTTGAGGTCGATCACCTGCTGGCAGCCGTCGGCCATGGGGATTTTCAGGCGCAAATCGAAATCGGCGCCGATCATGATTGGCAACTGACTGATGAGCATCAGCCCGTCTTCAGAGACATTGCCCAGGAAGCCAATCGGTTTATCGGTGACGCTGTTGAACACTTTCAGAAAATACGGCAGTTGATGCCGCTCGATCCGGCGGTCAGTGAACATGCGCAATTCGCCCAGCAAGGCCCTTAAGCAGGACCGCACTAATGCTTCGGAACGGGCCTGCCTTTATCAAGTAAGACCTAGGCAATGGGCGCGCTCTCCCCGATCCCGGTGCGACAGTCCGTGGAACCGCTGTCGCTTACTCCTGCCGGTCACAGGTGTTACGTCGGTTTAACAGCAAGGCTCTAAACCGGTTTATCGACTATAGCTCACCACCGTCAGTGAGCCAGCCGTTGAGTGCAATCAGAACCGGGTCGGGCGAACCACGGCGGCGGTGCTGCGCAGCGGGTAATGACCCAGCGACTGCAAGGTTTCCAACCGGGCGCGGGCGCGGTAGGCGTACTCGCTTTGCGGGTAGGAGGCGATAATGAACTGGTAGGTTTGCGCCGCATCGACAAACAGTTTCTGCCGCTCCAGACACAACCCGCGCAGCATCGACACTTCCGGCCACACATAAGACCGCGCGCGGCTGGCGCGTTCGACTTTGGACAGTTCGAGCGTCACCTGCTCGCAATTGCCACGGTCATAGGCGCTGTAGGCATTATTCAAATGATGGTTCATCGAAAAACGGGTGCAGCCCACAACACTGAGGGCAAGAATGGCTATGAGCACGAATCGCATGGGGGTTCTCCTGTCTTGAGCTATGTATCGACCCGTGGCGCAAAATCTTCAAGATTGTTCGTTTAAAGATATAAACGAATAAGTAGTGCACATGAACAATGACTACACCCGAAGACCATAGTAGCCTCACTCAGCGCTTGAACTCAGGAGTCTATGCATGTCCGTCCGTCGCACCAAAATCGTCGCTACCCTTGGCCCGGCCAGTAACTCGCCGGAAGTTCTCGAACAGCTGATTCTGGCTGGCCTGGACGTCGCCCGCCTGAACTTCTCCCACGGTACCCCCGACGAGCACAAGGCTCGCGCGAAGCTGGTGCGTGACCTCGCTGCCAAGCACGGCCGCTTCGTTGCCCTGCTGGGTGACCTGCAAGGCCCGAAAATCCGTATCGCCAAATTCGCCAACAAGAAGATCGAGCTGAAGATCGGTGATCAATTCACCTTCTCCACCAGCCATCCTCTGACCGAAGGCAACCAGCAAGTGGTCGGCATCGACTACCCGGACCTGGTAAAAGATTGCGGCGTGGGCGACGAGTTGCTGCTCGACGACGGCCGCGTGGTGATGCGCGTCGATACCGCCACCGCCACCGAACTGAATTGCACCGTGATCATCGGCGGCCCGCTGTCCGACCACAAAGGCATCAACCGTCGCGGCGGTGGCCTGACCGCTCCAGCCCTGACCGAGAAAGACAAGGCCGACATCAAGCTCGCTGCCGAGATGGAAGTCGACTACCTCGCCGTGTCCTTCCCGCGCGATGCCGCCGACATGAACTACGCCCGTCAACTGCGCGACGAAGCCGGCGGCACTGCCTGGCTGGTGGCGAAGATCGAACGCGCCGAAGCCGTGGCTGACGACGACACCCTCGATGCGCTGATCGAGGCTTCCGACGCTGTCATGGTTGCCCGTGGCGACCTCGGTGTGGAAATCGGCGATGCCGAGCTGGTGGGCATCCAGAAGAAAATCATTCTGCACGCACGCCGCCACAACAAGGCAGTGATCGTCGCGACCCAGATGATGGAGTCGATGATCCAGAACCCGATGCCGACCCGCGCCGAAGTGTCCGACGTAGCCAACGCCGTGCTCGACTACACTGACGCCGTGATGCTCTCGGCCGAAAGTGCTGCCGGTCTGTATCCGCTGGAAGCCGTCCAGGCCATGGCGCGTATCTGCGTAGGCGCTGAAAAGCACCCGACCAGCAAGACCTCCAGCCACCGCATCGGCAAGGTCTTCGAAAGCTGCGACCAGAGCATCGCCCTGGCGGCCATGTACACCGCCAACCACTTCCCGGGCGTGAAGGCGATCATTGCCTTGACCGAAAGTGGCTACACGCCGTTGATCATGTCGCGCATCCGATCTTCGGTGCCGATCTACGCGTTCACACCACACCGCGAAGCCCAGGCCCGCGCGGCGATGTTCCGCGGCGTGTACACCATTCCGTTCGACCCGGCCTCGCTGGAGCCACACGAAGTCAGCCAGAAGGCGATCGACGAACTGGTCAAGCGCGGCGTCGTGGAGAAAGGCGACTGGGTCATCCTGACCAAGGGCGACAGCTACCACACCACCGGCGGCACCAACGGGATGAAAATCCTGCACGTTGGCGATCCGCAGGTCTGAGTGACCGGTTGCTGAAAAAAGAAAGCCCTGCCATGTGAATGGCGGGGCTTTTTGGTTTCTGATCCGGAAGATGTGTTGCCTGGACTGACGCCTTCGCGGGCAAGCCCGCTCCCACAGGTTTTTGTGGTGGTCACATGATTTGTGAACAACACCGGTCCATGTGGGGCTTGCCCGCGAAGAGGCCCGTCCATCCAGCGAAAACTCAATGTCGGTTGATAAACCCCGACAACGCCGCCACCGCTTCCGGCGAACGCAGCCGTTGGGTGAACAACGCGCCCTCCTCTTCGATCACTTTGCGCAGCAGTTCCCGGTCCGGCGCTTTCATCAATTGCTTGCTGATGCGAACCGCTTCCGGTGGCAGCGACTCAAACCGCAGCGCCATCTCCCGCGCCTTGGCCAACGCCGCTTCGCCACTGCCCAAGGCCTCGGTCGCAATGCCCCACTCGGCGGCTTGTTCACCGCTAAAACCTTCGCCGAGCAGCAACAATTCCGCCGCTTTGGCATGCCCGAGCAATCGAGGCAGGAGCAGGCTGGAACCGAACTCCGGGCATAAGCCGAGATTGACGAAGGGCATGCGCAACCGGGCATCACGGCTGACATACACCAGGTCGCAATGCAGCAGCATCGTCGTGCCGATGCCCACCGCCGCACCCGCCACCGCGGCGATCACCGGTTTGCGGCATTCAAGCAAGGTCAGCATGAACTGAAACACCGGGCTATCCAGGTTGCTCGGTGGTTGCTGCAGGAAGTCGGCGATATCGTTGCCGGCGGTGAAGCACTCGGCAGAACCGGTGATCAGCACGGCATTGATTTCGGGATCGGTGTCAGCCTGTTTCAGCGCTTCGGCCAGATGGCTGTACATGGCGCGGGTCAGGGCGTTTTTCTTGTCGGGGCGGTTCAGGCGCAGGGTCAGCAGGCCGCGTTCGCGTTCAATCTGGATGGCATCGGTCATGGCGTGTCCTGATCTGAGGGTATCAACTGTGGCGAGGGTGCTTGCTCCCACTTGAGTGCGCAGCGTCCACAAAATTTTGGGGCCACTGCGCAGCCCTGCGCGAGCAAGCTCGCTCGCCACAAAATCAGCGCTCAACCGCGAGGCAGGAAGACGTCGGCCAGCAGTTGATTGCGCGGCAGTCCCGCCAGGTACAGCCGCCGGGCAAAGGCATCGACGCTGTCGGGGGATCCGCAGAGTAAGGCCTGGGTTTGTCGCGAAACAAGCCGCAGTTGCGCCAAAGCCGCGGGCAACTCGGTCGGTGTCCACAGTTCGATGCTGAGGTTCGGGCGGCTGGCGGCCATGGCCTGCAAAGGTTTGGCCAGATAATGCTCATCGGCGTCATGGGCGAGGTGAATCACGCGGATGGCGCCCTGGTGATCCTGACGCAGGGCTTCGCGCAAGACGCCAAACAACGGGCCCAGCCCGGTGCCGGCGGCCATCAGCCAGAGTGGCCGGGTGTGCCAGTCCGGATCGTAATGCAGGGCCCCGCCGCGCAATTCGCCGAGACGCAGCGGATCGCCGATTTTCAACTGACGCGCGGCATCACTGAATTCGCCGGGTTGGCGACAGTCGAGATGGAACTCCAGAAAGCGGTCTTCTTCCGGCAGGCTGGCCAAGGAATAAGGCCGCGCCACGTTCCCGGCCCACAACACCAGATGCTGTCCGGCGCTGTAACGCAACGGGCGTTGTGGCGTCAGGCGCAGACGCAAAACACTGCTGCTCAACCAATCGACGGCGGCGACCTCGGCCGGACGCCCGTCCTCTTGCGGGTCGAAGGCATGCACCTGCAAATCCTCGACCACCTGGCACTGGCACGCCAGGCGCCAGCCTTGCTGACGCTGCTCTGCGCTCAGGGCATCGGGCCGGCTGTCGCTCGGCAATCCTTGCGTACATTGCACCAGACACGCATGACAACTGCCGGCGCGACAGCTGTAAGGAACGGACACACCGTTTTGATTCAACGCATCAAGCAGGTTGCTGCCAGGCGCCACCGACCATTGACGATCGCCGACACGCAACTCAGGCATCGACGTTCTCCCACGCCGCCGCGCAACGATTGCGGCCGTCGCGTTTGGCGCGATAGAGCGCCTGATCGGCACGCTGCAAGGCATCGTCGAGATCGTCACCCAGCTCCAGCAGGGTCATGCCCGCCGACAGACTGAGGTTGCCCACTTTCAGGCCGATCAACTCGACGTCGGTGAAGGCAATGCGCAACCGCTCACAGCAGGACGTCAGGCGTTCAGGGCCGCAATCGGGCAGCAGCACCACGAACTCTTCGCCGCCATAACGGGCCAGCACGTCCCCCTCACGCAGACAGGCGCTGGCCACACCGGCAAACGCTTGCAGCACCTGATCGCCGGCAGCGTGGCCGTGCACATCGTTGATGCGTTTGAAATGGTCGAGGTCGATCAGCGCCAGGCCATGCACCACGCCGAGCTCCATGGCGTTGAGTTCGCGTGAGGCCAGGCGCAGGAAATGCCGACGGTTGAACAGCCCGGTCAACTCGTCGGTGGCGACCAGGTCTTCGAGCTGGCGCATCATTCCGCGCAGGGTGTCCTGATGCGCCTGCAAGGCGAAACGGCGCTGGCGCATCCGCAGGCGTGAGGCCTGGACGTAGCGGGCGTAAAGCTCCAGCCAGACCAGCACAATAAACAGCACGCACACCTGCAACGCGGCCAGCGCCGGGTCGGCCAACTGGAAGTGGTAGCCCTCCCACAGCGTAATCGCGCTGAAACTGAAAAACACCAGCAACGCGCACCGCACAAAGGCCCGGCGCGACAGATGAAACAGCCCGAACAGCAGAATCAGCACGTAGAACACCAGAAACGCGCCACGGGCCTCATCCAGATTGGCGACCAGCCAGGTTTGCCAACCCAGCCCCAGCAATACTTGCGCTTCGGTCAGGCTGGGGTCGGAAAACCGCAGGTTCCAGCCGCTGTAAAACACCGCAAACAACGTCGCCTGGCTGATGACCACCAGCGCGCTGCCGACGGCGACATTGGCCAGGGGTTCATCGTAATGGCCGGTGAAAAACGCCAGCCACAGCAGCAGTAAAGCCAGGGCGTAGGTGCCGGCTGCGAGGGCAAAACGTTTGAGCAAAAGGCGCTGGATGGCGTTATGGGTCAATCGTTGACTCACCGTGCGAAAGGAGGCTGACCGAGTGTCCTACTCTACAGACCGAATGCCACTTTAGTGGCGTGTCTGACAAATGACCATTCAATTTTCAAAGCATAAAACTGGCGTCAATGCCATGACCCAATCTTGCAAGAATCCTGTGGCGAGGGAGCTTGCTCCCGCTGGGCAGCGAAGCGGCCCCTTGCACTCTTTCAGTTGAATCTATTGCGACTGTTACGCAGCCGAACGGGAGCAGGCTCCCTCGCCACAAAAGACCTTCACCTCCAAATGTTCGGATGTGGGCGGTATGCGACCAACGATTGACTGCCGGCGCGTGTGCCCGCCTGCGAGGCGCGTTATACTGCCGCGCCTTTTTAGCGTCGCGCCAGCATGCCCGGCGTGCCTTGAAAGGTGCTTGCAACCGACCGATGCACCCAAGCTGCAAGCACCTTATTGAATGTTCCCGTCTTTTAGAGGAGCGCGACTCATGACCGTGATCAAGCAAGACGACCTGATTCAGAGCGTTGCCGACGCCCTGCAGTTCATTTCCTATTACCACCCCGTTGATTTCATCCAGGCGATGCACGAAGCCTACCTGCGCGAAGAATCGCCAGCGGCCCGTGACTCGATGGCGCAAATCCTGATCAACTCGCGCATGTGCGCCACCGGCCACCGCCCGATCTGCCAGGACACCGGCATCGTCACCGTGTTTGTCCGCGTGGGTATGGACGTACGTTGGGATGGTGCCACCATGGGCCTGGACGACATGATCAACGAAGGCGTGCGCCAGGCTTACAACCTGCCGGAAAACGTCCTGCGTGCCTCGATCCTCGCCGACCCGGCGGGCGCTCGTAAAAACACCAAGGACAACACCCCGGCCGTTATCCACTACTCCATCGTTCCGGGTAACACCGTGGAAGTGGACGTGGCGGCCAAGGGCGGCGGTTCCGAGAACAAGTCGAAAATGGCCATGCTCAACCCGTCCGACTCGATCGTCGACTGGGTGTTGAAGACCGTTCCGACCATGGGCGCCGGCTGGTGCCCACCGGGCATGCTTGGCATCGGCATCGGCGGCACCGCCGAGAAAGCCGCGGTCATGGCCAAGGAAGTGTTGATGGAGTCCATCGACATTCACGAGCTGAAAAAGCGCGGCCCGTCCAACCGTATCGAAGAGATGCGCCTGGAGCTGTTCGAAAAGGTCAACCAACTGGGCATCGGCGCCCAGGGCCTCGGTGGCCTGACCACCGTGCTCGACGTGAAGATCATGGATTACCCGACCCACGCCGCTTCGTTGCCGGTGTGCATGATCCCGAACTGCGCCGCCACCCGTCACGCACACTTCGTGCTCGACGGTTCCGGCCCGGCTTCGCTGGAAGCGCCACCGCTGGACGCCTACCCGGAAATCGTCTGGGAAGCCGGTCCGTCGGCCCGTCGCGTCAACCTCGACACCCTGACCCCGGAAGACGTGCAGAGCTGGAAGCCGGGCGAAACCGTCCTGCTCAACGGCAAGATGCTCACCGGCCGCGACGCCGCGCACAAGCGCATGGTCGAGATGCTGAACAAGGGTGAAACCCTGCCGGTAGACCTCAAAGGTCGCTTCATCTACTACGTCGGCCCGGTTGATCCGGTGCGCGAAGAAGTGGTGGGCCCTGCCGGTCCGACCACCGCCACGCGGATGGACAAGTTCACCCGTCAGATCCTCGAGCAAACCGGCCTGCTGGGCATGATCGGCAAATCCGAGCGCGGCCCGACCGCAATCGACGCGATCAAGGACCACAAGGCCGTTTACCTGATGGCCGTCGGCGGCGCGGCTTACCTGGTGGCGCAAGCGATCAAGAAATCCCGTGTGGTGGCATTCGCCGAACTGGGCATGGAAGCGATCTACGAGTTCGACGTGAAAGACATGCCGGTCACCGTTGCCGTTGATAGCAAGGGTGAATCGGTACACATCACCGGTCCTGCCATCTGGCAGAAAAAGATCAGTGAAAGCCTGGCGGTAGAAGTGCAGTAAGCGCTTCGGCTGACAAAGAAAAGGCGACAGTGGTCATGCTCCTGTCGCCTTTTTTATTGCCACGCATCCCTCCCGTAGGAGCGAAGCTTGCTCCGGGCGGCGTTCCGACGAAGGACGTGAACGATTACGCGTTTATCCTGATTAAACGCGTCGGTCTCGAGTCCTTCGCGGGCAAGCCTCGCTCCTACAAGGAATGGGGAAGCCCATGTTATGGTGCGGCCCCTCCGTAAACATTGTGTAATGCCCGGCATGTCTGAGTCTTCTCGCACCCTGCGCCTGACGCTGTACACCTTTCTTATCCTCGCCGGTGCAGCCCTCGCCGCCACCTGGGCCATCCGCCACGCAGAGCGTCAGGCCCTGGTGGAGGACGCGGCCCGCGCCAATCAGCAACTGGGCTTGTACGCCACGTCCCTGCACACCCTGATCGAACGTTACCGCGCCCTGCCTGCCGTGCTGGCGCTGGACCCGGAGTTGCGTTCGGCGCTTAACGGTCCGGTGACGCCTGAGCAACAGGACGTGCTGAATCGCAAACTGGAAAAGATCAACGGTGCCGCGCAATCCTCGACCCTGGAACTGCTCGATCACACCGGCCTCGCCGTGGCGGCGAGCAACTGGCGTTTGCCCAGCAGTTACGTTGGCCACAACTACGGTTTTCGTCCCTACTTCAGCCAGACCCGAACCCACGGCACCGGGCGCTTTTATGCGGTGGGAGTGACCAGCGGGATTCCCGGTTACTTCCTGTCCAGCGCCGTCACGGGTGACGACGGGCAGTTTCTCGGCGCGATGGTGGTGAAACTCGAGTTTCCGGAACTGGAACGCGAATGGCGTCAGGGCAGCGATACGCTGCTGGTCAGCGATGCACGCGGAATCATCTTCATCGCCAATCAGCCGGGCTGGCGCTATCGCCAATTGAAACCACTGAGCGACAGCGATCACGTCGAGCTCAAGGCCACCCGCCAATACGACAAGCAACCGCTGACGCTGCTGGACTATCAATCGCTGCGCCGCTTCGACGACAACAGTGAGCTCGCGCGGGTCGATGGCCCGGATGGCAAAACGGATTACCTGTGGGAATCCCTGCCGCTGACCACCGAAGACTGGACACTGCACCTGCTGCGCCGCCCGCAGGTGGCGTTCGAAGACAGTCGCAACGCCGCACTCGCCGCTGCCGGCCTGTGGCTGACGCTGGTGTTTCTGCTGCTGTTTCTCAACCAGCGCTGGCGTCTGGCGAAAATGCGCCAGCGCAGTCGCGAAGAACTTGAACAACTGGTGGAGGAACGCACTCGCGATTTACGCACGGCGCAGGACGGTCTGGTGCAATCGGCCAAACTCGCGGCCCTCGGCCAGATGTCGGCGGCGCTGGCCCATGAAATCAATCAACCGTTGACCGCCCAGCGCATGCAGCTTGCGACGCTGCGGCTGTTGCTCGATCACGGCCGGGTCGACGACGCCTACAAGGCACTGAAACCGGTGGACGACATGCTGACGCGCATGGCCGCCCTCACCGGCCACCTGAAAACCTTCGCCCGCAAAAGCCCCAGTGGCTTGCGCGAGCGTCTGGACCTGGCGGCGGTGGTGGACCAATCGCTTGAGCTGCTCGACACTCGCCTGCGCGATGAACAGGTCAGCACGGTGCTGCACCTGACGCGCCCGGCGTGGGTGCGCGGCGATGCGATTCGTCTGGAACAGGTGCTGATCAATTTGCTGCGCAATGCACTGGATGCGATGCAGGATAAACCCTGCAGACGCCTGGAAATTCGCCTCGAAGCCGACGAACAACTGTGGCGCCTGAGCGTCATCGACAACGGCAGTGGCATCGCCGAAGAAAACCTGGCGAAAGTCTTCGATCCGTTTTTCACCACCAAACCGGTGGGCGATGGCCTGGGCATCGGTCTGGCCGTATCCTTTGCCATTGTTCACGAATCGGGCGGACGCCTGAGCGCCGACAATCACGACAACGGCGCGGTGTTCACACTCACCCTGCCCATCGACCCAGAGGCGCCTGGCGTATGCTGAATTCAGTGATGGTGGTCGACGACGAAAGCAGCATCCGCAGCGCCGTCGAACAATGGCTGAGCCTGTCGGGTTTCGAGGTGCAACTGTTCAGCCGCGCCGATGAATGCCTGGCGCGACTGCCAGCGCATTACCCCGGCGTGATCCTCAGCGACGTGCGCATGCCCGGCATGACCGGGCTGGAACTGCTGGCCGAAGTTCAGCGCCGTGATGCCGACTTGCCGGTGATTCTGCTGACCGGCCATGGCGACGTGCCGATGGCCGTCGATGCGATGCGCGATGGCGCCTACGACTTTCTCGAAAAACCTTTCAGCCCTGAAACCCTGCTTGGCAGCCTGCGCCGTGCGCTGGACAAGCGCCGACTGGTGCTGGAAAACCGCGCCTTGCATGAGCAGGCCGACAACCGCGCCAAACTCGACGCGACGCTGCTCGGTGTGTCCCGTGGCCTGCAGACCCTACGTCGGCAAGTGCTGGACCTGGCGGCGTTGCCGGTCAACGTGTTGATCCGTGGTGAAACCGGCAGCGGCAAGGAGCTGGTTGCCCGTTGCCTGCACGATTTCGGGCCGCGCGCCGGCAAGCCGTTTGTCGCGCTCAATTGCGCGGCGATTCCCGAACAGTTGTTCGAGGCCGAGCTGTTCGGTCACGAGAGCGGCGCGTTCACCGGCGCTCAGGGCAAACGCATCGGCAAGCTCGAATACGCCGATGGCGGCACGCTGTTTCTCGATGAAATCGAAAGCATGCCGCTGGCCCAGCAGGTGAAATTGTTGCGGGTGTTGCAGGAACAGAAGCTTGAGCGGTTGGGTTCCAATCAGAGCATTCGCGTGGACTTGCGGATCATCGCTGCGACCAAACCCGATCTGCTGGATGAGGCGCGGGCCGGGCGTTTTCGCGAGGATCTGGCCTATCGGCTGAACGTCGCCGAGTTGCGCTTGCCGCCGTTGCGTGAGCGGCGTGAAGACATTCCGTTGCTGTTCGAGTCGTTTGCGCAAAGCGCTGCCGAACGATTGGGGCGCACATTCCCGCCGCTGAGCGGCCCGCAGTTGAGCCATTTGCTGAGCCACGACTGGCCGGGCAATGTGCGTGAACTGGCGAATGTGGCCGAGCGGCAGGTGTTGGGGCTGGGTGAGCCCGCACCTGCGGGCGTCGATCCGGGGCAGTCGCTGGCAGCGCAGCAGGAAGCGTTTGAAGCGCATTGCCTGCGCGCGGCGTTGACCCGACACAAGGGCGATGTGAAGGCAGTGCTTGAAGAGCTGCAACTGCCGCGTCGTACGTTCAATGAAAAGATGCAGCGGCATGGGTTGAGCAGAGAGATGTTTTTGTAGCGTTTGGACGGGCCTCTTCGCGGGCAAGCCTCGCTCCTACAGGTTTCCAGTCGCTCGGAAACATTGCAAACGACACAAATCCTGTAGGAGCGAGGCTTGCCCGCGAAGGGGCCGGTACAAACAATACAAACGCACAAGCCAGATAAGCGATTATCCGCTCACCCTCAATTTCCAATAAGCGGATTTCCGCTCAAAAAATACCCCTCCCCCCTCTAAACCGGCCCTCTCTCGATTGGCACACCTCCTGCTATAGCCCCCGCAGGCTGCGTTTTAACGCGCTCCACAAAAACAATTAAACGAAGGATCCTTCAATGGATAACTCCAACGCCCTGCCCCTTGGGTCGGCTGCCGTGCCGGCTAAAGAAAGAACCACCGCCAGTCGCATCAAATCGATTTTCAGCGGCTCGGTCGGCAACATGGTCGAGTGGTACGACTGGTACGTCTACGCCGCCTTCTCCCTGTACTTCGCCAAGGCCTTTTTCCCCAAAGGCGACACCACCGCCCAACTGCTGAACACCGCCGCGATCTTCGCCGTGGGCTTCCTGATGCGCCCGATCGGTGGCTGGCTGATGGGCCTCTACGCCGACAAGGCTGGTCGCAAGAAAGCGCTCATGGCTTCGGTGTACCTGATGTGTTTCGGCTCGCTGGTGATCGCCCTGAGCCCGGGTTATGAAACCATTGGCATCGGCGCGCCGATCCTGCTGATTTTCGCTCGTCTGCTGCAAGGCCTGTCGGTCGGTGGCGAGTACGGCACCTCGGCCACCTACCTCAGCGAGATGGCGACCAAGGACCGTCGCGGTTTCTTCTCCAGCTTCCAGTACGTGACCCTGATCTCCGGCCAGCTCATCGCTCTGGGCGTGCTGATCGTGCTGCAAAACTTCCTGACCACCGAAGAGCTGTATGCCTGGGGCTGGCGCATCCCGTTCGCCATCGGCGCACTGTGTGCCGTGGTCGCGCTGTACCTGCGTCGTGGCATGGAAGAGACCGAGTCGTTCACCAAGGTCAAGAAAGAGAAAAAAGAAAGCGCGATGCGCACCTTGATGCGCCACCCCAAGGAACTGATGACCGTGGTCGGCCTGACCATGGGCGGCACCCTGGCGTTCTACACCTACACCACGTACATGCAGAAATACCTGGTGAACACCGTCGGCATGAGCATCTCCGACTCCACCACCATTTCCGCTGCCACGTTGTTCCTGTTCATGTGCCTGCAACCGATCATCGGCGGGCTGTCGGATAAAGTCGGCCGCAGGCCGATCCTGATTGCCTTCGGTATCCTCGGCACGCTGTTCACCGTGCCGATCCTGACCACCCTGCACACCATCCAGTCGTGGTGGGGCGCGTTCTTCCTGATCATGGCGGCGCTGATCATCGTCAGCGGCTACACCTCGATCAACGCGGTAGTAAAAGCCGAGCTGTTCCCGACTGAAATCCGCGCACTGGGCGTTGGCTTGCCATATGCGCTGACCGTGTCGATCTTCGGCGGCACCGCTGAATACATCGCGCTGTGGTTCAAGAGCATCGGCATGGAAACCGGTTACTACTGGTATGTCACCGCGTGCATTGCCGTGTCGTTGCTGGTGTACATCACCATGAAAGACACCCGCAAGCATTCGCGGATCGAGACGGACTGAGTCCGCCAGCGCAACAAAAACAGGGGCAGACCTTCGCAGGTCTGCCCCTTTTCTTTTGAATAGACACAAAACCTGTAGGAGCGAGGCTTGCCCGCGAAGGCGGTGTGTCAGTCAACCACGATGTTGAACTTCAGGCCGCCTTCGCGGGCAAGCCTCGCTCCTACAGGGATAGCGGCGACTGGAAATTAGGTGGTCGTCCTTGCACTATTGGCGCATCCAGAATTCAGCTCAGGAATCCCTCCATGCCCGACGACATCCACTACTACGAACCCGCCAACGGCCACGGCCTGCCGCATGACCCGTTCAACGCCATCGTCGGCCCGCGCCCCATCGGCTGGATTTCTTCGCAGGATGCCAACGGCCGCCTGAACCTGGCGCCGTACAGTTTCTTCAACGCGTTCAACTACATTCCGCCGATCATCGGGTTTTCCAGCGTCGGGCGCAAAGACAGCCTGAACAATATCGAGCAGACCGGCGAATTCGCCTGGAACCTGGCGACCCGGCCACTGGCCGATCAGATGAACCAGAGCTGCGCGATGGTCGGGCCGGAGGTCAACGAGTTCGAATTGTCCGGGCTGACGCCTGTGGCGTCGAAAGTCATTCAGGTGCCACGGGTTGCCGAAAGCCCGGTGTCCTTCGAGTGCAAGGTCACGCAGATCATCCAGTTGCAACGCGCCGACGGCAATGTGGTGCCGAGCTGGCTGATTCTCGGCGAAGTGGTGGCCGTGCACATTGCCAAGTGGCTGTTGAAAGATGGCGTGTACGACACCGCCGCGGCAGAACCGATTCTGCGCGGCGGCGGGCCAGCGGACTATTTTCAGCTGGGGCCTGAGGCATTGTTCAAGATGTTCCGCCCGGGAGCGGTCAAGTAATTACCAGATCAGTTCGCCGTCTTCGCCGACGCCCTTGAGGTGCGTCAGTTGCAGGGCGGCAGCCTCGTCCGCTTCTTTGGCGGTCTTGAAGGTTTGTTCTTCCAGCAATTTGTTGAAGCGCGGTGCGCCCGAGCCACCGATGGCTTTGGTGGCAATCGCCGCGTAGTAACCGCCCTCGCGGGGGACTACGGCGGATACGGCTTCGAAGGTTTCAAAGGCTTTGCGTGCCATGTCGCGGATCCTGGCTGATGGAAAGTCGAGCCATTAAACCCTCAACCCGCCATTTTGTGTACCCAGGACTGGGTCTGGCCCAGCGCCTGGACGGCCGACACCTCTTTGAAGGTATGAAAATCCAGGCTGTTGACCACCAGTTCCTGCACCAGCTCGGCGAAAACCTCCATGGCCGGGGTGCTGAAATAGGCAGTCATGGCTTGCTGATGGGTCCAGAAACCGGACACCAGCCACAATTCGGGATCGCATTGCGAATGCTGCAGGGAAAAACTCAGGCAGCCTGGCGCAGTGCGCGACGGTTCGATCAAGGCGCTGAGACGCGCACCGAGTTCCGCCGAACGCCCGGCGCGGGCGCGGACAAAGGCCATATGACTGACGGGGATCTGCGTAGACATGTTCAACCCTCCCAGGTACTCGAGTGGCAGCCGTGGGACGGGCTGCGACAGGATCCAAGGTTAAGCGCCCGCACGCTGCCCCGTTAGTCGATTCCTGCCGGCTTGTTGCACAATCCTGCGAAGCTGCCTTCAGCACCTGTAACAATGTGTAAAACCTGTCACGGGGCTGAAACACGAGGTTCGAGCAAGTTTTCCCTGCGCTAAGCAGCCAGAGCCACCCGCCTGCGCAACCCCGTGCAGAATCAGGCAAGCTTTTCGCAGGATGTGTCTACCGCTGCGCCTTGCACAAATTTAAGCTCAGCTCATTCCCACTGCTTCGCCGAGGATGCCCTGCATGTCGTCGCTCGATCACTTTCAAGCCCCGCTGGACGCCGACATGGAGAAACAGCGCGCAGAACTGGCGGCCATCATTCGTCGCAACACCACGGAGGATGGCAATTATGCGACCGCCGTCGGCTCTCTGTTTTTGGGCAAACACAGCAAGTCCCATGACTTCGCGCCGGTGCTGGCGCAACCGGCGTTGTGCATCATGGCGCAGGGGCGCAAAGAGGTCAGGCTGGCCGACGAATTCTTCAATTACGATCCGCTGAATTATCTGGTGGTGTCGGTTTCCATGCCCCTGAGCGGGCGGATCGTGAACGTCACGTCGGAAGAACCGATCCTCTCGGTACGGCTGGACATCGACCCGGCGGAAATCACCGCGCTGATTGCCGACGCCGGCCCGCTCGGCGTGCCGACCCGCCCTACCGGTCGCGGTTTGTATGTCGAACGAATCGACACGGCGATGCTCGACGCGGTGCTGCGCCTGGCGCGACTGCTGGACACACCGAAAGACATCGCCATGCTCGCACCGTTGATTCGTCGGGAGATTCTCTATCGGTTGTTGCGCAGTCAGCAGGGCTATCGGTTGTACGAAATTGCCATCGCCAACAGCCAGAGCCACCGCATCAGCCAGGCGATCAAGTGGCTCAACGGCAATTACGAGCAGCCGCTGCGCATCGATGATTTGGCCAAGGAAGTGAATTTGAGCGTGTCGACGCTGCATCACCGGTTCAAGGCCATGACGGCGATGAGTCCGTTGCAGTATCAGAAGCAGTTGCGCTTGCAGGAAGCGCGGCGGTTGATGCTGGCGGAAGGGCTGGAAGCGTCGGCGGCGGGGTATCGTGTCGGGTATGAAAGCCCGTCGCAGTTCAGCCGGGAGTACAGCCGGTTGTTCGGGGCGCCGCCGTTGCGGGATTTGGCGCGGTTGCGGTTGACCGTGTAACAGGATTCACACAAACCCTGTAGGAGCGAGGCTTGCCCGCGAAGGGGTCATCGCGGTCTATCTGAATGACCGCGTTATCGTTTTTCGCGGGCAAGCCTCGCTCCTACAGGTACGGTGGTGTTTTCAGGCGCCGAGCACTCGGCAAGCTTCGGCCGGCAATGTCACCGACACCGGGTTGCCAATGCTCAACCCAAACCCCTGACACGGTGTGCTCAACGCCGTAAACGACACGCCCGAACACTCCACGGTCGTCTCGATCGTCGCACCGATATCCCGCACGAACGTCACCTTGCCCAGCAACCGATTCCCCGCCGTCGCTTGCGGGTGCGACAGTTGCAGGTCTTCAGGGCGGATCAGCATTTTCACCTTCTCGCCGACCACAATGCTGCTGCAGATTGGCACTTCCAGCGAATCGCCACCGGGCAAGCCCACCTTGCCGTTGCCCAGCGCCGTGGCCGGGAAGATGTTGCCCGAGCCGATGAAGTCCGCGACGAATTCGTTCGCCGGATGACGATAAATCTCGATCGGCGTGCCGACCTGCTGCACGCGATGCTCACCCAGCACCACGACGATATCGGCCATGGTCATGGCCTCACGCTGGTCGTGGGTCACCATGATGGTGGTGATGTTCAGGCGCTGTTGCAGTTGACGGATTTCCACCTGCATCGACTCGCGCAGCTTGGCGTCCAGCGCCGACAGCGGTTCATCCAGCAGAAGGATTTTCGGGTGGTTGGCAATCGCCCGGGCAATCGCCACACGCTGGCGCTGGCCGCCAGACAATTTCGCCACCGGGCGATCAATCATTTCCTGCAACTGAATCAGTTCCAGCAATTCCACCACCCGCGCCTGCTGATCAGCCTTGCTGACCCCGCGCAGTTTCAGCGGATAAGCGATGTTCTCCCCCACGGTCATGTGCGGGAACAGCGCCAGGGATTGAAACACCATGCCGAAATTGCGCTGATGCGCCGGCGTGTGACCGATGTCTTCACCGTCCAGGCGAATCTCGCCGCCGGTCAGGGTTTCAAGCCCGGCAATCATTCGCAGCAGCGTGGTTTTGCCGCAACCGGACGGGCCGAGGAAACACACCAGTTTGCCTTCCGGCAAATGCAGGTTCACATCCTTTACCGCGCAGGCCGAGCCGTAATGTTTCTCGACGTTTTCCAGAATCAGACCAGACATATGAATCACCTCAAGAATCAGGATTTTGGCTGGAGGTCGCCGAGCGATGATCAGGCAAGGCAAAAGTCTGCGAAGAAGCGGAGTTGACTTTAGTCAATGAGCATTCTGAGCTGACTTTTAACGCAGCATGATCGAGCGCAGGCACCTCCAGGCAGAAGCTAGAACGAAACGCCACCTTCACCGACCAGCTTCTCCAGCGCCCAGATCAGGACGAAGTCGATCAGCACGATCAGCACGGCAAACGAAAATACGGTGGGGTCGAGCGACGACACGGTGCGGCTGTACATCCAGATCGGCACGGTCATCACGTCGATGGTGTAGAGGAAGTAGGTCACGGTGAATTCGTTGAACGAAACGATGAACGCCAGCAGCATCCCCGCCAGAATCCCCGACTTCATCAACGGCACCACCACATCGACAATCGCTCGCAGCGGTGAGGCGCCGAGCATTTGCGCGGCCTCTTCGACTTCGCTGCCGATGGAAAGCATCGCCGCGGTGCAGTTTTTCACCACGAAGGGCAGCGCCAGAATCACGTGGGCAATCACCAGACGCGAGGTGGTCATCTGGAACGGCAGGCTGTCGAACACCAGCAGCAAGGCCAGGCCCAACACCACCATCGGAAACACCAGCGGCAGCGACATCAGTTGCAACGCCACGGCTTTGCCGCGGAACTCGCAACGGGTCAGCGCGTAGGCCGCCGGCACCGCGATGATTGTGGCGAAGACCATGGTCAGGCACGCGACCATCAGGCTGGTGGTCATGGCTTTGCCGAGGCTCAGCACATCGCTGGAATCCGGGGATACAAAGGTGTGCCAGGCGGCCTTGTACCATTGCAGGCTGTAGCTGCTCGGCGGGAAGTCGAGGTTCGACGCACCGCTGAACGACATGACGATCATGGTCAGGATCGGCAGCACCGCCAGCAGCAGAATGAAGCCCGAGAGAATGCCGGCGAACTTGCCGGTATCACCCGGCAACAGTGAATGACGCTTCTTGATCACAGCGCTCATTGCGAAGCCTCCAGCATGCGGCGACGACGGCCGGTGATGTATTCGGACAAGGTCATGATCGCGAGCGTGGTGACGATCAGCACCACACCGGCGGCGGATGCGGCGGGCCAGTTCATCAGCGGGGCGATCTGGTCATGGACCATCACCGCCAGCATCGGCACGCGCCGGCCACCGAGCAGCAGAGGCACCACGAAACTGCTGGCGTTGTAGGCGAATACCAACGTCGCGCCGGTAATGATCCCCGGAAAACTCATCGGCAACACCACCTGACGGAACACCTGAAAACGACTGGCGCCGAGGGTGGCGGCGGCCTCTTCGTACGTACGGGCGACGCCGCGCATGGCGCTGGCAATCGGCAACACGGCCAACGGGAACGCGGTTTGCACCAGGCCCATCAGCACACCGTTCTGGTTGTACAGCAGCATGATCGGTCGCTTGATCAGACCCAGGCCCATCAACGCCTGATTGAGCATGCCGCCCGGGCCGAGAATCACCAGCCAGCCGTAGCTTTGCAGCAGCAGGTTGACCAGCAATGGCAACAGCACAGCGGCGAGGAAGATTCGGCGCACGAACGGTGAAGTCAGGCGCGACATGGTGTAGGCCACAGGGATCGCCAGCACCACGGCGATGACTGCGCTGATCAGCGCCAGGCGCAAGGTCAGCAGCAAGGATTTGAGGTAATACGGTTCCAGCAACTGGGCGTAGCTGGCCAGGCTGAACCCGGTCCATTCCGCACCTTTGGTGCCCACGCTCATGCGCAGCACCAGCAAGCTGGCGGCAATCAGCACGCCCAGAAACAGCATCGACGGCGAGAGGAAAAACCAGGCACGCGTCGTCGGCGAAACACCCCGATGGGCGCGCGCCGGAGCGGTAACGACCGGATGAGTCAGAGGTTGGTGTTCCATAGCAAGGGTCTCGTCAATGGAAAGCAGCAAGACTGAGATAAGGCAAAAACCTGTGGCGAGGGAGCTTGCTCCCGCTGGGTCGCGAAGCGGCCCTGATCATTCACCGCGTCCGTTCAGATACAACGCGGTGTCAGGTTTTGCGGCTGCTACGCAGCCGAGCGGGAGCAAGCTCCCTCGCCACAATCGATCTTCAGACCTCAAAAATCAGGAAGAAAAGATTTCCGTGTAACGACGAATCCATTGGTCATGCACGGTGGCCAGGAAGGCGTTGTCGTGCATGATCGCCTTCTCGGCAATCTGCTCAGGCGTGAGGATGTACGGGCTCTTGCGCGCTTCGGCGGAGATGATCGCCTTGGCGTTGACCGGGCCGTTGTAGATGTCTTCAGCCATCTTGCCCTGCACCAGCGGGTCCAGAGAGTGGTTGATGAACGCGTAGGTCAGGTCGGTATCGCCCGGACGATTCTTCGGCATCACCGACAGCATCAGGTCGGTATAGAAACCTTCCTTCATGCCGAAGGTAGCGCCCAGGCCGTAGGCCGGATCGCGGATCTGTTTCGGGAAGAAGGCCGGGGCGTACAGGCCACCCATGTCCAGGGAGCCGGTGCGGAACAGCTCGGCGATCTGGTTCGGGTTTTCACCCAGGGTCACCACACGATCCTTCAGCTCGGCGAGTTTCTTGAAGCCCGGCTCGATGTTGTGCTCGTCACCACCGGCCAGTTTGGCGGCGATGATGATCAGGTCCATGGCCTCGGTCCAGTTCGGCGGCGGCAGGAAGATGTTCGGCGACAGCTCCGCGTCCCAAAGGGCGGCGTAACTGTCCGGCGCTTCCTTGATGGTGCGGGTGCTGTAGACCAGGCTGTTGCACCAGAGCAGGTATCCGATCCCGTGGCCATTGGCGCCGGTGCGGTATTTCTCCGGTACATCCACCAGGTTGGGAATGCGGTTGAGGTTGGGTTTTTCCAGCAGGTTGGCGGCGGCCAGACCTTCGGCGCCGACACCCGCCAGGGTGATGACGTCGTACTGCGGACGATCACCGCCGGCTTTCAGTTTGGCGACCATTTCCGAGGTACTGCCGGTGCGGTCAGCGATAACCTTGCAGCCGTACTTGTCTTCGAAGGTGGCTGCGATGTTGCGCAGCGCTGCCAGGCCGGTGTCATCGGACCAGGTCAGCAAACGCAGGGTCTTGCCCTGGAATCGAGTGTCGCTGGCATTGGCCTTGACGAAGGGCAAGCTCATGGCCGCCGCTGCCACCGAGGCCACGCCCACGGTTTTGATGAATTGACGTCTGTTTAGATCATGCTCGCCCATTACGGACTCCCTTTGTTTTTGTAGGTATAAGGCAGGTCGAAACTGTTGCATCCGCGCGGCCGGATCAGCGTTATCCCTCGTATTTTCGGGGGCTTGGCTGAACCAGTGAGTTCATCCTGAGGTCGTGCAAAACACCTGACTATCGATAAAAACTCATCGAAGCCATGACACCAGCGCATGCCTCGATACGAGGCATGCGCTCACCTTTTTCGTGCCGTCAGACGGCGCGAATCACGTGTTTGATTTCCTGGAAAGCCTGCAAGCCCCACGGCCCCAATTCGCGGCCGATGCTGCTCTGCTTGTAACCACCCCAGGCGGTCTGCGGGAAGATCACTTGCGGCGCGTTGATCCACACAAGCCCCGCCTGCAAAGCGTTGGCGACCCGATCGGCCGCCTCGGCGTCGCGCGTCACCACGCTGGCCACCAGACCGAACTGACTGTCGTTGGCCAGGGCAATCGCTTCGGCTTCGGAGGCAAAACTGCGCACGCAGATCACCGGGCCGAAAATCTCTTCACACCACAACGCACTGTCGAGGGGCACTTCGGTGAAAATCGTCGGCTGCAAAAAATATCCGCGCGGCAGATCTACAGGACGATTGCCGCCGCAAATCAGCTTGGCGCCGGCACTCAAACCGCGATCGATGTGGCCGAGCACCCGTTGGTATTGCGCCTGATTGACCAGCGCGCCCATTTCCACGTTCGGGTCGAACGGGTCGGCGACGCGAATGGCTTCGGCGCGGGCCTTCAGGCGCAGGAGGAATTCGTCGGCCAGTTCATCGGCGACCAGCACACGGCTGGTGGCCGAACACATTTGCCCGGCGTTGAAGAAACCACCGCCGCAGGCCACTTCCACCGCCAACGCGATGTCGGCGTCCTTGAGCACTAGCAACGAAGATTTGCCACCCAGTTCGAGGCTCACGCCCTTCACGGTTTCGGCGGCGCGTTGCATCACTTGCACACCGACTGCGTTGCTGCCGGTGAAGGAAATCTTGGCGATGCGCGGGTCGGCTGACATCGGCGCACCGACGGCCAGGCCAGTGCCGCAGACCAGGTTGAACACGCCTTTGGGCAAACCGGCCTCGGCGATGATCGCCGCCAGTTCCAGCTCCGGCAGTGGCGTCACTTCGGAAGGTTTGAGCACCACGCAGCAACCGGCGGCCAGGGCCGGGGCGAGTTTCCAGGCGGTAGTAACCATCGGGAAATTCCACGGCACGATCAGGCCGACCACACCACACGGCTCACGGCGCACACGGGCGCTGAAGTCATCGGTGGGCAGCTCGACTGCGCTGTCCTGTTTCGCATCGAGCCCTTCGGCCAGACCGGCGTAGTACTCGAAGGTAGCGATCACGTCATCAACGTCGATGGCGGCTTCGAACAGCGGTTTGCCGTTGTTGCTCGACTGCAACTGCATCAACTGCTCACGACCGGCCTGCACGCCGACGGCGATCCTGCGCAGGATCGCGCCACGCTCGGCACCGGTGGTTTGCGACCAGGCCTTGAAGGCTTCGGTCGCTGCGTTCACGGCTTGATCGACGGCGTTTGCATCGCCGCCATTCACGGTGGTCAGCAGCGCTTCGGTGGCCGGGTTGATCACGCGCAGATGTTCGCTGCCGGCCGACCATTTTCCGTCAATGAACAGACCATCGAGGGTGGTAGGAAACGTCATTTCGACACCGCCTTCATCCACTGGGTCTGATCGATTTCAATCAGGGTTGGCCCTTGGCGATCGGTGGCGCAGCGCAGCGCACTGCGCAACTGATCAACACCGTCGACCGCTTCAGCCGCGCAGCCCAGCGCCTTGGCGACACCGATGAAGTCCGGGGTGTAGATGTCCACGCCGACCGGTTCGATGGCGCGGTTGACCATGTATTTCTTGATCTCTTCGTAGCCCTGGTTATTCCACAGCAGGACGATCACCGGCGTGCGCGCTTCAACGGCGCTGGCCAGTTCCGGCAGGGTGAATTGCAGGCCGCCATCACCGATCAGGCACACCACCGGAGGACGTGCGCCGTTTTCAATGCTGCCACCGAGCCAGGCGCCAATCGCTGCCGGCAAGGCGTAACCGAGGGTGCCGTAACCGGTGGACGAGTTGAACCAGCGGCGCGGGCGTTCCGGGTTGAAGGTCAGGTTGCCGGTGTACACCGGTTGGGTCGAATCGCCGACAAACACGGCGTCCGGCAATTCGTGCAGAACGGTTTCGAGGAAGCGGGTCTGGGCCAGGGTCGGCGCGTCCCAGGTGGCGGCGAGGTCTTCACGCAGACGTGCGGCACGGACCTGGCCCCAATCGTTGCGGCGCTCGGCCAGCGACTTGTGGGACAGCGCGCTCAACAAGGCTTGGGCAGCGTTGCGCGAATCGGCCACCAGGGCGACTTTCGGCGGGTAGTTGCGCACGGTCTGGTCAGGGTCGATGTCCACGCGCAGCAGCACGCCGGGAATCTCGAAACCGCCGGCGAAGGTGACGTCATAGTCGGTTTCTGCCAGTTCGGTGCCGATCGCCAGCACTACGTCAGCTTCAGCCACAAGGGCGCGGGTCGCGACAAGGCTTTGGGTCGAGCCGATCAGCAACGGATGGTTGGATTCGAGCATGCCTTTGGCGTTGATGGTCAGGGCCACCGGCGCGTCGAGCAGTTCGGCCAGTTCAGTCAACTCAGCGGCGGCATCGATGGCACCGCCACCGGCGAGAATCAGCGGGCGCTTGGCGCCGGCGAGCAGGTCGGTCATGCGGCTGATCGCGCTTGGCGAAGCACCGGCACGGTCGATGTTGACCGGCAGGCTGGCGAGCAGGTCATCGGCCTCTTCGACCAGCACGTCCAGCGGAATTTCAATGTGCACAGGACGCGGGCGACCGGCCTGGAACAGGGCGAAGGCGCGAGCCAATACGCCCGGCAATTCGGACGCCGACATCAGGGTGTGGGAGAACGCTGCCACGCCGCCGACCAAGGCGCTCTGGTTCGGCAGTTCGTGCAGCTTGCCGCGACCGCCGCCCAACTGGCTGCGCGATTGCACGCTGGAGATCACCAGCATCGGAATCGAATCAGCGTAGGCCTGGCCCATGGCGGTGGTGATGTTGGTCATGCCAGGACCGGTGATGATGAAGCACACACCCGGTTTGCCGCTGGTGCGTGCATAACCGTCGGCCATGAAACCGGCGCCCTGTTCGTGACGCGGAGTAACGTGGTTGATGCTCGAACGGGCCAGCCCGCGATACAGCTCCACGGTGTGAACCCCGGGAATGCCGAACACCTGCTCAACCCCGTAATCTTCGAGTAACTTGACCAATACTTCGCCGCACGTCGCCATGTCTTTTGCCCTTTTTGTTCGTTTGAGACGCCGGGCCTGCGCAGTGTTTATGATGAGCGGGCAGGTCCAGGGATGACCTCATTGGAACGGGCGACACGTAGCCGCAACAATGGATAAAAAGTCATACTAGCCATGTCTTCACGTCATACCTTGGATCCCAATGAAACAATTGCCTCCCCTGCCGGCGTTGCACACTTTTCTGATCACCGCGCAGTGCTGCAACTTCACCCGTGCGGCCGAACAGCTGTTCATCACCCAGGGCGCGGTGAGTCGGCAGATCGCCGGGCTGGAGGAGCATCTGGGTTATGAGCTGTTCATTCGCCAGGCTCGAGGGCTGGACCTGACGGCCGAAGGACGGGAGTGGCTGCCACGGGTGCAGCAGATTTTCGGCTTGATCGACGAGGCGGTGGAGCAGATCGGCGAGAAGCGCGAAACCCTGCAACTCAAGGCGCCGACTTGTGTGATGCGCTGGTTGTTGCCGCGTCTTTTGCAGTGGCAACGAGAGCGCCCGGATGTGCCGGTGGAATTGACCACCACGGTCAAGCACGGCGTGGATTTCCATCGCGAGCAATTCGACGCGGCGGTGATGTATGGCGCACCGCCGGACAGTGCGTTGACGTCTTATCTGCTGTTCGATGAGCAACTGACGCCGGTGTGTTCACGGCCGATGCTGGACGGGCCGATGGCGTTGCAGACGCCAGCGGATCTGCAACAGCACTTGTTGCTGCACCCGACGCGGGATGAGCGCGACTGGAATGCCTGGTTGAAAGCGGCGGATCTTCAATTGAGCAACGTCAGCAAAGGCCAGCATTTCGAGACCCTGGACCTGGCGATGTCGATGGCGTCCCAAGGGACCGGTGTGGCGATCGGCGATTGGTCATTGATTGGCGACGACCTGAGTGCCGGGCGGCTGGTCATGCCGTTTGAATTGAAGGTGAAAACGGGGTTGGCGTATTACCTGGTGTTCCCGGAGAAACCGGCGCCTTCGCCGAAGTTGCGCGAATTGATGGGGTGGTTGGTGGAGCAGGCTCAATCGCGTTGAGCCCCGAAACCCTGTGGGAGTGAGCCTGTGTGGCGAGGGAGCTTGCTCCCGCTGGAGTGCGAAGCGCTCCCCTGCAGTGTGTCAGCCACATCGCATTCTCAGATTTTGCGACTGCTTCGCAGCCGAGCGGGAGCAAGCTCCCTCGCCACAGAGGGTCGCTCCCACAGGGGTTCGGTTTAATCAGTAACCGACTGTGAACCGCTGACGGGAATGCTTTGGCGCTTCCACTTCATCGATCATCGCAATCGCATAGTCGGCGAAGGTAATCCAGCTCCGCCCTTCACTGCTCACCAGCAAATCATCCTTGCCGATCCGAAACGAACCCGTGCGCTCACCTTCGACAAACTCCGCCGACGGCGACAGGAAAGTCCAGTCCAGATCCTTTTCCTGACGCAGGTTTTCCAGGAATTGAGCTCCGGCACTGGCCTCGGTTTTGTACTCTT
Organism: Pseudomonas hormoni; assembly: GCF_018502625.1. Taxonomy (NCBI): domain Bacteria; kingdom Pseudomonadati; phylum Pseudomonadota; class Gammaproteobacteria; order Pseudomonadales; family Pseudomonadaceae; genus Pseudomonas; species Pseudomonas hormoni. The sequence continues at coordinate 4,405,400 of NZ_CP075566.1, forward strand.
CAGGGAAACCTTTGCTGTCGATAACGCGAGTACCGTCCGGCAGCAACAGCGAACCGGCACCGCCGACCACCAGCAGACGTTTCACCCCGGCCCGTTTTACCGGCCCGATGACGGCGCTGGCAGGAAGGGTCGTGAAGTGCGCGGCACTGATCACCACGTCATGACCCGCGACCGCCGCTTGCAGCGCTTCGGCATCAAGAGCGTCAACGTTCTTGCTGACCACCCCGGCACGCTGGCCGATCTTCGAGGTTTCGCGAGCGATGGCTGTAACGCTGTGACCGCGACGCAGGGCTTCTTCCAGCAGTTGGCTGCCGGCACGGCCGGTGGCACCGATGATTGCGATTTTGCTCATGATGTTCTCCAGTTGGCTTGGGTGTATCTGAGGTAATCGGGTTTACGTGGCAAAGGTGCTTTTGTGGCGAGGGAGCTTGCTCCCGCTCGGCTGCGAAGCAGTCGTAAACCTGCCAATGCGGTGAGCCTGACACAATGCCGGGGAGCGCTTCGCACTCCAGCGGGAGCAAGCTCCCTCGCCACAAAAGCTGCTTCAGTTTCAGGTATGGCGGGTTACCACTTCATCTCACCCTTGGCGACTTTCGCGCTCAGCTCCAGCGAGCTTTCTTCGCCCAGGGTCGAGTAGCGTTTTTTCATTGCGGCAATCAACGCCGTAGAGTCTTTGGCCTTGGCGGTTTCTTCGTCGAAAGCCTTGATGTAATCCGCGGTGAATTTCACCGCGGCCAGGGAGCGCGCGCTCTTGCCCAGGTAATGACCCGGCACGATAGTGTTCGGTTTCAGGGTTTCAATGCTGTGCAGCGTAGCCAGCCAGTCGGTGTGGGACTGCGCGGTTTGGGTGT